>NZ_JAYFQK010000020.1:0-105281 GCF_034927245.1 Desulfitobacterium sp.
TTCAAAAAGGAGTGCGGTTAGGCCTTTTTGGCATGCCCATTTTATGAGTGGGGTTCTTCATCTCCTTTTGCTCATCGTAATTCCCAGGGACTTTATCCCATCTTGGAGATTTCCTCCCTTTTTATTCCGAGAGGCTATTTACCATTTACAAAGTATCGGACATAATTATTCGAACCTGAGTATGACTTGGACTTGGGTGCAAACCCTCCTCGACCATGCTTATCGACTTAGCTGTGGGGCTAGAATGCGAAAATATAAAGATGTAAGAATAAGGGCTCGATTCTATACCATCGCTTGTCGAGGTTTAGTCAAAGGGATTCACGATGCATCACCCCCTTAAATAGGATGTTTCATTAGATATACGGCTTATCCTAATACATATTTTGCTTCAATTTCACGAATCTCGGGAAGACCGATCATTTTATTGAATTCAGGGAAAGGAATCATTTGATCCATGAGCCCTTTCGTCGTTCCTTTTGCTTTCAACTCTTCCATCAAATTCTTCATCGCTTGTGCTGTAATATAGGTAGAAGCGGTTGGGAAGATAACTAAGTTGTAGCCGATACCTTCCAATTCGTTCGTCGTTAACAATGGGGTACGTCCGCCTTCAACCATATTCGCTAGGACCGGTACATTAAAATTAGAGGTAATCATTTTCATTTCTTCTACAGATTCGGGGGATTCAATAAAGATAACGTCAGCTCCGGCTTCTTCATAGGCTTTTCCACGACGGATTGCCTCATCAATTCCATGAACAGTACGCGCATCGGTACGGGCAATGATAACGAAATCCGGGTTTTGACGTGCCTCTACAGCAGCCTTAATCTTGCCGACCATTTCCTCCATCGGAATTACTTGTCTTCCTGTCATATGACCGCATTTTTTCGGTGCAACTTGATCTTCCAGTTGAATTGCAGCAACTCCAGCCATCTCATATTGGCGAACTGTACGCATAACGTTGACAGCATTTCCAAAACCGGTATCTCCGTCAGCAATAACCGGAATATCTACAGCGCTGGCAAAGTTATTCGCACGTGCTAACATTTCCGTCATGGTGAGGAGACCTACGTCTGGCGTGCCAAGGTGACTGGCTGCCTGACCATATCCCGTCATGTAAACCGCAGAAAAGCCTGTTTTTTCAATAATCTTTGCAGTCAATGCATCATGAGCACCTGGGGCAACGAGAATCTCTTTTGCAGCTAATAATTCTCTCAGTTTTTTTCCTTTGTTCATCTTAATAACTCCTTTGTTTGCTTAATTCTTTTCTTAATTACCACCATAAATATTGTTAAGAGCCAATTTTAAGGCTTCATTAGGAAACTCTTGGGCTAAAGCGCCAATGGTGTAGAGTAAATAACTCTTATCTATAATAAATTGTGGATTTTCTGGGAGTAAGGATATTCCTCTGTTAGTAAAGGCTTTTATTAGAATTTCTTGACAATCTTCTTCCGATGAATGAGCGAAAATACCGCCCACAGCGACAACTTTCTGAAGCTTTCTTAAATCACGTCCGACAGCAGTTCCCGGAGCAACGCCCATGACCGGGTCAAAATTCTGTGCTAAATATCCCGCATGACGTTTGATGGCGATTTCAATGGCTGTTATCGCCATAGCTTTATCGAATTGTTTTTCTTTTTCAGTGACACTGATGTGTTCGGGATTCTTCTCCAGATTTTTCGTATAAGTGATCAGTTCTTCGCCTAAATCTTCACCTTCTAAACCAACCTTGGCCAAAACTCCTATGGCACCGGCCGTTTCCACGATTCCGGTCGCGCTTACCCGTAATCCCAGATTACCCTCAACCGTCCTATAGGAGACCTGTTTTTCGTTAGAAATAACCAAGCCTTTTTCCTCATTGCTCAATTCGGCTAATTCCGGCACAACGGAATGCACGTCTGTCGTAGCCCCACCAATATCGATAACCATAATGCTGCCTAAGCCTTCATTCTCAGTCGTTCCAAGGGCTAATACCTCAGTTCCCATGAGTACAGCGCCAGGTGTAGGCATCACACTCTTGTTTGAAACCATTTCCAGAAGTCGTCCTAAACCTTTGGCCTGAGTAATTTGACGGATAAACTCCCTATGAATCGCTTCCCGCGCCGGTTTAACCTTAAGCTCATGGATCGTTGGCATGACATTGGGGACCCTGATCGTACGAACATCGTGTGAGCTTAGAAATGCTTCAACCTTCGGTTGAACCTGAGCATTGCAGGCGATGATCACTACACCGCCGCATTTACTTTTCACAATAATTTGAGCATTTTCCAGAACGGAATCCTCATCACCGCCGTCTGTTCCGCCGGCAAGGAGAATAATATCCGGTTTGATCTCCTGTAAAACCTCTTCCCGGAAGTCAACAGGTGTCTCGTGGGAAATAATCTCTAAGACTCTTGCCCCGGCGCTCATCGCTACTTCTTTAGCTGCTTTTGCCGTAACACGCGGCATATATCCCATAGCGATCATTCTAAGTCCGCCTGCTGCCGAGCTTGTTGCCAAAACGTTTTCCGGCGCAACATCGGATAAGCCCATACTTTGAGCGAGGTTTTTACGTGCATTTACCAGCCCAATCTCAATATTCGAGACCGTTGTCGGTGCTTGTGACCGACCGATAAAGCTCAAAATCTTATTTTCTTTCTTAAACGCAGTAACTTTGGTATACGTGCTTCCTACGTCATAGACCAATAAATCTACGTGTTGCATTTTATCATCCCCTGGAAATATTTTTTGACCAGGAGTTACTTCACAATATAACTGTAACCGTCCATGATACGGCGTGAAGTACGCCCAAAAGCCGCCCGTTTAACTTCAAGAGTTTTACCGTTAGCTTCGACCTCAACTTCAATCTCGATAACCCCTGCCGGATGACCGATACGGACTAAGGAGTTTTGAGAACGTGAGACTTCATTAACTATGGTTCCCGGGATTTTAGATGCCGCCCCTGTACATGTTGTACCCGTTCCCGCATAGGTTTTATGCATTACTTGCATGAACATAAGTCTGGAAACCAGATCAACATCGCTCGCCGGAATTGTCCGTCCTGTCGTAAAATCAACATAATCTTGGGATTCGCTGACAAATGCGATCATGGGAAATGCAGGACTGTTTTTAAGAGCATCTTCTTCGTTCTTAGCCATTCCGATTATCGTTGCTGCTTTACCGCGGATTTGCTCAAGAATTCCCAGCATCTTCTTGTTGGCACCGAGTTCGGCCGGTTTTTCAATTCCGGTCAACCCTAAATCTTTAGCTCTTACAAACACCATAGGATTAGCAACATCAACAATGGAGACTTCTAATTTACCGATTTCCGGAATATCCATAACATCAATGGCATTGCCTGTGGGTAATATTTTATTAGTTACAGCTCCGGCTGTACCCGCGAAATCAAGCATAATCTTAGCTCCGGTACCGGGAACGCCGGCAATTTTATAGTCTCCAACCGCGCGGGCCTTTCCGTCCTTAACCGGTACCTCGGCAACAAGAATTTTACCCGTGTTTGTATTATGAATGCGAACCGTTGTAACCGGTTCTACCGCACGCACCAAACCTTCATCAATTGCAAAAGGGCCTACTCCGGCGGAAATGTTTCCACAGTTACCGGAATAATCGACGAGTGCTTCAGTAAAACTGACTTGTCCGAACGTATAATCCACATCGGCGTCCGGACGTGTCGCCGGTCCGATAATAGCTACCTTGCTTGTTAAAGGGTCAGCTCCGCCAAGACCATTGATTTGTCTTACATCCGGACTGCCAAAGATTGCGAGAATCTCTTGATCTCTTTCTTTGGCATCTACTGCCAAATCGTTTTCCATTAAGAAAATACCTTTACTCGTACCCGCACGTAAAATTGCAGTGCGGATTTTGCGTTGATCACTCATTCTACTTTTCTCCCTTACCGCTTACTTTCTCTTGAACCCATTTGATAGCATCTTCCGGATTTGTTCCCGGTCCGAAGAAACCATCAACTCCAAGGAAACCTGTTCCTTCGTTATTTATTTTTGCTTCAAACATCGCATGTTCTTCTTCTTTTTCGGCAATCCGGCCACCCGCCATAAGGACAACCTTATCTCGAATACCGAGTTCATTTAAACGTTGTTCTACCCGCGGGAATAACGTGGTTCCAAGCCCCAGAAGGTTGCTGACCCCGATAACATCAACTTTCGCCTCTGCCGCAACTTCTGCTACTGTTTCCGGAAGATTCATCCCCCGCAGATAGATTACCTCATAGCCTGCTTGTTCAAACGCTTCACGAATGGTGTTAATGCCAACGACGTGTGCATCAGCTCCAACCGTAGCTAATAAGATCTTCTCTTTTTGTGTCACGGTAGCTTTTGCATCAACTTTAACGTTTTCTTTGGTAAAAGACAGCTTCTCGGCGGGAACTCCTACAGGACTGTAACCGGGGATATAGCGCCGTATTCCGTCCTTATCGCGATGTGTTTTAACGCCGCGTTTAAGATCCCAGCCACCGGCCCGTGGGGCATCGAGAATACCGGATTTACCTGCCGCGACAATAATATCAATTAATTCCTCATCACTGTACTTCAACCAGAATTCGGGATCGATTTCCTCAGGTTTAAGCTGTTTGTTAAGACCGAACGCTGCAGTTAAAACAGCCATCGCTTCATTAATAATTTCATCTTTTCTTTGGTCAATAGCCGGATCGTTGATTTCATAAGAAGCAACATTGGTGAACACATTTTGTGTTGCCCAGATCGCCTTCGCCATGGAGGCTCCTGTAGGGATCCCTACGTTTTCGGCAGCCTTAGGACGATAGAAGTTTGCACCGCCTAATTTAGCACTTACGGCCATACGGGCAAAATGAGCTTGTTCGGCAATGAGGTCAGCCGGTGGATTTTGGAAGGTTTCCGGAACAACGATCAGGAATTCACTCCACATGACCTGCTTAAAGGCACGCATAACGGCTAAATCAGCTAACAGATTGATTCCGCCGACATTCATCTGAATCCCGCTAAGCGCCCTTGGCAAGCCGGCATGAACTGCAAGGCCCTCTGCTAAAAGACACATGGCCAAGGCCATACCGTCGGTCCCGCCGATGTTGTTAAGATGCTTATGAGAATCGGTTTGCACAAAGATGTTATTATCTGCGCAGATCTGTAACGCTTTGTAGCCATTGGTCACTTTTGTTTTATAATCATGAATTCCGCGGCCACCGAAGTGAACATGGATAACCGGTCCAATATCTGTTCCATCAAAACCTGCAATCAAGGCATTGATAATGGATAGATGCGGTGTATCCCCTGTTGCATTAATACGAAGGGGATGTTTTACCCCACCGCCAAGCTGAATGAATTCGCGTTCTCCGTTAGGAGTAATTCCGCCTTTTCCTCTCGATTGTTCAATCAGTTCTGCTCCTTTGAGCGGATCAATATGCCGGGTTGCCTCCGAGTGAACAAATTGGAAAAGGGAGATTCCAAGTTCTTCAGCGATTTTATACATTTCCAAAGACTCTCTGTAAGTCTCTTCGGCACTATTTCTTCCAAGGATAGGGTTTTGAACCGGGATTCCTGTCTTAGCCGCTTGGCGGCCTAACTCGGCAATACGATATCCGCTGCGTTCAACACCATTAACAACTCTTGGATACGGGGCCGGCAGGCCTGTAACTGTACCGTCCGGACCTACTTTCGGCATCTCGACGCCAAAGACTCTTTCATAGGCCTGTACACTTTCATAGTCTTCGATGATAATCTTTTTCGTTTTCTCTTGCATTGAAGTCCTTCCTCCTAATAACCTTTTAAAAACCTAGGATAGATGGAGCTGCTTGCGCACCTTAGCAATAAGTCCCCCTGCCTCTAATGTCTCCAAAACATTAGCTGAAAGGAGCTGTCCTTGCAATTTTTCCCCAGTCTCGATGATCGTTATTTCAGCTGTTATTAGATCAACTTCGACCTGTTGTCCGTTTTTTATTTTATCCACTACATCTGCAATCAATACCGGTAAACCAATGTTAATGGAGTTCCGTCTGAAAATCCTAGCAAATGATTTAGCAATAACGACCCCGGTCCCCGCATCTTTTAAGGCAACCGGTGCTTGCTCCCGGCTTGAACCACAACCAAAGTTATCACCCGCAACGATGATGTCTCCCGGCTGTACTTTTTGAGCAAAATCCGGGATTTCACTTCCGGCAAGGGCATAGTCTTTTAACTTATCTATCGGAGCTGCCATAGCGTAGCCCGGTAGAATCTGATCTGTATCAACATTAACGCCGAATTTCCAAACCCGACCTCTTACCTTATTATTCCAAGCCATTAGTCTACCCCCCCTAGAGCGGCAATCGTGCCCGGAGCAACGATTTCCCCTGCGATAGCACTTTCCGCTGCTAAACGCGGTGAAGCAAGATAGACTTTACCATTCCGATGACCCATCCGCCCTGGGAAATTACGGTTGGTCGTCGAAACGGCAACATCGCCTTCAGCTAAAAGTCCCATATGGGCCCCGAAACACGGACCGCATCCCGGACTCGTAACAATACCCCCTGCTTGACGGATAACACGTGTAATGCCTTGATCTTCCATTTCCTGAGCAATGCTTATGGAAGCAGGGATTACTAATAAGGTTACAGCTTCAGCTACCTTGCGGTCCTTGAGCACCTCTGCGGCAATTTTCATGTCGCTTAGACGCCCATTTGTACAACTTCCAATCACAACTTGATTTATCTTAGTACCCGCGATATCGCTTACTTTCGAAACATTACCCGGATTAGGCGGGCAAGCAACACTTGCCGGAATCTCTTCAGTCTTAAATATATAGACTCCCTTAACCGGTCCAACAGGTTCATGTTCATCAGCAAAGTAACTGATCATCGTACCCATTTCAATTCCCATATTGGAAATGGTCATCTTGTCATCTAAGGTTAGATTTTCAATAAGACTGCCTGAATAAATAACTGCCCTGTCTGTAAAGCCGTTCGTTCCAAAATGTCCGATAAGATGCAGAATAACATCTTTCGCATATACCCCGGGCGAGAGCTTTCCTTCTAATCGAAGCTCATAGGTCTCCGGAACTTCTAAATCGAGTGTTCCCGTAGCCATCGTTGCCGCTAACTCCGTGGCTCCCACAGGTATAGCAATTGCCCCATACGCTCCAGCCGTACACGTATGTGAATCGGCACCCATTAGAATCGAGCCTCTGCTTAAACGGTGCTTTTCGGCAATAACCTGATGGATAACACCATCACATTTGTCATATACCTTAACCCCATAATCCTTAGAAAACTCCCTAAGAATATTATGAAGAGCTCTAACCTCCGGAGTAGCAGCCGGAATAATGTGATCTAAAACAAAAACGACTTTATGAGAATCGAAGACCTGATCAACCCCTATTTTTTTAAACTGTTCAACAGCCATAGGGCCGGTTACGTCATGAGCAATGACTAAGTCAACCTTAACGGTAATATCTTCGCCCGCTTGTACTTTCTCCAGCCCAGCAGCCTTGGCTAGGTACTTTTCTACTTGATTCACTTTTCTCCTCCTCCCAAACTCATAGTCCCAGCTATTTAGTCAACGAGTACAATTCCAAGTTTTTGAGCCGCAAGGCGGGCTTCTTCAATAGAAGGGCTGGCCTTCTTCAGCACCAGACGTGCACCGCCTCGATTAAGAGCTTCAACCATGCTATTTTGTTCAGTTGCATAAATTGTTACTTTTTGCAACTGAGGTTCATCGACTTCAACAATATCCACTTTAATCTTTTTATCGAGTACCTTTTGGATAACTTCACGATAAGCTTTACCATTGTCAGTGCTTGCACCAAGAACCGCACCCATGAGGATTCCCGGAACATTGATCCCACGACGGGCGAATAGCTCTGGATATAACTCGATCTTAACGCCGGTGATTTCACCTTTAGCTAACTCATGGGCAATTCGACCCGTATTTGTCGGTGAGCCGACAGCCTGGCTGCTGCCGCCAACGACTGCATCCCCAAAAGGCTTCACAATCGAATTCGCCTTACCGGCTAAAGCACGAGCTTCATTGATCGCTAATTCCATCGTTTGATTGATCGTATCGTGTTCACGATCTTTAATATCATCCGAAATGAAGTGTTCCACTTCAAGATTGGTTTTGAAGAAAGGCTGCATATATTTAATAACTACAGGCACGATTTGTTTCGCAGATACGGGGTGCACGGCAGCTGCCATTGAGATCATAACATCAACCGGAACATTAACCGGAATCGTCGTATAAAGTGCTAAATTGGCTGCAAGATTACCAATGACAACTCCCCCGCCGATATGGGTCGAGCAAAGTCCGGCAACCATAACCCTAGGTGTACATGGGTTACCAATCGTTGGTGAAAGCGCCAACACCATAGCTCTCTCCATCGCTTTGGGGCTTCCTTTACGAAGTTCGACTAAAGTCGCCGCGGTTGCCGCGGCACCTGCCCCAAATCCTTCCATATTACAGCCTGTAGAGGTCTTTCCTGCCCGGAAAATCGTTCCTACCTTAAGCATCACGGAAACTGTCCTTGCCAGTTCCTCTTTATCTTCAACCGTTTCCTGTAAAGCGCGGAATAAGCCGGTATAGGTGCAAGAATCTCCTGTACCTGCACACGGTTGTAATCCGCATGAATGGTTCCCGACTTGTGAGGCTAACGTATATACCAATATCCTGTTTACGAAATCATCTTCAAATAAGCGCTTTTCAAAATTATTGACAGCCAGTTCTTGGGGTACCTTGCCGAGCAAGAAACTTGAACCAGAGGTGATCCCTACCTCTGCGGCGTATAGATTATGAGCAAAAGCATTTAATACGGCATCAATAACCTCTTCCTTGCTCATCGAATTTTTATGCATTGCTTCAGCGATGACCACATCACTGACACGCAAATTTAAGTCATTGGCTACGTCGATGACTTCCCCTATTGTTAAGCTGCCCATTTCGTAGCCTTTTTCTTTTACAACATTAATAATTTCATTCATCTTGAATCACCTCCGGTTAAAATTTCTAGGCCCTGACATTTATATCTAATAATTCTTCAAGCGGTTTAATAATGGCTGAAATATCTTCGCGACCTAACCCTGCAGCCCGTGCATTTTCATAGAGTTGCTGTGCGACATTCGTTAACATCATTGGGACTTTAGCCTCTTTAGCCGTTTGTACGGCTAGTTCAAGATCCTTATACTGAAGATCAATAGCGAATCCCGGGGCAAAGTTTCCTTTCATTACGAAGTTTGGCATTTTAGCTGTCAATGCATAACTGTTACCGGAACTGACGCTGATGATCTCCAATAATGTTTTGGGATCAAGGCCAATTTTAGTCCCAAGGGCAAAAGCTTCTGCAGCGGCAGCCATATTAACGGCCAGAAGAAGATTATTGACAATTTTAACTGCGTCTCCGGCGCCAACACCGCCAACATGATAGATCTTTTTACCCATAACCTCGAGTAAAGATTGGAAACGATCGACTAGTTCTTGTTCACCGCCTACCATAATGGTCAGCGTTCCTTCGGTAGCGCCTTTGACCCCGCCGCTAACCGGTGCATCCATATAATTAATACCCTGATCGGCAGCAATTTTCGCGATTTTTTTAGTAAAACTGGGAGCTACACTGGACATATCGATAATCGCAAAGCCGGGCTTAGCACCCGCAAATACACCTTTTTCACCCAGAAGAACCTGTTCGACAATAGCTCCGTTAGGCAACATCGTAATCACAACTTCAACTTGTTCTGCAAGCTCCCGAGGGCTTTTTGCTTGGATAGCTCCATCTGCCGCAAGTTCTTCAACCGCAGCTGTATTCACATCATTGACAACAAGAGTATGCCCGGCTCGCATAATATTCTGAGCCATCGGCTTCCCCATTGCTCCTATACCAATGAAACCAACTTTCATTCTGTTACCTCCTAAATTTCTTCCGACCGCCCTGTGCAGGGATTTGTGGCGTAGTGCTTTTTTACCCGGAAGGAGAATGCACTACGTCACAAATCATTTTAAATTGTTCTATGTTAAGGTCTCTTCAGTAACTGCTTATCTTAAACCGTCTTCCCCTTTGATCTCCGATACTTGCAAACCGCCGATTCTTGGATGCGGACGTCCGGAGGCAGTTACAATGACAGCAACAACGATTTCGTCTGCTCTGGGAGCGTCAGGAATTCTAACTTCCATAGCATCATAATGGGTACGAACGAAAGCGGCATCTTTATAGTGTACAGGAACATCCAAACCGGTTCCTACGCCACCGAGTTTTTTAGCGGAAGGAATAATGGCTTTTCCGCCGCCGACTGCTTCACGGAAAGGTTTACCCATGCGTGGATGGAGAATTGCTGCCGCATGTTCCAGCTCTCCTTTTTCTCCGACAATGGCACCTTTACCATAGCTATTAGCCTCTTCCTTAGCAATGCCAAGGGCTTTAACAGCCTTTTCAGCTAACATTTGGCCTAATTGTTCTCCGATTTCACTAAGCTCTGTCAGATCTTCAACATATTCACCGGCGAATGGATTCTTAATAACTGCTGCCACAGAAGCTTTACGGGTTGGATTAGCCACAACCTTTTCCCCATCTTTATGAGTCTCTTCAACAACAGTCACAATTTTACGAATTTCCATTTTCATTTACCTCCTAAGAATTTATTGGATAACATAAACCTTCGGGGATCATGGCAACCAGATCATCGACAAAGATTGCTGCTCCCTGGATAACGCCCCTAGATCTTAATTCTTCGGCTTTGACCAAGGCATTTGCAAGCGCTTGACGTTTTGTTTCGGCTTTTAGGTTCTCTACTTTGACTGTAACCATATGACCCGGAATATCCGTATTCGGATCAAGCATCTCAGCAGGCATTTTTACGATACCCGGATCATCGGCGTCACAATGATTAGCAATGAGCGTGGCACAACTATCGGCAATTCGAGCTGTCTTGGCCAACACCGTAACAGAGTTTGCAATCCCTTTGGTGAAACTTCTTCCACCCAAGCCGCTTGTAGCAATTCCCCCGATACTATCCCCAGACGATAGTGACACGACATGAGTGAAACTGGGGGCGCCAATACTTGGCGTTAACCCCACTTTCGTCACTTCTCCATCTAATAGCCGAACTGCAATATCTCCGCCATTATTGATTATTACCTTGGTTGCTTTCTTCTCGACTAACCAATCCGCTACAAGATCCGAAAACGTCCCGGCAACTGCAGCCATTGGCGTCAATGTCTTATCTTCAGTTGCTCGTACTGCTTCGACCATGAGCCTTAGAGGTAATGGCAGTTCGGAAAGATCGGGATAGTTTACTGTTTTAATGTCCTTGGCTAGATTGAGAACCTTTGCAAGTTCTTCCAAAACAGTTATTGCATATCCGGCCGCATCTTGTAGTTCTTCTGTTAATTTATTTCTTTTTGAACTTGCCGCAAGTACCATCTGCATTGGCCCATAGTTTAAAAATACCCGTTCATCTGATAGTACCGTAATCATGCCTGTTCTCCCCGGATCGTACAATCCTATTTTTTGAGTTCGCTTAATTTCTTGATAGCCTGGATGTGTCCGCCGATTTCCTTATACTTTTCCAGAGGCATTGTATATTCTACAGGAGCAACGGTTGCCGGAGTTGGAACCCAAGTAAAGGCTTGGGGTACAACTTTTTCTACATCGACCATGAAGTTAATACCTCCACCCGGAAGTACATATGCTTCAGCGCCCCCGATGGTCATCCTAGCGTCTCCGCTATGAACTGCTTGTGTTACTTTAATTGGATTGGTAGCTACCCCTGCGCGGGCGCTGCCACCGGTACCTCCTACATAAAGGGCAGATACTCTTGAGTTTTCACAGTTTGCGGCAATATGATCAACTGCAGCTTTTACTTCGGGCGTCATAGGAATTTCATGGACGTTTCCCTTTTCATCCACTTGGAAAAGTGCTCCCTTTTGACCTGTTGTTTCCGTGACTAAGATTTTAATACCCGGTTTAGCGATAGACATGTCAACCGATTGGATTGCATCTCTAGGGTTCTCAATATCGGTGCCGCCCCAACCTTTTCCATGTTCTCCGAAATAACGTCCACGAGTACTTCTTCTGGCATTCGGTACAACACCGCTCCAACTGAGTCCGACAACTTCGCCGGCAAGATGTTCGGAAAGAAGACCGACAACGTGATGGTCAAGGATGATTGCCTCGTCGACCACTTCGCTGAGCTTGCCGGCAAACATACCAATCGTGGCACTACCGCAGCCCACCCGCATTTTTGTATCTTCTACACCGTTAACAATCGGAGCATAACCGACTTGGAGCTCTAACGTACTGCCTTCGTCAACTTTTAAAGTCACACGCTGTCCATTACAAATTTCTACAACCGTACGGGCGACGATAAAGCCGTCCTTGCCTGTAAGGAGATTAGCCCCGCCGATCGAAAGCATTTTAGATCCGTATTCTTCGGTATCGACCATCCCTACAACTTTACCGTTTCGTTTAACTTTTGCTCCTTCTTCACCGATAAAGAGATTGGTATCAATCTTAACTTTAGCGCCGCTATAACTCAGTGGGGCTTCGGTAACAACGGTAACAACCTCGACACCATTGACCGTATCTTGCACAATGTGCGGTGCAGGACGGCAGCACGGGTACGTTGTTCCTGCTCCTACAGCAGTAATGAGCGGTCCATTCTCAATGGCGTTGGCAACAAGCTCACGGTTGCGAACTAGCTTACCTTCAACGTTATGATAACGCTGGCAAGCCCCTGAATAACCTACTAGAATTTCACACTGAACCGGGCAAGATGCACATTTTACTGCCCCTTCTTTGATATCCGTGTTTTTAACAGCAGCTTGAAAAGGACAGACTTTCGTACAAACACCGCAACTTGTACAGTTGCTTTGAAGTACTGCTTTTTTATTTTCAATTAAGATAGCTTGGTTAGGGCACTCTCTGCTGCAGATTCCGCAACCTTTACAAAGTTCTTGATTGATTACTACTGTCACTTGAACATCCCCTCTTAAATAATTGTCTATTGAATCGTATAGTTGCGAGTCGTTGGAGGAGTATTCCGGCTTTTCGTCACTTTAATGACACCATCCACTATGACCATCGCAACACCCGGAAGGTCGCCAACTTCTAAAGCTTCCATAGCATCTGAACCGATCGAACCCATTGGAGCATCCATCACGACTAAATCAGCATCTTTTCCTTCTTCAATTAAACCGGTTTCCAATCCGAAAGTTCTAGCCGTATTTCCGCTAGCCATCGCTACGACTTTTTCACCCGGGATATTGGACATGGAAGCGATCAAGCTCATTGTTCTCAAAATGCCTAACGGAATAATACCTGTACCGGATGGGGAGTCGTTACCGAAAATAATACGATGTAAGGCATCTTTTTCAGCAAGTTTTCTAGCCACTAAATCACCGATTCTAGCATTGCCGCATTGAACGATTTCAAGAGTAAGCTCGGTTTGATTGATCAGTTTTTCAACTTCTTCCGGGGCAATAGCAGTGGGTCCACCGTTAATATGAGAAACAACCGTAGGTTGAGCTTCCATAACATCATCAGCCGTCACAGTGGAACTGCCTGGGATCGAGGTACCACCGCAATGCATGGCCACTTTCATGCCCCGTTTTTTAGCCCACTCGACCATGGGTCTTGCTTCTTCCGGCTTTTTAACACTGCCAAGACCGATTTCTCCGACTAACCATACGCCTTCTTTAGCCATTTCATCGAAATCAGCTTCAACTAAACCTTTTTCAAGAATGACAGCACCGCCATGAACCTTAAGTCCAGTGGAACGTAAGTTGTTATAAGACTTGTGGGCTAAAATCGCCAGTGCTTTTGTACCCGCGGGATCCTTTGGTCTTCCCGGTGTATGACATTCCCCGGCAGAGATAAACGTTGTCACCCCACCATGTACGGCACCTTCGATATAACCAATGGTGTTTTGACGGGGCGTAAAATCCCCAAGTACGGTATGAACGTGGGAATCGATAAGACCAGGGGTTACAGTCATGCCTGCAACATCCACCGTTTTTTCCACGTTGAAATCTTTAATGATATTGGAATTTCCGACCTTTGCAATTTTCCCATCTTGAATTACGATGGTGTTTGCGCTGCTGACGGGATTTTTAATATCCCCGGTAACTAATTTTCCAATGTTGGTAAGTGCTATGGTTGCCATAAAAATACCCCCTAAAGTTTTATTGTTTTATTTTTAATTGGGACAAAACTTTCTCTGGAGTTACGGGCAGTTCCATGATTCGGATTCCTAAAGCGTTATATACCGCATTGGCAATTGCAGCAGCGGTTGGAATTAGTGCAGGTTCCCCAACGCCCTTAGCTCCAAAGGGTCCGTTTTCAACAGGATCCTCTACAATAATCGGATAAACAGTTGGAACATCCATTGCGGTTGGAATGGTATAGGTCGCAAAAGATGGAGTTTTGATTTTGCCATCCTCTTTTTTGATTTCCTCGTAAAGGCCATATCCTAAACCCATCGTGCTTCCACCCTCAATTTGCCCTTCAACTTGCATAGGATTGATCGCAGTTCCTACATCATGGGCTGCAAAAATGTTAATAACTTCTACTTGTCCGGTCTCTGTATCCACTTCAATTTCTACGACTTGGGTCGCGAAAGCATAAGCTCCGTAAGGACTGCCTTCACCGGTTTCGCTTTCTAAGGCGGTTGTATTTGGATTGAACCAACCGTGGCCAATTGTTATTTTCCCTTTGCTGCGGCAACTGGCAATAACATCTTGGATCTTTTTAGCGTTGTCTTCTTTGCCTTTAACATAAACGCGATGATTCTTAACCACGATTTCTGAAGCTTCAGCACCGAATAGCTCAGCGGCTTCTCCGACTAATACTTTTTTAGCTTCCCGAGCTGCGCGCAACACGGCATTTCCTGAGATATACGTCTGACGGCTGGCAGAGGTAGCTCCCCCTTCGGGAGTAATTCCGGTGTCGGCAGATGTTATAAGAACATCATCAAAATCGACACCCAACTCTTCCGCGACGATTTGAGCCATTATTGTGTTTGAACCCTGACCAATATCAGCCGCCCCTGATAAGAGGTTGACAGTCCCATCATCTAATAAATCAACAAACGCCCCGGCGGGATTGGGTAAACCCGTGTTACCTACTCCATACCACATACAGCCAACACCAAAACCTCTTTTTTTCATCGATGTCTACCTCCCCTCTTAGTAAATCTTGCCTGCGATTTCGGTTGCTTTGTTATAAGCTTTATTGATCGTCTCCGAGATTCCTACACTTGTTTCTAATACTTGTCCCGTACCCGTTGTGCTTCCCGGTTTTAGAGCGTTAAGCAAACGAATTTGGATTGGGTTAAGCCCTACCTTTTCAGCAAGCATGTCCATTTGCTGCTCGTGCGCAAAAGCCACTTGTGGAACACCGAAACCACGCATAGCTCCGGCAGTCGGATTATTGGTGTAAACGGTATAAGCATCGACTTTTACATTAGGAATCTCATAGGGTCCGGTAACATGAACAGCAGACCTTGTGATCGTTCCCGGACCATAAGATGCATAAGCGCCCGTATCACCGATAATCGTTGCCTCAATTGCCAGCAGCTTGCCATTTTTATCCGCTGCCGTTTTATAATAGATTACACACGGATGACGCTTGGTGGTTGCCACAACCGATTCTTCCCTGCTATAAACTAGTTTTACCGGCCGTTTTGTCCGCAACGCCAAGATAGCGATATAAACTTGAACGGAAACATCCAGTTTTCCGCCAAAGCCGCCCCCGGTGGCTGCTTGGATAATTCTTACTTTGTTAACCGGTAAGGAGAGGTTGCGGGCAACTTCTTTACGGTCGAAGTGAGGATTCTGGGTACAAACATTTAAGACGACATTATCCCGATCGAGATAAGCAACACCCGCTTCGGGTTCAATGTAGGCATGTTCTTGCATTTGGGTACGATAAACATTTTCAATCACGATGTCTGCCTCAGCAAAGGCTTTCTCAACGTCCCCCTTGCGAACTTTTCTAAGCTGGACAACGTTCCCGCCTTCGTGAACCTTAGGAGCATCCGGTTTCATCGCTTCTTCAGGGTCAAACACAGCCGGAATCTCTTCTAATTCAACCTTAATAAGCGCTAAAGCTGCTTCGGCAATTTTCTCGCTCTCCGCGGCAACTACTGCTAAAGGTTCTCCAATTTTGCGGATTCTATCAATCGCCAAAACGGGCTCATCTTTGAGAATAATTCCGTGGCTATTGCTTCCGGGAATATCTTTAGCCGTCAGAACTGCATATACCCCAGGCAAAGCTTCAGCGGCGCTGGTATCTACGTTTTTCAAAATAGCATGGGGGACTTTGCCGCGCAGAATCTTTGCATAAAGCATTCCGGGCAGCTTCATATCAGCGGCAAATTGCGTTTTGCCCAAAACCTTATCTATGGCATCTTTACGAATTACGGATTTGCCTACGACGTTGAAATCCTGCATTATTTTCAACTCCTTTTTCAGCCTATTCCTTGCTTTGATTGGCAACCTTTTCGATTGCATTGGCGATCTTGGCATAACCGGTACAGCGACAAAGATTTCCGGAAATCTCGCGAATGATTTCTTCTCTATCCGGATGGGGGTTCTTATCAAGCAAAGCTTTTGCCGACATAATCATTCCCGGAGTACAAAATCCACACTGGACAGCACCCTCTTCAAGAAAGGCTTGCTGAAGAGGATGAATGTGCTCATAATCACCCAATCCCTCTATCGTTACAACTTCTTTCCCATCAACTTGAGGAGCCAGTACTAAACAGGAATTCGCCGTTTCTCCATTGATAACCACGGTACATGCACCGCAATCCCCTTCGCCGCAACCAATCTTTGTCCCGGTAAGCCCCAGATCTTCCCTTAAGAAATCGACCAGACGCATATCCGGTTCAACCTGAGTCGTCAGTTTTTCACCATTTAGAATGAAACTTATCGTTACTTTTGACATATCATCTACCCCCAAGCTAATTGCTCATCGTTCTCCAGGCATTTTCGAGTGCCCGCTTAATCAAGGTACCTGCGATCTCTTGACGATAGACCGCCGTTGAACGAACATCATCAATCGGTTTTACCGCATTGGATACAACGCCGGCGACTTCTGAAAGCAATTTTTCCGAGATAACATTCCCGATTAAACATTCTTCACCGGCGGGTACTCTGATCGGTGTAGCCGCGACAGAGCCCAGAGCAAATCTAGCCTTGTTCACGATTTTAGTCTTAGGATCCGCTTCAATAAACACTGCGGCATTCACAACCGAAATTGCCAAAGCTTTACGCTTGCCCAGCTTTTCAAAGCTGCTGCTTTGATTGACCCCTTGAGCTTCAAAGGATATTTCCGTGATTAACTCCCCGGGTTCGAGGTAAGTGCGCCCCGGACCCTTGAACAGGTCTTTTAAAAGGATTTCTCTGGTTCCGGTTGCACTTGCTATTGTGATTGTTGCATCGTAAGCCATCAGCGCAGGAACGGTATCGGCGGCCGGGGAAGCATTCCCCATATTTCCCCCTACAGTCCCATTATTACGAATTTGTGGGGATCCGACTAAACCTGCCGCTTTAGCTAAAGCCGGTGCATATTTCCTAATGGTATCTGATTCAAAGAGTCGAGTGTGCGTAGTTAAAGCACCGATGGTTATCTTGCCGCCCTCGACTTTTATACCTTTTAAACTATCCAAGGCGCCTAAATCTAAAATAGCTGAGGGATGAATAATGTTTTCTTTGATTTTAACCATGACATCAGTCCCACCCGCTAAAAGACAATAGCTCGGATTTTCCCTCATCAATATAATGGCTTCTTCTATCGTGTTTGGTCTGAAATACTCGAATTTGCTCACCTTTACTTGCGCCTCCCTTATCGAGCCCCAAATGTAAGCCCTTTGGTTTTAGTTTTTCCCAAATTTACTTATACTATTTGAGAATCTCATTTCTTCAAACTTTTTGTTACGTGCATAATAATAAGCAAGATTCGTGCCAACGCTTTTTAGTATGTCCCCAAAATAAAAAAAGGCCCCAAAGCCTTATTGTATGATCATTCTTTACTGAAAGAACGCTGACATAATAATCCATATTTCGATAGTCCATTCATTTTTATTACATAAATGAAACGTTTTTTTGTTAATTTTTTTGTTATTCTTTTCACTTTTGTAATATTTATCTTAGAAATAAAAAGAACCATTTCTATCGTGAAATGGTTCTTGATTCCTAATCTCTTTCCAGTTTTTCATCCAAGCCAAACTCAACTATTTTTCTCCAAAGTGTTGTTGTGCTTATTCCTAAAAGCCGAGCCGCTTTTACTTTTTTATATTTTACAACCTCTAAGGCTTCCTTAATTATTTTCTTCTCAGTCTCGCGTAAAGCATCCCCGAGGTTAAGATTGCCTGGCTTGATTTCAAGAACTACGGCATCTTTTACCGAATCCGATTCCTGACGCAAATATGATGGCAGATGTTTTGGCAAAAGTTCATATGTATCGCGTCCAACCATATTCATAGCATGTTCGATACAGTTTTGCAGTTCACGAACATTGCCAGGCCAATTATGATTTTTTAAAATTCCGATTGTCTCCGGATCAATTTTTTCAATAGCCTTACCAAAGGCAACATTATATTTCTGCATGAAATATTTTGCCAGTAAAATAATATCTCCTTGACGTTCTTTGAGAGGGGGTATTTTTATCTGTACCACATTTAGGCGATAAAATAAATCCTGTCGAAACTTGCCCTCGGCGATCAAAACATTTAAGTCCTTATTTGTAGAAGCGATAACACGCACATCTATTTTCTTAGGTTTTAAACCGCCAATACGAACGACTTCCCTCTCCTGCAGCACCCGTAATAACTTTGTTTGCAAGCCCAGTTCCATCTCACTAATCTCATCGAGAAAAATAGTACCCCCATTGGCTTGTTCAAACGCACCCGGGCTCCCGCCCTTTTTAGCTCCTGTAAAAGCTCCTTCTTCGTAACCAAAGAGATTGCTTTCGATAAGAGTCGCCGGCAAAGCTCCACAGTTTAGAGCTACAAACGGTTTAGCTCTTCTGGGACTTGCATTATGAATAGACTGGGCAAACAACTCTTTACCTGTCCCCGTATCCCCATAAATTAATATCGAGGAGATTCCATTGGCTACAAAATTAGCCATACTCTTCGTTTTTATTAAAGATTCACTTTCACCGATAATATCTTCAAAAGTATAGCGCGTATTTTGTAATTTTTTAACTTCTTCATATAATTTTTGCTGCCGCTTGGAAGTATCTTCGTTATTAAAACCGAATCCAAAGTTTTTAGTAATCGGTATGCGCACCGCCATAGCTCCCTGAACCGAAAAAGATTTACCAACTACCGGTTCTTGGGATTCCATCGCTGTCAGTGCTTGTTTACTAACTTTCCCTTTTAACTCTAATCGCTCTGTACCATCCGAATTATAACTGCTAGTGCGTTCACCAAACTCATTAAACAGAACTGCCTCACCGCCGGCTACCTGTGCAATCATAGGCAATGCTCGCTTTAATGATTCTTGTAACTTCTGTTCCTTTTTTAGCCGTTCCACATTACTGCAAGACAAAACAAAGTTACCTAAAGGTAAGGCCCAAGCATCCGCCAAATCGACAATCTGAGAAGAACCAACAAGCGGCTTCCCTTCAATCGCTGCTTTTTTGGCCAATTCATAAATCTTACCCTTAAGACTGGGAATTTCTTGACCATTATAGTCAAAGGTAGATATTCTTCTACCTTCATAATCAGTAATAACGGCATATCCCCCTGTTGTTTTGGCAAGTATAGGTAATAATCCGACAAGCTGTTCAAACTCCAAATGCGTCTCCATAATTAGCCCCCAAGGAATATATTGCTTCCGTTAAAGATAATACCATGCAGCACATCCGATGGCAATTACACAAAATTTTTCTTCTCCGCTCTTTCATACACCATTCACGAGTCTGGCTAAAAACGGGGAAACCGATAATGTCCGGTAATAGGTGACGGCCAACTCTGCAATTGGTCCGTCTCACTTGCAGTCGGTCCAGCGTTATGAAGCAAATAGGGTACACCATCCGGGCGGCGCTTATCTGAAATAATAGCGATGTGTTCATGCGGTGTACCAAATGTTACAATATCTCCCGGTTGCCACATATAAAGGTTTTCTACATCACCCGGTCTAATCTCCTTCGTTAGCTCCAAACCATGCCTGCTGAAGAAAACCTGAAGATTGGGAACTCTCCTGTAATCAATGTTTGGGTCAGGTTTTCCTTCAACACGAGGGTACTTTGATATGTTTTCACGTATATCTTTATCTACCATATCCTTGAGGTTGTAACCTGAATCTCGGAATGCCCTCCACACTACATCAGTACAAACCCCTTCTGTCTCCGGTGGATTCCCGCCTTGGTAATAAGCACTGCGGTATTGTGGTTTTCTGCTGACTTCCGCCTTGGCACCGGCTACAATATCCCTTAGATCATCTAAACCATCGCCGTCTTTATCAATGGGGCAAGAAATTTGTGCTATGTCTAGGGATTTTTCAAAAGGCAAATGGTTTTCGAGGGGTAACGGCTTCAACCTTGGCATAGTTGCAGCCGCTAGGACAAGGGCTAAACCAAGAAAACAGATACCGAGAGCAATGAACCTTTTCAAGTGTAATCCACCCCCTTTAGATATTCAGCTAATCATTCCTTATCTTCAGAACCATTCTCTTTCTTTAATCCAGCGGTTCTAAGGATATTTAGAAAATTAACCAAACCCTGTGATCCAAAGAAAATCCCTAAACCTATGATAAATTCTGTTATTCCACCTACAGAACCAAGAATTATTCTCGTAATAGAATTAGGAGACCCACTCAACGTGGATAAATTGGTTACTAACCTTGGTAGGGAGTTACCCATAAAGTAAAGGCCTAGAACCGAAAAAGCTACTCTTTGAATATCACCGGCCTCTATTCCTGAGCCCTTGTTAGAATTACTTTCCCCGGTAACCATAATTGCTGACATTTTATCAGAAAGAAACCATAGTAAAACTCCAACGAATATATAAAATAACGAAAAAATGATATTTAATGGCCTTTCATTTGCTATTGGGTCCGGCGTTGCCATTGAATAGAGAAGTATATTGGATAATACATTAGTCCCTTGAATAATAAAGAAGATACCCAAGACTTTACAAGCGAGGCTTGCAATTTCACGTTTACTCACTATTCTCCCTTCCCTTTCATAAGGCTCAAACAATTTCCAAGACCCCTGCGCACGATGAAATCTGTGTATATATTGGACTAAACCCTCTAATTCTCAATTTTTCCGTTATTTCATCTGCAACAATGTAGATTTCATCTACATCCCAGCCTTGCGCTTTTTCTCTACAATGTCTAAGCTCGTCCCGTGTTCGAAATGCTATATCTGCAATAACAACTTTCCCATCTTCTTTTAGGTTACCTTTGAGTAGTTTAAAAAAGTCTACCTTTTTATCATCCTCAAGATGATGAATGGCATAAGACGAAATTATATAGTTAAATTTCATCTGCTCAAATTCATTCGGTATACCTTTTGAAAAATCATGACATACGAACTGGCCCTTAGGCATATTTCGTTTTGCCAATTCCAGCATTTTTGGTGAAAAATCAATTCCATAAATCTCTGCGCCTTTATTGTATAATTCTTTGGTCAGTAAGCCGGTGCCGACACCAATATCTAAGATACTAGCACCGTCAGAGAAATTCACGCATCGATTTACGAAAGAAAGCACTTCGTAATAACCCTCAAACGGATAGCCTTCACATAAACGGGAGATTGACTCATCATATTCTCCAGCCCATTTATCAAACCCAATACTGTTTAACATTCGGAGCCTCCTTATACTAAATCCTATTATTTAGCCTCCTTTCTTTATAAATATGTCGAGTGCTTTAATACCCTTAGTTAAAAAACGGAAAAGTTGAATTAAACAAGCAAAACCTACAATCCATAAAACAAAATTAAATACAACGGCTAAACCAAATACGCCGGAATTGACACTTATAGGATTCATTTTCTAACCTCCAAATCATCTCGCTATTCTAAAAATTCATATTAATAAACTTTAGTGGTATATTTCTCCAGCTAATATAGTAAATCCTTCTATTCTATTTTTAGATTTAATCTATCGGTGAACGATATAAACAATCCCGCTTTTTATTGCAGTATAGGCACTGATCGTCCTGAAATGAAGGTAAGTCCTTACCGGCTAAAATGATCCCCATTAATGACTTTAGGGGATATAATGATAAATCTTTTTGGATCGTTATCCCAATTGCATAAGCTTCAGTAACCTGAAACAGTTCTTTTTCCGCTGCGATGGGTATACCTTGACATCCCGGGCTGAGCGTATGGCTTATTGTTTTAATATTGGTATTGACCTCGTTAAGTTGAACGTGAAATTCCCGGCGAATCCTTACTTCGGCCTCCCGCAATGCAGCAAGCCCAATCGCTTCAAGCATATAACCTGAAATATAATCTTTGGCCTTAAAAAATTCCGCAATCCATTCATCGATCATCGGGCCTAAAGTAATCGCAAATAAAGCCGCATACTTGCTCTTGTTGAATAAGGGATGTTTGTATGGTAATAACACTTTTCCTTCTTTGCTTTCAAGACGATCAGAATTTGGCTCGACTTCGGTAATAACAAACGTCCCTTTAGATTTTATCTCTTGGTTAAAAACTTGCAGGCATTGATCATATGTTTCTAATGGAAATTCAGAAGCATGATTTGTTGATAGGTAAGGTGCCAGATAATGTCTTACTTGCAGCGGGTCGTGAACCAATTCTTGGGATATAAAGTTGATCCTACGCTTAATCATGATCACCTCCGATATAGGAAACTTACTTCAGGTGGAGTTTTGACTCCATCTGAAGTTTAGTTGACTTATCCAGGGACTTAGCGCCACTTGCCTCCCACTTAAGAAGTGGGAGTCTTAGTGGCGGTTAGTCATCGGATATGACGGCGGGTATTAAAGCCATTAAAAAGCTTAGTATAGAAACTCTTCCAATGACCGAAGCTAAAACAGAATCTATATCAAAATTATACCGAAGATTGGGAAAAATGTGCAAGGAGGATAATAACCATGGGTGAGAAGAATATTCTGGCATATTTTTAAACTGTTGATGAAGCGGAGAAAACTGCGAATCAAATAAAAAATATGGGAATATCCAATGTCAAAATTGATCGTATTCACCAGTATGTACAAGATCCGACGGACCAATTGATGAATCCAATCACCGGACAAGTCGGAAGTATATCTGACTTAACGTTAGGCGATATCAGCGGCAATGCCAGTCCCTTAACCGCAGCCAGTACCTCTGCAAGCGGAATGAGTGACGGTGGCGGCTCCCATGTAACAGGCCGTGATATCCTTTTAGCGGCAATTGTAGATGAATCCCAATTCGAGTCTCTGCGCGAAGAAATCCGTTCCAATGGCGGATTGATCTGATTAGCAAAAGAGCACCGAACCACTTCGTGTGATTAGGTGCTCTTTTCACAAACCTAAAATCGTCCTGACCTGAATATGGAAACAATCAAGAGTATAAACATAATAAACGCGAAGGTAAAGCCGACATCTATTGCCGGGATACGGCCAAAGAGCATAGGCTGACTGCCAAAGGCCGATGCAATAATCAAGCCGGCCATGATGATACTAAACGCAAGAAGGACAAGGCTAAACGAAAGCTGATTACTTTGTCTGTCCATCTTTTTTAGGAAATTTCCGAGTTCAGGGGTAACGACTTCAAAACGGATTTTTCCATTTTGGGCAATGCGGAAAAACTCTTTCGCCTGTTGAGGTAGATCTACAGCTAAATCCAGCGTGTCCTTAATATTGTTCCATGTCATTTCAGCAACATTTTTGGGTTCAAAACGTTCCCTTAAGAGCCGTTTGCCATAAGGCTCTGCAATATCAATGATGCTTATTTCGGGATCTAATTGCTCAACAAGTCCCTCTAAACTTAAGAGGGATTTTCCGAGCATTACTAAATCAGAAGGGATCTGAATATGATGGCGGTAGGCAACTTTAAACAAGTCATTGACCGCTTCTCCCAAATGGATTTCGCTCATAGCTACATCCAGGTATTTTTCCCGAAGCCTATCAACATCCCGATAAAGAAGCTTCATATTTATATCTACCGGGACAATTCCCATATCAAGGACAGCATCAACCATATCTTTAGTTTTCCTGCGCATCATTCCGATAACAAGGGAAGAAAAATTGTACTTCATCTCGGTCGAAATGTGTCCGACCATGCCAAAGTCAATCAGGGATATGACTTGCCCCGGTAAAATTAATATATTTCCCGGATGTGGGTCCCCGTGAAAAAAGCCGGCAATCAGAATTTGGTTAAACATGATTTTTACTAAGTCTTCGGCAATCGTTTTTATGTTATAGCCCAATGATTTTAGTTCATCAATCTGACTTAATTTGACCCCATTTATATATTCCAAGGTAAGAATTCTCTTGCTTGAATAACCCCAATAAATCTTAGGAATATGAACCTCTTTTGATTTCTCAAATTGTGAGCTGATCTTCTCCGTGTTATGGCCCTCAATAGTATAATCAAGCTCCGCGCGCAAGGAACGAGCAAATTCCTCAACCATTTCTTTCAGTTGGTACTGTTTGGCCCAATCTATTCGGCGCTCGGCAATTATCGCGAGATCAAAAAGAATCTCCAAGTCCGTTTCAATTCCCTGCGTAATTTGAGGTCGCTGGACTTTAACAGCGACCTCTTCCCCCGATTGAAGAACGGCTCGATAGACTTGGCCTATTGATGCCGCGGCAATAGGTGTTTCGTCGAAGCATTGAAAAGCTTCTAAGGGTTTCTTCCCCAATTCTTGCTCGATGATTTGGCAGGCCTCACTATAGGGAAACGGTGCCACCTGATCCTGGAGTTTTTCCAGTTCCCGAATTAGGAAATCGGGTAAAATATCAGGGCGTGTGCTTGCGATCTGCCCTAATTTCACATAGGTTGGTCCCAGTTCCTCTAAAGCGTGACGCAAGCGCTCCCCGATGGTTTGAGAATCGATTTCCTCATGATTGCGAAAGAACAATCGTTTCGGTAAAGACAATAGATTAGTGAGCCCCATTTCTTCAAGGATAAGTCCAAATCCATGTCGTGCAAGAACAGTGGCAACTTCCCTATATCGATTTATATGTCGAATTCTTCTTCCAATCATTCTAGGCTCTCCTAATCCATTGATGCTCTCCCTTACTCAATTAAACCCCTTAAATCTTAATCATTGCCAGGCGTATGGGTATGAATATTACCCACTTGATTTTCCAAATCCGCGATTCTCTTTTCTAAACGCTCCATATCGGCATGTGTAGGAATCTTAAGTTCGACTAAGAGTTTTTGGATTTGTTCCTGCATTTTTGCATTGATTTCCTTCTGTTGTTCCTCACCCTTTTGGACAAGATCATTCACCAGATCCTTTGAATCCGAAACCGAAACTTCACCTTTTTTAACTAATTCATCCACTGTTTTCTCAATTTGCTCTTTGCTGACAATCGCAAAACCCAGTCCAAGTGCTAATCCCTTTTTTAAAAGATCAATCATCACATCATTTACCTCCCTAAATAATCATACCGTTAGTTATTCAATTCTTGTTCCTTGAGCTTTTTCCTTCTCCTCTAAAAAAATGTTTCCGGCCGCGTTTCCTTTGACTACGGAATGGATACCCACTTTTCATATCCTTATTGCTATTATTATGAACAAAGCCCTTTAAAATATAAGTTTTTTAAAATAATCTATTGGATAATTAAGGATTGTACATTATAATTATGAGAGCTTTTTGGAAAGGAAGATTTATTTTGGAATTAATCGCTACCCCGTTAAATGAACTAAAATTGAGATTTGCGGATATCAACGATGTTTCGCTGATCTTTGGATTCATTAAAGAATTGGCCGAGTATGAAAAAATGTCACAAGAAGTTATTGCCACTGAAGAAATTCTCAGGGATTCTCTCTTTAATCGAAAAATGGCGGAAGTCATCATTGCCGAATACAACGAAAGGCCGGTAGGGTTTGCCTTGTTTTTTCATAACTTTTCGACGTTTCTCGGGCTTCCGGGAATCTACCTAGAAGATTTATATGTCAAACCGGAAATGAGAGGAAAAGGGATCGGTAAAATTCTCCTCGAATTTCTCGCGAAATTGGCAATTGAACGTAATTGCGGCCGATTAGAGTGGTGGTGCTTAGACTGGAACGAGCCCTCCATCCGGTTTTACAAGAAATTGGGCGCTGTCCCCATGGATGAATGGACCGTTTATCGCGTAACCAACCAAGCTTTGAGCAATTTGGCTAAAGAGTTTGATTCCGCGAAGTAATCTATCACGCACATCTACCTTGTCTGCCATGTCTGCCAGGTCTTTTATGCACTGCCATATTTTATACAAGGACAAATTTAACATCAGTACGTTATACTAGAGACAACCCACTAATAAACAGTGAGTTGTCTTTTTATTATTGTTTCTTGAGAGGAGTTTTTTGATGAGTAAACTCATTAATATTGGACTGTCATCGATTTTATCCATAGGGCTGTTTGCCGGTTCTTTAACAGTCGCACCGAGCCAAATAACCTATGATCAACCTAATGAAGCTATAGCGGTCCAAGCAGAAACCGTTCAAATGCCTGAGGATAATACCATTTCTGTGGTAGAAGCTTCCCAAACTGCCTCAACTTCTCTAACACCTCGTCCCCAAACTCCAACACAAACATCGGTGTCAAGGAGTACCACCGGCCAGAAATCGATAGCATCAACCTCCAATCAAAAAGCAGCCGCAATTATTTCAACGGCCAAAAAGTACATCGGTGTAAACTATGTTTGGGGCGGTACTACACCAAGTGGTTTTGACTGTTCCGGTTATACCCAATATGTCTTCGCTCAAAACGGCATTTCTCTTCCGCGCATTTCCCGTGACCAATTTGATAAGGGGCAAGCTGTCTCCTTCGGCAATCTTAAGGCTGGGGATTTAGTCTTCTTCTCCTTAGATAACGATAAAGTGATTGACCACGTTGGTATTTATATTGGCAATGGGGAATTTATCAATGCGTCCACCTCAAAGGGGGTAACCATCTATCCCCTGGGTTCATACTGGAAATCCCACTTTGTAGGGGCCAAACGAGTTCTATAAAGGATAAATTTCTAAACCTCCTTATGATTCACTTCTAAGATTACATTTGCGTAGACTAAAGAAGTAATTTCAAAGGAGGTTTTTTTATTATGCAATATGCTCAATACGCCCCTAATCACAACCACGGAAGCGTCACTCATACATCATGTGATCATGGTCATAGTCACCAATGCCTTGATGTTACCGGTCCGGCTGTTCCAACCGCTGACGGAAGTCATGTGCATTCTTCCGAAAGCTATGTCCTCTATGAACACGGGCATTCCCACTACTACAAATCAGTATCCGGTCCTGCCCTTCCTCTTCCCAACGGTTTTCATGTTCATAATTGGAACTTCTACACCTTGGTTGATGAAGGCCATCGCCATCACGTCAGCGGCCCGGATATGCCGGCCCCCGGAATATAGCCATCAGCCATTGATAACTGTTCCCCCATTGACATGGAGAATTTGCCCCGACATGTAAGATGAATCATTGCTCGCCAGAAAAACATAAACAGGCGCGAGCTCCATAGGCTGCCCTGCGCGCTGCATCGGAGTTGTACTTCCAAAGGTCGCAACCTCAGCGGCCGGAAAAGATGAAGGAATCAGCGGTGTCCATATCGGTCCGGGTGCAACTCCATTTACGCGGATTCCTTGTTTAACCAAAGACTCGGATAGAGAACGGGTAAAGGAAACAACCGCACCTTTACTCGCCGAGTAATCAATCAGCTGTTCGTCGCCCTTATAAGCCGTGATTGATGCCGTATTGATAATGCTGGCCCCGGCTTGAAGATGGGGCAGCGCGGCACGTGTCATATAAAAAAACGAAAATATGTTTGTCTTAAAGGTTCGCTCCAGCTGAGCGGAAGAAATATTCAGCAGGCTTGTTTGCACATGCTGTTCGCCGGCATTATTGACAAGAATATCAATCCGCTTAAATATTTTGATGACCTCATTTACAACATTTTGGCAGAAGCTTTCATCACCCACATCCCCGGCTAGACTAAGGCAGCGTCGACCTAAGGCTTCTATCCGCTTCTTTGATTCTTCGGCATCCGCCTGCTCATTTAAATAAACAAAAGCGATGTCTGCTCCTTCTTTAGCATATGCCACTGCCACCGCACGGCCGATTCCACTATCCCCTCCGGTAATCAGGGCAACCTTGTCCTGAAGTTTTCCGTTTCCAATGTATTGCGGATCATCGAACAACGGCCGCGGATTCATCATTGCTTCAATTCCCGGTTTTTGATTTTGATGCTGCGCCGGAAACACGGATACGGGTTGTTTGGTTTGGTTCATATACATAAGACTCCTTTCGACGTTTTCCATGTGATCCATACACAATATCTATTTGCAATTATATTTATAAAATACTAAAATTAAGTAGATATTCGCTTACCACTACATATAATCAATATTTCAACAGAAATTTGCAATATATAGGAGGTTCACATGAAACTATCGAAAATCAAGGAGCCCATGAATACTCTTACCCACTTTATTCCCTTCATCGCAGCTTGGTTTGGGCTTGTTTCGTTACTTATCTTATCCCATGGGAATCTGTCTAAAACAATTACCCTGAGTATTTACGGATTAAGCGTTATTGCCCTATACGGTGCAAGTTCCCTTTATCATGCCCTTAGAACCACTCCCGCCAAAGAACTGACCTTACGCAAAGTCGACCATATGATGATTTATGTTCTCATTGCGGGCTCTTATACACCGGTCTTTTATTATGGCTTAAATGGCGTTTGGCGCTGGGTCATGCTCCTTGCCGTTTGGATCCTGGCAATTATCGGAATTATCCTGAAAATATGGTTTATGAACGCTCCTCGCTATGTATCTACCGCCTTTTATGTCACTTTAGGCTGGATTGCGCTTGTTCCTATTGTCCAGCTTATTCATAATCTTCCGTTGGGTGCTCTGATCATGATGGTGGCCGGAGGTGTCATGTATACCGTTGGCGCAGTAATCTATGCCGCCAAAATTTTCAAAATTCCCCGCTTACATCTTGGCTTCCACGAAATCTTTCACATCTTTATTGCAACGGGAACTCTGATCCATTTTCTTATGATCCTTATCTATTTTGTACCGATGACTGTTTGATTAAGTATGAACTCTCCTCTTTGCTCATATCTTTTTAAAGACACCGAGCAAAGGAGAATCTAAAATGATGCGCAGGCCAATTATCCTCTTCCTTCCTAAATCTGGGTTGCCTTTTTTATTCCTGGGAATTCTTCTTCTCTGCGGCGGAGCTTGGTATGCCTTCACCGAAACAATTCATCCGAGCTTAAAGGATAAGATTGTCATAATCGACCCCGGTCACGGCGGGCAAGACCCAGGTGCTCAATATGGTGGAATTGAAGAAAAGAATATCAACTTAACCATCGCTTTGCGTTTAAAAGAAAGCTTAAATGATAAAGGATGTAATGTTATATTGACTCGGGAGGTGGACAAGGATTTCTACCTCCCGAATTTTGTTCTCGGTAAAATGGCCAAACGTGCAGAACTTGACCAACGCATCAAGATGGCTAACATGAATCATGCGGATTTATTGATCAGCATTCATGCGAATAGTTATCCCGGTGGAAATTCTTATGGTATGGAGAGCTATTACCCTGTCAATTCACCGGAAGGCAAAGCCTTAGCCGAGTTTATTCAAAGCGAATTGAAACACATTCAACCCGATAATAAACGCGTCGCCAAAATCGGAGATTATTATCTTCTCAATCAAACCAAAATGCCTTCGGTATTAGTTGAGGTCGGTTTCCTTTCCAATCCCAAAGAACGCAAACTTTTGCAAACAACATCTTATCAGGAGAAAATCGCCGAAGCGATCACTACAGGCATTGAAAATTATTTTACACGGTTAGAACCGGTGGCCGATCCATGAATTCAATGGCGTAACGCTCACTCATCCAGTTCGCCTTCCATTTATCGAGAAGCAGAACAGCGTAATTTTCATCCTTATCTAAAACGACCATACTCATGCTTGAATCCTTAAGGATTCGTATCTTTTCCTCATCTTTAGCAATCCAGCGAACGATTTCGTAAGGCAAATGATTAATCTCAACATCTACCCCGTACTCATCACGCAAACGGTACTCCAACACATCAAACTGCAGCTGGCCAACCACACCGATTATCGGTGCCTCGACACCAATGTTCAAATCGTGGAAAACGTGAATCGCACCTTCTTCTTCCAATTCCTGAATGCCTTTGATGAACTGCTTCCGTTTTAAGGCATTTTTTATACTGACACGTGCAAAATTTTCCGGGCTGAAAAAAGGCATGGCTTCAAATTCAAGGCCGTCTTTTTCTGCCAAAACATCGCCGATCCGTAGAATTCCATTATCATGAACTCCAATAATATCACCGGCGTAAGCTTCATCCAAAATCGTCCGTTCTTGCGCAAAAAGCTGCTGGGGTTGAGCCAGACGAAGTTTGCGGTGTGAGCGCGTATGAATAACATTCATGCCGCGTTCATATTTTCCGGTGCAAATCCGGATAAAGGCAATGCGATCACGGTGCATCGCATTCATGTTCGCCTGAATCTTAAAGACAAACCCCGAGAATTGCGGACTCATTGGATCAAGCTCACCTTGGTTGGAGGTTCGCGCTCCCGGCCCGGGGGCAAGCTGTAAAAAGCTGTCCAAAAAATTAGGCACTCCAAAATTGTTAAGAGCACTTCCAAAAAAGACCGGCGTAACCTCTCCTCGATTGACTCTTTCTAAATCAAACCGATTACCCGCCATATCGAGCAATTCAATATCTCCTTGGAGATGTTGCAGGAGTTCCTCACCAATTCCGGCTTGGACTTCAGGATCATCGATTTGTCCTGACTGTGGAGCACTCGACTTCTCATAACGGGTACCTGCGTCATAACGAACCACATAACGGTTTTGACGATCGTAAATCCCTTTGAAGTTTCCCCCCATGCCAATCGGCCAGTTCATCGCATAAGCTTCAATTCCCAAGACTTTTTCTACTTCATCCATTAAATCGATCGGATCTTTTCCTTCTCGGTCAAGTTTATTAATAAATGTAAAAATTGGGATTCCCCGCCGTTTACAGACTTCAAACAACTTAATAGTCTGAACCTCGACCCCTTTAGCCACGTCGATCAACATGACTGCACTATCGACTGCTGTTAAAGTCCGATAGGTATCCTCACTGAAATCTTGGTGACCGGGAGTATCCAAAATATTGATAACATGCTCCTTATAGTTAAATTGCATTGCGCTTGATGTGATGGAAATTCCCCTTTGACGTTCCAGTTCCATCCAATCCGAGGTCGCATAGCGCTGAGTCTTACGGGCCTTTACATTACCCGCTAAATGAATTGCCCCTCCAAAAAGAAGCAGTTTTTCCGTCAAAGTTGTTTTTCCCGCATCAGGGTGTGAAATAATCGCAAAAGTCTTCCGTGATTGAATTTCGTCTTTCAATGACACGCTCACAATTATCTAAACTCCTTATATTTTCTTCACAGTATTATATTATATCATGCCAATAGAATCCTTGCGAATACCCTGCAAAAAGGAATCACAATAATTTGCCTGTTTAAGATTTTACAAACAAATATCTTTCGGCAGGAATACTTCACCTAAATGTGGAAAGAACAAACAAGAAATAGGATCGGTAAGGGAGGCAAGGAGATGACGCTGTTTCAAATTCTTTTTGAAACGTTAAACGACAATGGTTGGGAATTTGTTTATGATGACAAAAATGAAATTTTCCGTTTAGAAATTCGAGGAGTTAACTCTGATTACCATTGTTTTATCATCGTCGATGAAGAGCAAGAATCCCTTCTCTGTAATACCCATATTAATGAAAAAGTTCCGTTTCCTAAGCGACTGGAAATTTGTAATTTCATCAACCGTGTGAATTACGAACTTGCCAACGGAAATTTTGAAATGGATATGGACGATGGTGAAATCCGTTTTCGCACTTTTCTTGACCTTGAAAATACCGAACCTTCCCAAGAACAACTGATGAACCTTATTTGGAATGGCTCACAAAGCTTTGATACCTATTACCCCGGAATTATAAAGATTATCTGTGATGGCATGACTGCTGAGGAAGCCATGGCAATGTGTACACAAGAAGACGAATGAGTTTCCGCGATTTCCTCTATAAACCAGTTTTGGATATCTCTTAGTTAGGACGCAACAATTACCTGATTAAAGAAGGCCATTCAGCAAATAATAAGAACGTCCCAACTACTCGAAATTCAAAATTTTTAAGGAGGGAATAATCATGGCAGGAGAAAGAAACACAAACCAACCAGCAGCTCAAGGTGCATCTCAAGGTCTCGACCAATTCAAGTATGAAGTTGCAAACGAATTAGGCGTACAATTGGGCGGAGACCGCACCAGCCGTGAAAACGGTTCAGTCGGTGGCCAAATGACGAAACGCATGATTCAATTTGCTGAAGAGAACCTCAAAAAAGGAACTCGCTTCTAATCTTTCCGTCTCGTACATGTAGGGGCTGTCGCAAAACAGCCCCTTTTTCGTGCAGCGCCGGAGTGAACGAATAGGCTTGCGTTTATTTACCGACGCAAGCCTATCCTTCTAAAATCTAATATTTTATAGTACCATCCGTTTCTTCTAAGAACTTTTTCTTGGAGGCTAAATGCTCTTTAACATCCTTCAATTGATGAGGGGTTAATTCACCTGCATTCTCCGCCAAAAACTTTTCATTTTTGCTGATGTTGTTAAGGGTTAACTCCATTTTTTTTAGATCTTCATTTTGGAACTTGTTCCCGTCTTTGCGCGGCATTTTAATCACCTCTATTCTAGTTTTCCCGGAGCATTATTTTTGATTCTTAATTAAAGTTTATCTGATTCGTCTCTAAATAACGCGATATCTTTTCCTTTTCCTGGGCTTGGACATGAATAATCGCCTGTGCTTTTCCCTCTGTAATTCCATTCCACTTGAAAAGCAAACTCTGCTGATATTGCCGATCAATCACGGGGTCGATATACTGAAGCAAAACAACAAGATAGTACGCATTTTCTTCAATTTCCTCCGGTGTCAAACTGATGACCAAACTTGAACTTGTATCTTTGGGAATTTCATTGACCAAGTCATAGCGTTCATTATGGGTGGGCTTTTGTTGCAGATTCTGTTCAAAAACAACCGTTTGACTTGATAAATTTACCGCCGGATGAATTCCCACATTGTTAAACTTAAACTCAAACTGTACCCCTTTTTGTACGGTAACCTGGGGTGATTCTTTCAGTGATAAATAGGGTCTGGCATCTTCGCGCTGAATCTGCCAGGCTTTTAATGTTACATAAACTGTAATAAGAGCGGTCGTAGCAATAATCACTGTTCCAATTGTAGCTATAATACTGCTCCATTTTAATAATTTATCGTCCTTCTTCGACATGACCCTCTCCTTATTTTCTTAAAACGGAATTTACCAATTGTTCCAAAACCTTAACATTATAGAATTTAAGTCTGATTCATATAATAAGAATGTTTGCAAAAACAAAAGAAAATTAAGGAGGGATTGACTTGACTGTACAGGAAGATATACAAAAAGCCGCAGCTGCAGCTAAATCCGCTTTAGGAACGTATGAGACTTTTTCCCTTTCTACCCAGGATCAATCGGCTAAACAAATGTTTCAAGATATGTCTACCGATATGCAGCGTCATGTGGCACAGCTTAACAGCCGTTTAAATTATCTTGAGTCAAACAACGGATTAAATTCGACACAAGGATAATAACGGAAACTTACTTCAGATGGGGTTTTGACTCCATCTGAAGTTTTGTTGATTGGTCTTATAATATATTTTTAAGGTTAAAAATTTCCGCATCCGCAATATGTTCAAAAAGCAGCTGCAAAGTCGCTATTTCTCCGGAAGCTAAAACTGCATTTTGGGCTTGAATGTATTCGGACAATCGCACAATAGTTATATCGATTGTATCAATTTCTTGATGATTTACTAAAACACTCCATACATCTTTTGTCTCATTCCAAGCCTGTTGCAGGTTATTTAACTGGCGATGGGCTTGTTCCCAATCATGTTGATCAATTTGTTCATCAGCCGATTCAACGAATACCACTAATTTTTGGGTCGATGTATTGATATAATTATTGCCCCAGAAAGATCCACCGGCAAGCAAAACTATGATCGTAATAATAATGAGATAGGACCTCATAAATTCTCAATCCTTTCTGCTAACGCTTTAGTTTTTTTTGGATAAAAAGCGTTCCGCAGGTATCGAGACTCGCCAGAAATACATCCTCGATCCGATGGATATTCTGCTTTTTCAACTCATTCAGAAACCACGGTAAATCGATCTTATCGCGTTCAAAATTGTTTTTCTGTAATTTCCCATCCATGACCAATACGCTTGGCAATCCCTCGTAGGATGGAGCTATTCCGAAATCCTCCGGCGTTGCAGGCCTTTTCAGCGACTTCGGAAGAATACTCAGTTGCCCATTAGTTTCTAATACGGCAAACTCAACATCCGATATATTCGGGACATTTTTAATGCGTAACTCTACGAGTAAGTCTGTTAAATTATACCTATTTCGTTTAAGTTCAGCCTCAACAATTTTTCCGCGGGCGATTAAGACCGAAGGCGTACCATTCAAAAGAGCCCGTGCCCGTTCACTTTTTAATTCAAGAACAGCGAGCAAAGTACTTGCGAACAGAATGACGATAATTGGAATAATACCCGCGATTAGTGGAATACCCACATTTTCAGCCGGAATAGCCGCCAATTCGGAAATCATGATAATCCCAACTAAATCGAAGGGCTGCAATTGACCGATTTCGCGTTTACCCATAAGACGCAAAGCAATGACAACCAAAGCATAAAGAATCAGCGTTCGAGTCACAACAATCAACATTCTTATACGTGAGCTCCTTTCCTTCTCTTCACCATGCTTAATCTGTGTAATCTTAGGAGGGATATTATATTTTCCCCCACATTGTCCTTATTATTCCAGATTGTTAGTACAAAAAAAACTGTCCCAGAAATAGAGATCGTCTTCTATTTCTGAAACAGTTCCTTTTTAAAGTTCATACTCTCCTGCCGCTTCCGGCTGATAAAGTATTTTTTCCACTTTCAATTTAACGATTCCATCCGGAACCTTCCAATCAATAACATCGCCTTCGCGGAATCCAAGGATTGCCGTCCCAATAGGGGCTAAAACGGATATCCTGTCCTCAAAAAGATTCGCCTCATCGGGATAAACCAACGTATAGATTGACTCTTCACCGGATTCTAAATCCCTTAAGAGAACCTTCGAGTTCATGGTAATGATATCCGACGGGATCATCTTTGATTCCTCAATATTGGCCCGGTTAAGCTCTTGTTCAAGATCTTTCAAATAATCCTTATTCTTTACCGTACCAAATTCTCTTTCACGACTGATGAGTTTGCGTAAGCGTTCGCGGTCAGCTAATGTGATATGAATGGTGCGTATCATTTTTCATCTCCTCCTTTTTCTGTATAAAAGATAGAGCGACCATCTTACGCCTTACGCAGGATAGCCGCTGACTTAACCGGACTATTCAATCATTCATATGTATGCCACTCATACCCTATTATAGTTTATATTTCTAAAAAAGTAAATCTATTACTGAATTTGTATAGTAAGACTCTAATCAACTATTTTCCTTTATTCTTATCCGGTTGAAAGAAGCGAAGGACATCTTCGTCCTCTTCCTCACCGATAACGGTAAGAAGATTATTAACAGGATCAGATTTGGGATTAGGTTTGGCTTCCGAAGGGTTCATTTTAAAAAGGGATTCCAGACTAAACTCAGACTGTCCGGGAGCGTCCGCCTTATCGATGACCGCTTCTTTAGAATACAACTCATGATCCATATCAACAGCTTTAGCATCATCAGACAAAACGGGCAGCATCTCCGGATGATTTTGAAAATACTCGCGCAGAGCCTTAATTGTTAGTTCCACACATCTTTCCGTTGGCAGCTTCTTAAGCGTATTCCAGAGAGCTTCATCTTCAGTATGAAAAAACAAAGACCCAAGGGAGTTTCCCATGATCATGAATTATTATTCGTCTTCTTCGTCAGGCTATTCACTAGGTTAGCTGCCATAATCCGAAACCCCGTCGCATTGCCAAACTGAGGATCATCTATCAATACTTTGTTTTCCAACTGAAGATAATCATAAACAAGTTCTCCAACCTTACCGGCCACAAGAACAGTATGAATTTTTCCCAGCATCGGTTTTAATACTTTTTTCACTTCCCGTGAGATATCTGTTCCCAATTGAGCCAACATTTGGTTCATCACCGGGTTTAAATTAATCGTCCCATTATGCCAAGGATAATAGCCTTCATGAACACGGAAAATCTTATCCAGCTCTTGGTCATCGGTCTCGATCGGGTTCTGCTGACTCATACTCATTTCTTTTAACTTTTCGGCAACTCCGGTATAGGCCCATTTTAAGCCTTTTTCGATACTAAAGGAATTGGGCGGATCCAGCATCACTCCGTCATAGAAGGTTGCAATATCCGTCGTTCTAAAGCCGGGATCGATTACCACGACATAGCCGTTAAAAAGCTTCGGGCTTGTCGGCATCCCGTACTCATTCAATGTTTCTTTAATAAAAACACCATAGCTCTGCGGCAAGACCCGAGAGCGTATAATGGTTAACTGACGTTCCTCTCCCTTGTAAGGACCGGAAAGGAATTTAACAGACCAAGACCCTTTTAGCTGCGATTCGTACTGATCCTTAAGTACAGCATAATATTTAACCGGAACGCCTGTTCCCAAGTAAATATTGGCTTTCGGGGTTTTCTGGGCTAATGCTAAAGCGACCACGAGAAGGGCCGTAGCCTCTTCATCTGTCGATTTATCCTCATCCCAGCAATAATGTGCTTCATTTGGATTAAGACTTTCGGCTAAATTCCCCATAAAATAATGACGTTCTACACCTGTGGAATTGTTTTTTACGACAACATCTAAAGAAGCAATTTGTTCTTCCAATTCCGAACCGCGCGTTACAATAGGATTTCCTAACGTCGAAAAAATTCGCTCATTGCCTTGACAGATCACCGCCGGAAAAAGGACTTTTCTATCTCCCGCATCCAGTTTTATTGCTCCAAATCCAGGATCTCCTCCTGCTACAAGTATGTCGTTTTCAAACACTTGTGTTCCTCCCCGTCACGATAAAATCTTTTCCGACACAAATCCATTTTCTTAATTATATATCATCAAACCATATCTTACCACCCGGTATTTGGGTTCAAGTCTTAGGAATTATGCGAATCAGTCTTCTGTTGAGCCACCAAATAATCTATGAATTGGCGAGCAGTACGGCCTGAACGCGCATTATGCATCATAACCCAGCGAAGGGCTTGCTGACGAAGCAGGTTTTTTTCAATTGTTATGCCTTCCTGTACGGCCAATTCGTCAACAATCCGTAAAAATTCCTCTTGATCCGGAGATGGGAATGTAATCGTGATCCCAAAACGATCGGCCAGGGATAGTTTTTCATCCATTGTATCCCGGACATTAACCTCGTCACCTTGACGCTCGGAAAAATTTTCACGGATAAGATGCCGGCGATTCGAGGTAGCATAGATAAGAACGTTATCAGGCCGCTTTTCTAAACCCCCCTCTAAAACGGTCTTGAGTGCCTTATAGGCTAATTCCGTTTCTTCAAACGAAAGATCGTCAATGAAGAGAATAAACTTTTGAGGTTGAAATGCCAGACAACGAATAATCAACGGGAAATCGATTAAATCTTGCTTGGAAAGTTCAACTAATCTTAACCCCTGATCACAATATTCATGAAGAAGAGCTTTAACGAGTGAGGATTTACCCGTTCCCCGATTTCCGTAGAGAAGCACATTATTGGCAGGATAGCCGGCAATGAAGAATTTTGTGTTTTCCAGGAGAATCCCTTGTTCGCGCTCTTGCCCGATTAACTGCTCCTTACGGATCGGATCAGGCATAACGGGTACAAGGGCTTTAGCTTTTCCATCCCATTTAAAGGCTAAACCAGTAGACATAAGCCCTGCACCGATTTTTTGGTAGAACAATGCCAATTCACATGCAGCCTCTTCATTAGCTTTGGTCCGCAGAACCTTTTTAACCTTATTGCGTGTTGTTTCCAAGAATTGGCCTGCCCTGCTTAGATCTCGGCATACCTCACCCGCTTGGGGAGCCCATATGGACCATTGTTCCGGTCTACTCAACCACGCCGCTTTAGGATCTGATTCCGGTTCATTTTGTTCCGCGATTCTGTCATAAACCATCTGCCGCAGCTCTTCCGGCTGAAGAGAAGCAATCTGCTGAAGAATCATGATGTCGTGAATTGCAAGAGTTTTAAGTCCGTCCTCCAGATTATCCCACCCTTGGGAACCGGCTTGCCGTGAAAAGACATTATCTGCTTCCAGAACAAGATCCCATAAATACTCCGGCCAATTCTTTTCAGTGGCGAGAGCACAGAATGTATGATACCGTTGATAAACTTCACCCAGATTAAGCTCCTCTTGTTCTAAAGAAGTAAACACGCTCTGTAAACTTTTCACGACCGTGTCCTCACGAAGCGATCTATAAATCACTAAACCCTCTAAGAGGAAAGCATATCTTTGAGTTTTTTTTAATGGTTCTGATTGTCTCAATTCTCCCCGTTTCATAAGCTGATACTCCTTTGATTAAGGTGTTGTAGAACAAATCCCACTTCACTCCATTTATATTAGCTGTATTATATCATAGATTTAGCATTTTCCCACACCCTTTGTTTAATTCCATTCATTTGTATAAAGATTGCTTAAAGATTTTTCATGGTACGAAATTTGAAATTTGATCTTGACTTTCTAAATATTTTTGTTAATCTTAATTTAAATAAATACTCAATGATTCTTAGGTGCCCCTCATGGGGAGAATAGGGAAACCGGTGTCTAATCCGGTGCGGACCCACCACTGTAAGGACAAGCCCTTGCTAAACCACTGGCATCTGCTGGGAAGGAGCATCAGGGCGCTTGAGTCTGAGCCAGGAGACCTGCCTAAGAAGAAAAGTCTTTCCGGGGTAATGGAAAGCGACGGCGACGACGGCAAAGTCCCGACCACAATTGATTTGTGGCGGGACTTTATTTTTTACTAAAAACCTATAAAAATGGAGGAGATTAATATGACAACAGTAAACAAAAGTATCAATTTCCACGGTCTGGACAGTCTGAGAGAAGCAAATGAGCAAGCCCTTGAAACTGCCTTAAAAGAGCTTACGAGCAAAATCGAGAAATTGGATCAAGAAGCAATCACCGCCATGCAGCAACGTTTAGATGCTAAAATTAAACCGACAAGAAGTTTAGGCGTCTTAGAAGATATAGCCCAACAACTTGCGGGAATCTACCGCACATCACACCCTGCAATCAAAGGCAAGGCGGTTCTGCTCATGGGCGGTGATCACGGTGTCGTCGCCGAAGGAGTCAGTGCCGCGCCACAGGAAGTAACGGTTCAAATGTTTTACAGCTATCTCAAAGGTGGGGCCGGCATCAATGTTCTTACTGATCATGCCGGAGCTAAACTCATTGCTACTGATATTGGGATTGCAGTTCCCCTAGATCCCCCTGAACTCATGGCCAACCGAGTCAAAAACGGAACCGATAATATGGCTCACGGCCCGGCTATGACTCGTCAAGAGACTCTGCTTGCCCTTCTCACCGGTGCCAAAATTGCCGCTCAAGCTATCGCCTCCGGCATTAACCTCTTAGCAACAGGTGAAGTAGGCATCGGCAATACGACCCCGAGTGCTGCCCTCGTCTCCGTCTTTACCGGACACTCTGTAGAAGAAGTCGCCGGGAGCGGTACAGGACTCAGGAACGATGCCCTAATCCATAAACAAGAAGTGATTAAACGCGCCATCGAAGTCAATCAACCTGATCCCACAGACCCCATGGATACCCTCTCTAAAATCGGCGGTCTGGAAATTGCAGCTTTAACAGGAGCAATTCTTGAAGCCGCCTATCAACATGTCCCCATCATCCTCGACGGCATTATCTCTTCAGCTGCCGCACTCACAGCAGAAGAACTGGCTCCTCTCTCTGCCTCTTATATGATTTCATCGCATAATTCAGAGGAACAGGGCCACCGTTTAGCCCTAAAAAAACTGGGTCTCCAACCGCGCCTTGACTTCCACATGAGACTGGGCGAAGGAACAGGAGCTGCCCTCATGTTCCCCATGGTCGAAGCCGCCCTCAAAATTGCCGATGAAATGGCCACCTTTGAAGCAGCCGGTGTTTCTACCGGAGACTTCTAAGCAAAAAAACTTCAAAGATCGCTCATACTCAATAAATTGCAGGTAAAAAATGCAATTAAGCGAATAATATACGTATTAATACCAATCAAGGAGGCAAATCATCCTCATGTCTAACTTCGCACTCATTACCGGGGGGGCTCGCAGCGGTAAAAGTAGTTTTGCCGAACTCCTTGCAGCCCATCCCGGCAAACCCGTGATCTATATTGCAACTGCTCAAGTCCTCGATGACGAAATGGCCTTACGCGTAAAAAAGCACCGGCTACAACGTCCGAGCGACTGGCAGCTTATCGAGGAACCTTTCGATATCCAAGCAGCCTTAAATGAAATTCGCGATGAAGATTCAGTGGTTCTTCTGGATTGTGTGACAATCTGGCTTTCCAACCTCATGCTAAAATCCCTGGGTTCTAACTCGGAGTCCTCCTACCCGGATACTCTCTCTCCGGAAGCTGAAGAAGAAATTATGGCACAAGTCCGGGAAGCCGCGTCACTTGCTAAGGAAATAACCCCTCAGGTTATTATGGTTACCAATGAAGTAGGACAAGGAATTGTTCCCGATAACCCCATGGCCCGCTCTTACCGTGATTTGGCCGGGCGTGCCAATCAACTACTTGCCCATTATGCCCATCAGGTTTTTTGGGTCGTCGCGGGGTATCCCATCGAGGTTAAGCAGAACGGTCAAGAACTGCTGGACTCATTAAAACCTCAACAGGAGCGTTTATTATGATCCGAGGATTCTTAATCGCTGTAACCTTTCTCACCCGTCTTCCTTTTCCCGCACCTCAGGACGTCACTCATGAGGAATTCACAGCCAGTCAGCGTTATTATCCACTCGTCGGTCTTCTCCTCGGCGTTATCTTGAGCCTAAGTGCGTTTCTCCTGCAAGGCATATATCCATCCCTCGTTGTCGGAGCCATCTTAGTCATTGAGGAATTGCTTTTATCGGGTGGAATTCATATGGATGGTTTTATGGACAGCATGGATGCCCTCCTTTCTGCGCGAACCCCCGAAAGAATGCTTGAAATTATGAAAGACAGCCGAGTTGGATCTTTTGGGGCTTTGAGTGCAAGTGCCCTTCTTCTCCTTAAATTCTCACTCTTTACAGCCTTGCTCCAAACCGGGGCTCCACCCTTTTCCATGTTCTCATCTTTTCCTAATCTAACCTTTCAGCCCATAAGTCATTTAGCACCTCTTTTGGCATTTTTGGTCATGCCGGCGTTATCGCGTTGGGTCTTTATGTTTGGGATTCTATTTTATCCCTATGCCCGAAAGGAAGGATTGGGAAAGGGATTTCATGAAAGCACACTTCAAAAGCCTAGGTTCTTTTGGATTGAAGGACTGCTTTGCATAGCTTTAACTATTTTCTTCTTAGGTTGGGCTGGACTGATAGGATTTGTTGTTTCCGCTTTCTTTATTTTTTATTATTTCCGTAAGGTTGCACGCCTTTTAGGCGGCTTAACCGGAGACCTTTACGGTGCCGGTATCGAGCTGTCAGAGCTCATCTTTTTATTGGGCGCAGTTCCCTTTTTGACATAATTTGAACACTCATACAAATTTCCATATGAAAAGCCGTTCTCCTGACTCCAGAGATTAAGGAATCAAGAAAACGGCTTTTCATATACTTTAAACTTAACCTAATTAAATATAATCTTTCCTTTACCCGTGTTTTTTCCGACATACAAGCGTTGATCCGCCAGTCGATACAACTCTTCATAATTTCGGCCTTCCGCCGGAAATTCTGCAACCCCAATGGAGACATCTAAATCAAACTGTTTAAGATCAAGGCTGGATTTCATGCGTTCAACAACCTGCTGAGCCTCCGCTGAAAAGTGTAAATCTGCCAAAACAACTGTAAATTCATCCCCTCCGGTCCGAGCAACGATATCATATTCTCGAACAGAGGTGGATAAATTATGGGCAATCGTCTTTAACGCCAAATCACCGACAGGATGACCTTTTGTATCATTGAGACGTTTAAAATAGTCAAGATCAAGAATTAATAGCAAGAAAGAAGATTTGCGACGCAAGGTTCCCGCCATTTCCTCACGGATCCGTTGATCAAAGCCCTGGCGGTTCAATATGCCTGTGAGACGATCCGTTGAGGCCAGACGGGATAATTCATCACGCTGCCGAATCGCATCTAGGGCGACTCCAACATCCCGAACATAAGCCGATAAGATTTCCTGACGTTGTTCTGCTGCCCATTCCAAATCATCGATTAACCAAAGTTCGCCCATCAGCCCGCTATGATTAACGATTGGCTGAATTAAGACTTTATGCCATTGCTCAGGATTGTCCTCAACCTCTAAGAAATGGGATACGGCCTGGGGATTAGTAAAATGATCATACTCATCACGTACCATTTGTTTCCATACCCAATCTTGCCATGCCCATTCCGCTTGTTTTAAACGCCCAAAGGGTGCGCGAATTTTCCATTCTCCCTCCTCGTACAAAAAGAAAAATCCACCGGGGAGAAAGAGTATTTCCATCGCCATTTCGCCGGCCTCGGTCAGCAGCTGTTCCTCCGTTTCCGCCTGAACAAGAATTTCTGTTCCTCGCAGCAGCAAGGTTAAAGCCTGCTCTCGTTCCAATGAGGCAATTCTCAGATGTTGCTCATATACTGTGGAAGAAACGAAGGGTACAATTTGGCGCAGCCAGTAAACGTTTTCATCATCAATATTCCTATTGTTTTGAGAAAAGAGAATAATTTGCCCAAAAGTTTGGTCAAAGTGAATCAGCGGTATACAAACAAAGGAATACAGCCCAAATTCCAGGAGTACTTCGGCCCAAGGTTCGTTAAATTGGTCTAAATTAGATCGTATAAGGCATTGCGAACCATTTTTTTGCTCTTCTTCAAACTGTTTAAACCATTCTATACCGAAATCAGCAGGAAACTTTCTGCTTTGTACAAAAGAACGTAATTCCTCATTATATGTACTAAGAGAGCCCATTCCATATTTTCCATCCGTCCAAAGCCATAAGCCAACCATGGCAACTTGAAAAAGGTCTAAACTACGATGGGTTACAATATTTAATGCGGTAAACAGATCTTCTTCGCGGGCCATATCCTGAGCCAGATTTAACACATCATTAGCTCGTATTTTATTGTGGAACTCTGTTACAACGAAAAAAGCGCCTTCAACTTCACCCGACTCATTAACGAGGGGAACCCCGGTAATTGTACTCGAACGCTCCTTGTCCGCCCGCCACCCTTGTTTTATAAATCTGATTTTTTCTTTCTTATTAAAAATTTCGTTATACCAGGGTACTTCTTGCGTTGACATTCCTATAAAAATTCCCGTTTCAAGTTCTGCACCATCACTAAGGTAAAAGACTTCTTTACGGTTCATCAAAACCCACTCATACTCATCTTCGCACAATGCAGATAATAGTTCATGAAACAGGGGAATATATTCTTGGAAGTTTTGTTCGAACATTATTCCACACCCTTACATCTCCACACTACTTCATTATTTTATCACATAAATCTCCTCACCAGGAAATATCGTGAAATTTTTTCCGTTCTCTTGAACATTTTACATGAAATCAGCTATACTCTTTCTATATATGTGTAGAGGAGAATTAAATAATGTGTTTCCGACAAAAAAAAGTACCGATCTTAACCCTAGTTCTTACGATTATCATAATCGTTATCCTTTATCCAAAGCTTCAGCATCCTCAGGCAATCCAATCACTCATTCTTCAACTGGGCTGGAAAGGGATTATTCTTGATCTTCTTATCATAGCTGTACAAATACTCTTTCCTTTCATGCCTTTTGCTCTTCTCGCCGGAATGAATGTTCTCCTCTTTGGATGGTTGCTTGGTTTTAGCCTTTCACTTTTGGGAAGTCTTATCGGTTCGATAATCGGCTTCTGGCTTGCCCGCACACTTGGTCAAGAATGGGCCCGCCCCAAACTCGCTAAGCTCGGCAAATGGTCTAAACTATCAGAGGCTAAGAATTTTTATATGATTGTTATCGCCCGCCTCATTCCTATTCTTCCCGCTGCAGCAGTTAATTACGCCGCCGGTCTCTCTCCAATCAAATTTACTTCTTTTTTCTGGGCTACCTTATTAGGTAAAATACCGATGATTGCTTGGGAATCTTGGGTAGGTCACGATTTTTGGAAACTCGTCGATAATCCATGGCGTTTTTTACTCGCCCTTCTCATCGGTGCAATCGGTATCTGCTGTGCGTTTTATGGTTGGAAACTCTTGGACCAACGCGAACAAAGGAAAATATAACATAGATAATTCGTAGCATAAAGCAAAAAACCAGTCGTTTTAATATAAGGCGACTGATTTTTTAGATTTAATCCACAAGTTTTAACGTTCATCTCCACGAGCGATCTTGGCAATCTCCAAGGCATCTTCTTGATAAATATTCGAGAGAAGCCATTGATTCCTTTCCCAGCTGAATTCCCAGAATTCAGTGAAATATAGGCGATTATCATCTTCACCCGCGATTATTTTACCTGTTGCATCCACCGTATAATCAAACAAACTCGCTGATATCATCACAATGAACTGTTGTGTCGAATCATCAAGATGACTATGGATGAACTCCAGATCACCCGGGTGAAGTGTAGGTTCTTTGATTACATTCCGTTCGCCGCGATTGCGCATATTTGCAAGATCCGTACGGTATTTTGCCAGAAGGGACGGACTTAAATTGTCCTCACCGCCGCTTAGATCCTGACGCGTCCAGGCATCTTGCAACCAAAAGAACACCTGCCGTACCCGTCCCACGAGGAAGTCCCTATCCCAACGCGGAAAGGTTTCGGAATAATAACGCATATTTTCACGGGTGAATTGAATTGCTTTACCGAAACGTTGGAGATTATTGTCATTCGTTATCGGGCGCCCGGTAACATCAACCGGAGATAAAGGTGATGGATTCCTTTCCCACTCTTGGGGAGAACGCGGGGAATAGGGTTTACCAAAACTTCGGCCGTTACCCCTTCGTCCCCATGAACGCCTGGAAATGCGTAAAGCCTTAAACACCAGGTACAGTATGAACAGCATAAAGAGCAAGCTGAATAATCCACCAAAGAGGGAGCCTCCCCCACCTACTCCAAAGAAAGACGGTCCCCAGAAAAACGGAAAGAAAGAGAAACCACCGATTCCGCCGCTGCTGTGAACTCCTCCTCCCGAGAATGAGCCACCGCTAAAGCTGCGACCTGCACTGCCACCAATACTTCCGCCTTTTCCCCCGCCGGCGCGAGCCAAGGCCACACTGGCCTGGCTCGCGAAGATCAAGAGGGTCATAACAGCAATCTTAAAACTTTTTGTCCGCCTCTTCATGCCCTAAACACCTACTTTAATCTTTTGCTCTTTTCTATTCTTCCTTTTTAAACTGTGCTTTCAGCTTTGCTAACTCATCCTCAACTTCTGTATTGCCTTGGTTCTTTTTTAATTCGGCGAATTGATCCTCCAATGAATTCCCGTTGCTCAGCATCGTTTTGGACGCTTTGGCTTCGGCTTCCATGCGTTCGACGCGATCGCCCATACGTTCAATATTTCCCATAGGATCCAATTTTGACATCCCGGATATCGTTTCATTGGCCTTTTTCATGGTTTGCGCACGGCGTTGACGCATCACGAGATTATTACGTTCTGACTTAGCCTTCTCCAACTTTTCAGTTAAAATACGCAGATTTTCCTGTAAATCTTCAACGGCTTTCGTTTGATCGGCTAACTGAGTTTGAAAATCAAGAATACTTGTTTCCGCTTGTTTTTTCATGGTCAACGCAGTTCGGGCTAAATCATCTTTGCCTTGTTGTACGGCTAAGGTCGCTTGCTCTGTCCGCTCGGCAATTTCTTTATTGAGAGTTTCAATTCGTTCTTCCAGTTGAATTTTATCCGCTATGGCACGATTGACTTGAATTTGGAAGTTACGAACTTCATCAGATGCTTGTTCGATGTAGAGATTTAACATTTTTTCAGGATCTTCTGCCTTATTCACCAAATCCATGATATTAGCTTGCATTAAATCCTTGACGCGTGTAAATAAACCCATTTTTATTTCCCCCTTCAACATTGCTTTTGTGTATATACTAATTTTCAGCTATAACTATAACTTGCTACGATATATATAACTCTAAACTAATTACTTATTCTCTTACAGCTCTGTAAAATCCTTTACATTTTGTGATTCGAAAATATTCGGCTTTCGGCAGGTACGGGAGGCGAACCGTTTACACTTAGTATAACAAAGAGGATCCACGAAATCATGATATAATTATTAATTTTCCGTGAACATTAATTTGTTTCCTCTACTCACCACCTTTATAAAAAAATAAAGACCTTACCCCCTGCTGTGGGTAAGGTCTTGCAATTCGTAAACGTAGATAGTGCCGAGTCTCATCGACTGGATGACGACGCTATCAACAGCATTTCTGCCGCTCGCTACTCCCCTTACTTTATGCCGTTTTCCACTTCACAAAGAACTGGAAAAACATTACCTGTAGTATATATAAATCAAAAACAAATGTCAAATTATTTTTTGTTTGGACCAAAATGTTTTAGCGAGGGCTAAGACTACTTTATTTTCTCCCTCTTGTTTATGAATCTGATGATCATAATACACTCTCTGCTCTGTTTTCTGTTGTTCTTCTGTAAAGGCATGAATAATTTGGCCATAGGTACTTTCTTTTTTATAAATAACCTCAAGTGATGAAATTTTAGAGGTACGGTACACGTCTTCAGGGATCGTCTCTAACAGCCATTCAATATATTTTACATTATTCACATGCGCATTGGTATCAATATCACTTCGTCGGACCATAAATTCACATTCTTCCGTTTGACCTGAATGATTATCGTTAAAATCGGGAAAAGGAAGCAATTGAACCTTTTCCGGAACCAGAGAGTAGGCCTCTTGGATTTCCTGGGGAATACGATGCGGTCGTCTTTTCTCCAAATTTAAAAAGATCCATAAAGAGTTTGCCTGGGCGATCACTTCATTCTCAGCACTAAGAACTAAAAATTCCCGTTCCGCATAAAATCGTTTAGAATTAGACATCCAGGTTTGAACCTTAATTCTATCTCCACGATGAGGATAATGTATAATTTCAATTTGCCAACGATTCAATACCCAACCATAACCCCTCTCTTTAAGGCGGGTTATTCCATACCCAACTGCTTCAGAATGGGCAATCGCTGTCTCTTCCAGATAATCGAGAAGTGCCGGCAGCGTAAGTTCTTGATAAACATCAACCTCATAGTAATGAACTTCAAACTCTTTTTGATACTTTTGCATTTATTTTCCCTTTCCTCGCCAGCAATAACAATTATGACCAAAATGCTCTAAACCAGGGCGCTGCCGATCTTCAAAATACGAAACGTTCTCTCCGCTGCCTCTCTTGTCAATTCATACGCCTGTTCAATTGACTCTTCAAGTGTCATTGGACCATTTACAATGCTCACAATCGAACTGATTCCATGTACATAAAGAGCTTCCGCGCCGGGTCCAATCGATCCGACAATGGCTAGGACCGGCTTAGCGTGTCGAACAGCTCTCATGGCCACCCCCATGGGTACCTTGCCAAAGAGCGATTGGCTGTCGATCCTGCCTTCACCTGTAATAACCAGATCCGCCCCTTCAAGCATCTGATCAAACTTAACCGTGTCTAAAATCGTCTCTATGCCGCTTTTTAATGCTGCATTAGTGAAGGCTAATAAACCCGCCCCTAATCCGCCGGCTGCACCTGAGCCTGGGATATCTTTCAGATCGACATTGAGTTGGTCTTTAATGATTTTTGCATAGTGCTCTAAATTAGAATCAAGCACTTTTACCATTTCAGGAGTTGCCCCTTTTTGAGGACCAAACACTGATGATGCTCCCCTTATACCGCATAAAGGGTTGTCGACATCACACATAACCGTTATCTTGGTGCTTTTCAACCGGGGATCCATTTGACTTACGTCTATCCTAGCCAGTCGTCCTAACGCCCCGCCTCCCGGCGGCAGTTCTTTTCCTTCTTCATCCAAGAATTTGACACCCAGTGCTTTCGCCATTCCGGCCCCGCCGTCATTTGTGGCGCTGCCGCCAATTCCCAGAATAATATGATGTGCTCCTTGATTCATAGCTTCGATTATCAGTTCCCCTGTTCCCTTTGTTGTTGTAACCAAAGGATTCCGTTTTTCAGGCGGAACAAGGGGTAAACCCGAAGCAGCAGCCATCTCCAAAACGACTGTATCCTCGGGCAATTCCCCGAGGAAACTTTCGATTTGCTCACCGATCGGAGAAGTTACCTTCGTTCTTAGAATCCTGCCTTGTCTTGCTTGAACCAGGGCCTCAACTGTTCCTTCTCCTCCGTCAGCCATCGGTAAAATAAAAGTTGTAGCATCAGGGAAAACCTTATGGATTCCCTCGTCAATGGCCTCACCGACCTGACGGCTGGATAAACTCCCCTTAAAAGAATCAACTGCAATAACAATATGCATCTGCTAACTTCCTCCAGGTATATTTAATCTGATGACTAACCACAAAGTTCCTGAAATAAGCATTTCTTTATTCACTCTGATAAGCCATTATGATAAGTCATTAATTCAAGAGCATATAAATCAACTCCTTCCGTCATATAAAAATCAAAAATTTTTATTGACCCACAGTCCCTAATCCTATATACTCTTTTTAAGTGTTCAAAGGGGAGTAGCTGTTACAGCAAAGTCGTCAATACGGAATTTACATTCCTGGCTTTGCTGGCAACTCAAGTTGTTAGCAAGACCTTTGCCCATAAGGGGGTGAAGGTCTTTTTGTTTTAATTTTTAATTTTTAATATTGATTCCCGAATTTAGGTATACTAAACGTATTTTGAAATGAAGAGAGGAAAATTGTTATGGAGCTTTTTCATCCTGAATTCTTAAATGCCCTTCTCTCCATCGTACTCATGGACTTAGTCCTTGGTGGGGATAATGCCATTGTAATCGGAATGGCTGCGCGGAATTTACCGGCCAAAGATCAAAAGAAAGTCATCTTTTTGGGTACCGGAGGAGCAATTCTCATTCGTTCCCTTGCAACCCTCATCGCAGTGTGGTTATTAAAAATTCCGGGACTCATGTTAATCGGCGGTCTTTTTCTTGTATATATGGCTTATAACCTTCTGGTCGAAGAAAAAAGCGAAGAAAATAATATAGACGCAAGTTCCAGTTTCTGGGGTGCTGTGCGAACAATTGTCGTAGCGGATGCTGTGATGGGATTAGATAATGTCCTTGCCGTAGCCGGGGCCTCACATGGCAGTCCCTTGCTTGTCATCTGCGGTCTTCTGATCAGCATTCCGATTGTGGTCTGGGGAAGCACACTCGTTATTAAAGCCATCAATCGCTTTCCAATCATCATTCCGATCGGAGCCGCTGTTATTGCTCATACCGCCGCGACAATGATAACAGGTGAATCATTCGTTAAAAACTTTATCGGAGAAAATGTATTCATTGAATGGGGTCTAAGTGCCGTTTTAATTGCCGGCGTATTATTTTTGGGCTATCGCAGGAAAAAGCAAAGCGTTGACTCTAATAACCAAAGAAAAATCGCCTAGGCAAAATTATTAAAGCGCAAACAAAAATGGGCTGTTGACATGAACTCGAGTTCATTGTACAACAGCCCATTTTGCCTTAGCATATACGGGGAAGATGTTCGCCTTCAAGCATTCCGACTATTCGTTTTCCGCCCAGAGGTGTATCTAAAAGAACAAGTCCCGGTTTTCCGTCTTCAACACGGCCGATCTTGGCGGCAAAACGTCCCAGGGGATGCTCCTTCATCTTGGAAAGAACTTCTTCTGCAACCTCAGCAGCCGCAATAACCAAGGCTTTACCCTCATTCGCTAAGTACAGGGGCTCAAGCCCTAACATCCCACAGGCCCCTTGGACACTAGGCAAGAGGGGCAGCTTCTCTTCTTCCAAAATCATGCTTACACCCGCTTGCTGCGCCAATTCATTTAATGTTGTCGCAACACCGCCGCGGGTAGGATCTCTCATACATTTTACTCCCGGAAGATAAAAATCATCAATCAATCTGTTTAGGGGTGCGCAATCACTGAGCACCGGAGTCTGAAATTCAAGACCCTCCCGCTCTGACAAAATCGCGATTCCATGATCACCTATCGTTCCGGTAATAAGAATTTCATCGCCGGGCTGAATGTACTTTGGACCGACTAAGCGATTGGTAATATAGCCGATTCCGGTTGTGTTAATGAAAATCTTATCCGCGTTACCCCTTTCCACTACTTTTGTATCGCCGCAAACGACTTTAACGCCGGCCTGATCAGCGGTTTGAGCCACACTTTCAATAATCTCCTCTAAATCCCGGATAGGCAAACCTTCTTCTAAAATCAGGGCCAAGGTTAAAAACTGGGGTATAGCTCCGCTGACCGCCAGATCATTCACTGTACCGCATACTGCCAGCTTGCCGATATTCCCTCCCCGAAAAAAGAGCGGAGAAATCACAAAGGAATCTGTAGTTACCGCAATGTTATCATTGCCCGGCAATACAGTGGCATCATTCATCTGATCCAAATACATATTTCCCAGATGTTTTTGAAATAAAGCTTGAATTAATTCATGACTTACCCGTCCGCCGCTTCCATGGGCCATCATAATACGTTCCATTTATTTTACACTTCCTTGTAAATAACGATAATATGCCGCGCATGACCCTTCCGAAGATACCATGCAAGGGCCTACCGGTTTCATGGGTGTACAATGCTTGGCAAATAGAGGGCACTGTGTGGGATAGATAAGTCCTTTCAAAACATCACCGCAACGGCAGCCCGGTGTTTCTTTCGAATGAAAAACGGGAAGAGAAAACTTGCGGATTGCATCCCATTGTGAATATTCTTCGCGAATTCCTAAGCCGCTTTGAGAAATTAATCCTATACCGCGCCACGAAGCATCAACAGGCTCAAAGACTTGATTCATAATCAATTGAGCATGAGGATTCCCCTTGGCTTTGACCACACGATTGTATTGAATTTCAATTTCCGATCGCCCCTCCTTACGCTGTCGGAGGAGCATTGCTATGGCCTCTAAAATATCCAGTGCTTCAAACCCTGTCACCACTCCCGGTTTCCCATATTTCTCGGCCATAAACTTAATCGGTTCTATCCCGATAACTGCACAGACGTGACCCGGATCAAGGAAGGCATCGACCATAATCTCCTTGTCCTCAGCCAAAAATCTTAATACCGGAGGTACGACCTTATGCATGGACAGCACACTGTAATTCGCAATATTTTCCTTTTGGGCCGTCTTGATACTTACGGCTACGGTAGGAACTGTCGTTTCAAAGCCGATTCCCAGAAAGACAACTTCTTTTCCCGGGTTATGCCGTGCTAATTCTAAGGCATCCTGAGTTGAGTAAACGATGCGGACATCTGCTCCTTCAGCCCTCAGTGTCTGAAGATCTTTTTTCGTACCGGGAACCCGAATCATATCGCCAAAGGTTGCTGTGATCACGTTAGGTTGAGCGGCTAAATAAAGAAAACGGTCAATATCACTGTTATCGGTCACACATACGGGACAACCCGGTCCGGAAATTAAGTGAATGGTATCCGGCAGCAAATCACGCAGAGCGTTTTTGGCAATGGCCACGGTATGGGTTCCGCACACTTCCATAATATTATAGGGACGCTGGGCTAAATCTTGAATTTCTGCGCGGTAAGCATCTGCTTTGGCCCGCAGTTCTTCATTCTTCTTCATAGCTATCGGCGACCTCCAACCATAGTTTTTCCGTCTCTTGGGCAATCTCATCATCAATAATCTCAATCGCAAATCCTGCATGAATTAAAACAAACTCACCGATCTGAACTTCCGGAACTAAATCAATACTGACTATACGTTCATTCCCCATCATGTCAACTTTTGCAATAGAACCATCCATCGAAATAACTTTGGCAGGTATGGCTAAACACATATTATAACACCTCATTCGCTATTAATAACTGTCCAAAGGCAAGTCCTCCATCCCCCGGAGGAAGAGTTCGGGAACGCAAAGTTTCAATCTGTTGATCTTGGCACTGCTTAAGAACCTCTTCGGTCAGCAGTTTATTTTGGAAAACTCCGCCGCTTAAAACTAAAGGACCTTTTCCTACTCCACCTTGGATCGCCAGGTCAACGATCGCCTGAGCAACAGTCCGATGAAAACGATAGGCGATTTCTTCCCGGCTTACGCCATGCCCTAAATCTTGGACAAGGGCCTTAAACAAAACCCCTACCTTTAAGATCAATTGGGAATCCTCAACTTGCACTTCATAAGGATAGAGTATCTGGTTTTCTCGCTTATAGTTCAAAGCGGTACTTTCCAGTTCAATCGCCGCTTGTCCTTCATATGTCACTTTCCGGCATACCCCAAGCAGCCCGCTCACCGCATCAAAAAGCCGTCCGGCGCTTGACGTCCTGAAAACTTGAATTCCTGTTTCAAGCTGGCGATTAATGATTTGACACTCCTCTGCCGAAAGATCAGTCCATAGATTTTTAGTTTGCCCCCATTCATCCTCGGATAAAAGGGTTTTGAGATAAGCATAGGCAATACGCAAAGGATGTTTGGCTCCGGCATCCCCGCCCGGGAGCGGTAAATATTCGAGATGGCCTCTACGCGTAAAGCCTGAAGCATTACCGTATAAAAGTTCGAAGCCCCAAATACATCCGTCATTCCCAAAACCCGTTCCGTCACAAATAACCCCTAAGGCAGGCTCAGTTCTGTCCCATTCACCCAAGACACTCACTAAGTGTGCATGGTGATGCTGTACGGAATGTTTAGGTAATGGCTGCTCCAGCGCAAACCGCGTCAGTTGATAGTTGGGATGTTTATCATAGGCCAGCGCCTGGGGGGTGATATTGACTACTCTTTCGAAAGATTCCAGTTCTTGATGATACCTTTGAAGATTTTCATACCCTTCCATATCGCCGAGGTATTGGCTGACAAAGGCTCTTTCCCCTGAGGCCAGACAAAACGCATTCTTAAGTTCACCGCCCACCCCGAGCAGCGGAGTCTTTACCTGGATTGAAGTCATCAAAATGGGTAACGGCACATAACCGCGGGCACGCCGGAAAAATACAGGCTCCCCGCCAATAACCTGCACAACCGAGTCATCACAGGGGTGATAAATATCTCGGTCATGAATTAAAAAATAGTCAGCTATTCCTATTAAGTCTTTTAAAGCTTCGTCATTTTTATAAATAAGAGGGCTGCCGCTGCGATTTGCACTTGTCATCACTAAAAAATCATACGGACCCTCTAATAAAAGATGATGAAGCGGTGTATAAGGAAGCATAATTCCCAATGTGTGCAGACCTGGGGCAAGTTCCTCAGGCAAAGCATGAGCAGAATTTCTCCGACGTTCTAAGATGACAATCGGAGCGGAAGGGCTTCGTAATAACTTCTCCTCTTCGTGACCAATCATGACCTGATCACGCGCTTTCTCAACTGAGCTTGTCATTAAAGCAAAAGGCTTTCCGCCCCTCTCCTTTCGTGCACGCAAGAGACGCACCGCTTCCGCGTTGTGAGCATCACAAACAAGATGAAACCCTCCGAGCCCTTTGACGGCAAGAATTGCTCCTTGTGCGAGTTGGGCTATGCCTATTCCCGGGATCAGCCGGCCCTTTGCATCCAAAAGCTGAACTTTTGGTCCACATTCAGGACAGGCAACCGGTTGAGCGTGAAAACGCCGATCCCCGGGATCATGGTATTCAGTCAAACATGACTCACACATTGTAAAATCCGCCATAGTTGTTTGAGCACGATCATAGGGAACATTGCGGATTATTGTATAACGCGGCCCGCAATTTGTACAGTTTGTAAATGGGTATTTATAGCGGCGATTTGCAGGATTTCTCATCTCTTCAAGACAGTCATTGCAGGTAGCAATATCAGGAGAAATGAGGACATCCGCCTCTGTTTCCGCATCGCTCTGAACAATTTCGAATGTTGGATAGTTTTTAAACTCACTTGCTACGGCTTGATGAGAGACAATCTTGGCCAAAGGCGGCGCCTCCGTAAGCAAGCGCTGATAAAAGATGTCAAGATTATCCCCTTCGGCATGGATTTTTACACCTCTGCTTGAGTTATTGACCCAGCCCGTAATATTCATTTCGTGAGCAAGTTTATAAGCAAAAGGCCTAAACCCAACTCCCTGAACAATTCCTTTCAAATAAATCATCTTTGCCGCATTTTTCATCTCAATTGACCCGCTTTCCCAGCATTCCAATTGTCTAGTCTAATATTTTCAATTATACATACAAATTGTAATATCTTTCAAGGCGATAAGATTATTTGCGAAAATTTATATATTTAGGGGAGATTTTCAACTTTATAGAATATAGTAAAAGTTCTTTTTAGTATTATGCAGGAATTATATTTTTCTTAACGAATAAAAAGTAATATGTGATAATAGTATATTTTAACTATTTTAAGTTTTCATACTATTTGAATTATTTGGAGGTGTTTAGCTTTTTATGGGAAAGTTTGATTTACTCAATGCAAAAGGTGTTTCTCGTCGTGACTTTATGAAGATTATCGGAGCAACAATAGCGGCTTTTGGCTTGCCCGACCTGGCAGCCCCGCAAGCTGCTAACGCGGTAGAACAGGCACTAAACAAACCCCCCGTAATTTGGTTGGAAGGGATGGATTGCACGGGTTGTACTGAATCAACAATTGCTACGTTAAATCCCTCCGCTGCTGAACTTATATTGGATATGATTTCACTTCGCTATCATGAAACTATTATGGCCGGATCCGGCAAAACATCCGAAGAAGCTTATCAAGAAGCTCTCAATGATAAGTTTATTCTCGTCGTCGAAGGTTCTATTCCATTTAAAGAAGACCGATATTGTATGGTTGGAGGAAAACCTTTCCGTAAAACCGTAATCGAAGCTGCCCGAAAAGCCCAGGCAGTTATCGCCATTGGCAGCTGTGCCACCGAAGGCGCAGGAATTCCGGGTGCTTGTGCAACCGGTGCCGTCGGCGTATCCGAAATTCTCAAGGCAGAAGGAATCACGACACCGTTGATCAATCTTCCGCGATGCCCGGTTAAACCCAATACCTTGATCGGAACAATCATTTATTACTTGACCTATCAAAAAGTTCCTCCCCTTGATTCTGATAATCGTCCGATTGCTTACTACGGAACGCTGCTGCATGATAACTGCCCAAGGCGGGGTCATTTTGAAAACGGAGAATTTCTCACGGATTGGAACGACCCGGTTCAAAAGAATTATTGCTTATTATTAAAAGGCTGTAAAGGCCCGAAAACCCATACCGACTGTGCCCAAGTCTGGTGGAATGACAACACGAACTTCTGCATCAATGCAGGATCACCCTGTTCGGGTTGTGCTGAGATAAATTTCTATAATACGAACAGCCCCCTTTATTCAAAACATGAAGACGCAAAACTTCCCGGCATTGGCCAGGTCAGTGCAGATACCGTCGGCAAAACAGTCGGAGGAGCCGCAGCCATTGGCGTCGGCGTCCATTTAGTTGCCACAGCGGCAAGCGGTAGATTAAAAAAGGATCACCACAAGGAGGATATGTAAGATGACAAAAATTGTAGTCGATCCGATTACACGCATAGAGGGACATTTACGTATAGAAGTAGAAATTGAGAATGGTAAAGTTTCCGATGCCCATGTTATAGGAACTATGTATAGAGGATTTGAACCCATGCTTCGCGGCCGCGATCCCCGCGATGCCACTTATGTTACGGAAAGGGTCTGCGGCGTTTGTGCCGGTTCACACGGATGGGCCTCCTCCTTAGCTTTAGATCAAGCTTTTAATGCCAAAGTTCCTGCCGGCGGACGGCTTATCCGTAACCTTATCATCGGGGCGATGTGGCTTCATGATCATCCGCTTCATTTTTACCACCTCAGTGCTCTGGATTACATCGATGTCATGGCTGTCACTCATTACCAGGGAAAAGACCCGGGACTCGTTGCGGTTAAAGAGAAAATCGGAAAACTTGTTGATGCCGGTGATACCGCTCCCTTAACTCCCCGCTACAAACCGGATGAATTCAGCGTTAACGACCCTGAATTGGTTACAACGGCTGTCGCTCATTACCTTAAAGCTTTAGAAATGCAAGCTAAGGCTAAGAAGATGTCTGCATTGTTTGCCGGAAAACAGCCCCATCAATCTTCGATCGTGGTTGGCGGCGTTACAATGCTGCCGAACATTCAAACAGTCGAACAATTCCGCTCGATGCTTTTAGAACAGCTTGATTTTATTGAAAAAATCTATTTAGCCGATGTCTTAAACTTCGGTACCGGTCCACTCTTGCCCTTAGCTCAAGCAGGTGTCGGCGGAGGCAATGGCAACTATCTGTCTTATGGCGGATTTGCCCGTGATGATGAAGGAAAGGATTTGTTCCTTAAAGCCGGTATCATTATGAACGGCGATTTAAACACCATCATACCTGTTGATCAAGCAAAGATCATGGAAGATGTGCAATATTCATGGTATAAAGATAGTGCAAACGGCAAAACACCGTTCCTATCTGACACAACACCGGATCTTGATAAAAAAGGTGCTTATTCATTTGTCAAGGCGCCTCGTTATGACAGCCAGCCTATGGAAGTCGGTCCCTTTGCGCGCATGCTTATTATGCAACCCCAAGAGCTCATGAATATTATCACCCACTACGGTATCAAACCCGGTGCGGTAGCCAGACATGCCGCCCGCGCTTATGAAACCCTCCTTCTTGCTAAAGAAATGTTAAACTGGGTCGATGCCCTGGAGAAAGAAATGGGTTCGAATTTCCGGATTCATGATACCAATCATTGGGAAGCTCCGGCAACCGGGCAAGGTGCCGGCATGACAGAGGCCCCACGCGGTGCACTCGGTCACTTTGTTAAACTAAACGATCATAAAATCGAAAACTATCAAATGGTTGTTCCAACCACTTGGAATTTTTCGCCACGGGATGATAAGGGGATTCTCGGACCCGTTGAACAAGCCTTAATCGGCGTACCCGTTCCCGATTTAGAAAATCCTATTAATATTGTACGGGTTGTCCGTTCGTACGATCCTTGCCTTGCTTGTGCGATTCACCTTATCGATCCGGTCACCAATGACATTCATAAGTATCAAATCGGCTGGTAGAAAAGGAGGTAACAGCATGGCTAGCCCACTTGATCACCCCTTATTTCAGCGTGTAAGTCACTATATCAATCTCATCAATTTTGCGGTATTAATTACCACAGGTCTTCTGATCCATTCACCCTACCCCGGAATGCCTATGAATCTGATCCGCAATTTCCACTTTATTTTCATGTTTTTATTGATCATTAACGGGGTTGTTCGTTTCTATTACTCTTTTAGAGGAAAATATAAAGACTATGATTCATTTTTCCTCAATAAACAAGATCTAAAAACCATCTGGCCGCAAATCAAGTACTATTTGTTTATCGGCGAACATCCCGAAACCGGGAAATATAATCCGCTTCAAAAAATGGCTTATATAGCCCTGCCGATTCTCACCGTCTTTCAGGCATTTACGGGCTTTATCCTCTACAAACCCGAGATATTCAAGAGCCTAGCCAGTAGTATGGGAGGCTTGGCAACGGTTCGAGGAATTCACTATATCACAATGTGGATACTCATCGCGATCATTATTATCCATGTCTATCTCGTTTTTACCGAAGCTTACGAAATGTTTCTGCTCATGTTTTTTGGAAAAACTGAACAAAAGAAGGGTATTAAACAATGAATACTCCCCGGATTATGGTGATGGGAGTAGGAAATGTTCTTTTATCGGATGAAGGTTTAGGGGTTCGCTTTCTCGATGAACTTTCTAAAAGAACACTTCCGGAAAATGTAGAACTTCTTGAAGGCGGAACAGCCGGACTAGAATTAATTCACCTCATCCAAGAAGTCGACTTTCTCATCATTATTGACGCAGTCAACGCTAAAGCTGAACCTGGTGCATTGTTCCGTTTCCAGCCGGAAGATCTTCAAGTCTTTCCTGAAAAGTTTGAGGTTTCTTTTCACCAAGTCGGGATTATTGAAGTTTTAAACATGGCCCCGTTGGTGGGTCAAGCTCCGCAGACCTTAATATTCGGTGTTCAACCGAAAAGCTTAGAATGGGGCATGGACATCAGTCCGGAAATACAAGCCCTTTTTCCCCGCTTAGCAGACTTAGTCATGAACCAGATTGATTCCCTTCAAAGTGAAGGAAAATTTAGTTTGTAACGAAAACAGCCCTCGTCATCTAGTATGGCGAGGGCTGTTTTTATTCCTTAAATTCCTTAAAATCTTTGGCCTTCTGAGTTAACCAGTTTACCCACTCTGTCAGTCCATTCCCGTTGCGGCAAGAAACTTCAAAGATTTGAATATCCGGATTAATCTGCCGAATATCCCGTTTCATATGATCCATATTGACGTCCGTCAATCCTTCAAGATCCATCTTATTGAGAACAACCGCCTGAGCATTGCGGAAAATCACAGGATATTTAGACGGCTTATCATCGCCCTCGACAATGCTTAAAACGATCACTTTAAATGCTTCTCCAAGATCAAAGTCTGCCGGACAAACAAGATTTCCCACATTCTCGATAACCATGAGATCCAGTGCCTTCCAATCAAACTCCGGCAAGACCTTACTGACCATTTTACTGTCAAGATGACATGCACCGCCTGTATTGATTTGGATAACAGGAACCTTATAAACCGCTATGCGGTCCGCATCTTTATTTGTAAAAATATCTCCCTCGATAACCCCCACATGCAATTCAGCCGATAATAAGGGCAAGGTTTTTTCCAAAAGTGTTGTTTTCCCTGAGCCCGGTGATCCTATTACGTTAATGGCCAAACAATTATTTTTGCGAAAATGGGTTCGATTAACGTCAGCCTGCAGATCATTTGAGCCCAAGAGATTCGCCATCACTTCAATTTCACGTCGATTTGATTCCATTATTCAACCTCCATGCTTTCGATTAAAAGTTCCTCTCCTTGAATCACTTCAATGCCCGTATCACCACAATTTGGGCAAATAAATATCATTGTATTAACATTAAACTCATGGTGGCATTTACGACAGCAACCGCGTATAGGAACCCGCTCCACAATCAGCTCTGCTCCTTCACACAAAGTATCCTTGCTATACGCTTCAAAGGCCATCTGCAATGCTTCCGGTACTGCATTAGTCAGTTCTCCAACCTTGAGTTTAACCTGTAGTACCCTCTTGACTTCATACTGGGAAAGAGTTTTTTCAATGGCCTCAAATACTCCCCCCATCAAAGACATTTCGTGCACACCCTACCTCCTATGTCCTTCGAAACTATTCTATCCATTATTGAGCATATTAATGTAATGTTTCGACATTTCAAGCAAATGTCCTCCATAAATATGTCATAACTGCGGCAGATGCACAACGACCCTACTCCTTAATTCTATTATACATATTTAACATATCCGTTTCCGACATAATCTTAGGTACAGGATATAATGGGTTGCTTTCGGCAAGCGCACGCTTTGCCATTACCGGTATATCGCTGTCAGTAATACCGCTTACCTTTTTGGGTATTTCCATGCTTTCATTAAGTTTTTCGATCTCTTGGATGAATTTTAACGCCTTTTGTTCCACAGTATCACCGATTAACGCAATTCCTGCCCAATCGGCCAGCTCTGCTAAGGGTTTATACGCAGTTGCTCCGTAGTATTTTAAGACATAGGGTAGAATAATGGCATTCGCTAAGCCATGCGGGATTTGGTAAAATCCGCCGAGTGTATGTGCTATCGCATGGACATTACCGACATAAGCTCGTGTGAAGGCTATTCCCGCATAGAAAGAAGCCTTTTGCATATTCGCACGCGCGGCAAGGTTTGTCCCATTCGAATAGGCTTCATAAAGATTTTCAAAAATAAGCTTGACCGCCTCCCGAGCATACTTTTTCGTCTGTCTTGTATTGCTTCGGCCAATGTATGCTTCAACAGCATGGGTCAAGGCATCAAGACCCGTAGCAGCGGTAATATGAGGCGGGAGTTCTACGGTAAGCATTGGATCAAGAATTGCATAAAGAGGGATAAGTGAGATATCATTGATAGGATACTTTTCATGAGTCCGACTATCGGTAATCACGGCCGCAAGTGTTGTTTCACTCCCCGTACCGGCTGTTGTGGGAATTGCAAACAGGGGCGGAATCTTACGCCTAACTTTAAATAAGCCCTTCATTTGAGAAATGCTTTTTTCCGGTCTTGCTATACGGGCACCTACGCCTTTAGCACAGTCCATAGGTGATCCCCCGCCAAAGGCAACAATTCCCTTGCATCGGTATGCTTTGTACATTTGTAATGCTTCCTCAATATTATCAATCGTAGGGTTTGGAACTGTCTTGTCATACACTGCATAGTCGATGCCTTGATCTTTTAACCCCTTGAGCAGTTCGTCCATCAGTCCTAAGGATGAAATCACTGGGCCGGTTATAATCAAGACCGCTTCGATGCCCTTACTTTTAATGATTTCCGGAAGCTCTTGAAGACTATTTTCGCCCTCTAATAATTCCGGCTGACGCCAGGGCAGGAGGTTACTCAATACTTTTAAAGTGACTTGATATGTTCGGCAATACAGTTTATACATTCATAACCTCCTCTTTCCCCTATCGTGCTATAGGACCCGTTCTTTACTGTTTGTAAAATTGAATGGTTAATGCATTTCCTTCAATAAAACTACGGATTAAGAGAGTCGTATCCGTATTATTCCTGAATTTAAAGTCAAGCACAGGAAAGGCTACTGTTGCATCCCGACCGGGTGGAACGTAACTGACTGGCAAAGAGTGAGGATGTCTTTCAATAACTTCTAGATGGGCAAGAAGCACTGTATTATACAGTGTGGAAGAAACTTGGCAGATTCCCCCGCCCAGTCCGGGAGCAAAGGCATCTCCTTCAATAATCAGCGCCTCTTTATACCCCGCTTCACTTGTTCGCTCACCAACACTCTCATTGAATGAAAAGCGTTCACCGGGGGCAAGCTGTTTTCCGTCAAGTGCTTTTGCTGCAAGACGGATATTCTCGGTACGGTTAACTTGACTTGAGTCAAATTGAGTCGAATATTGGGCGATAGGCACCGGTTGTTTAACGGTGAGATTAAGTTTAATCGATTTGTCATATCCATCTACGATTCCCTCAAAGACATATACCCCGGGTTTGCCGGTATCAACCGATGTAGAGCTCCACTTTACAGGCACATCAAAAGTATCACTGTTATAAAGCTTAGCTTGAACCGTTTTCGGCAAAACATAAGTTTCGTTTTGAGTAACCGCCGTATTTATATCTTCTACAAAGCATATATTTGTTCCTTTTACTTTTCCTGAAATCAAGTCACTTGTATTTTCGATGATCTCACTCGGTACAACGCCGCTTCCACCAAAGGCCACAATGTTTGGGCTTACATGGTTCTCACAAAGCCTTTCCAGATATCGTGCTGTAGATTTTGGCAATGATGGTACAGAGGGATCAATAAAGAGGATGGGGTCTCCATATTTTGAGGCAACAGCACTGCCTGCCAAAGCATCGGCGAATCCGTAACCGTTAGCTAGGTAAACTGTTGATGGACTCGGTGCAAAGGTTTCCGCAATCGTTGTATTCGTATCAAAGCGGGATTCGCCTGTTAACCGTTCAACACTCGCATCAGGTAACAACTCCCTAATTTCTGATTGGACATGGTCTGAAATTACTCCTGTTCCCCCGGTGATATAGACTTTCGCAGGCTTCGTTTCATCAATATAGTTTCTTATCCTTGCGGGGAGTGTATCTTGGGAAGTTAATAAAATAGGCCAGCCATTATTCGCGGCAAAGCTTGAAATACTTAGGGCATCCGCATAGTGTTCACCTGGGGATATCACGACTGTCGATACTGATTTGTCATTAAGGGATCTCGCTATCTTATACGAGGTATCATACCTATCTAAGCCGATAATCCTCACTATATTTCTAAAACCAAGATCATTAAGACGTGTCTCAAATTCCGTACCTATTATGCCGGCACCACCGATGAGATAAATCGTGCCTGTTGGTTCTAGATGAACACGAACATAGTCAAGGGCATCTTTAAAACTATCGCTAGATGGATCAACGAGGAGGATAGGGGCCTCCTTTTGAAAAGCTAAGACACTGGCCGATAATGCATCAGCGAAATCATTGCCCGTTGCCAATATGACATTCTTGACCTTTTCGTTTGCATAATATTCAGAGATAGCTTTAGCCGTCTCATACCGTGTGTCCCCTGCAAGCCGATACGTCCTTATTATTGGCGGTGCATCAACAGCGGGATTTAAACTATCCGCACCATAAACAGGTAGGCCGATAAAAAGGCTGCTCCATAAAACTAAAATAGATATGGGTATCTTCGTATTCACCTCAACGCCACTCCTTCAAATTCGAAATCCGAATAATTATCTCATGTTGAAGAAGTAAAGCCTGTCGAAAGAGATGCTAGTCTATCGTATTATTAATGGTAAAACAACCCCAAAGAACAAATATTCGAAACCATCACCTTTTTCATGCGCGAAAATAGATAATATACTGTTTAATACCCCATTTAAAGCTGATCAGCATTACAAACGGGTTCAGCTTTTATTACGCTGAACCCGTTTTTTATCCTACTTATTTAGTACAGGGTGTAAGGTTATTTCTCCATTTTTCTTATTTTTGGTATCTTATTTTAATTTGGGATATAATAATTAAAAAATTAGTCTAGGAAAGAAGGTGATGCCCTTGACAACTAACAGAACCCCCAATAGATTAGCTCAAGAAAAATCTCCATATCTCCTCCAGCACGCGTATAACCCCGTAAACTGGTACCCCTGGAATGAAGAGGCTTTTCAAAAAGCGAAAACAGAGAATAAACCTGTTTTCTTATCTATTGGGTATTCGTAGTGGTTTATATCCACATGTCACTGGTGCCACGTCATGGAACGCGAGTCTTTTGAAGACACGGAAGTCGCGGAGCTGCTCAACCGCAGCTTTGTCGCAATCAAGGTTGATCGTGAAGAACGGCCTGATATCGATCACCTGTACATGGAATTCTGCCAGGCTTTAACCGGTTCAGGGGGATGGCCGTTAACGATTCTCATGACACCTGAAAAGCAGCCCTTTTACACGGGAACTTATTTTCCCAAACACAGCCGCTACGGGCGACCCGGACTTGTCGACATCCTCAGCCAGGTCAGTGAACTTTGGGAAAAAGATGAAGAGAAACTTCGAAAATCCGCTAAAGAAATCATAAGAGCCATTACCTCTCCTAAAAAGCAGGGGCTTCTTGAACCTCAAAATTTAGGAGACAATTCCCTTGATTTCAGATCCTGGGCAAGTGATCTGATTGAACAAGCTTACCAAACCTTAGCCAAGAACTTTGATTCCCGCTTTGGCGGCTTTGGTCAAGCTCCCAAGTTTCCCTCCCCCCATAACTTGACTTTTCTGCTTCGCTATGCCAAAGACCATCCGGAAAGCCAAGCAAATACGATGATTCGAAAAACCCTTGATTCGATGGGTCAAGGAGGGATCTATGACCATATTGGCTTTGGGTTTGCCCGCTACTCTACAGATCAAAAATGGCTTGTGCCCCATTTTGAGAAAATGCTCTATGACAATGCCTTGCTTGCTATTTCATATATAGAAATGTACCAAGCGCAAAAGGAACCCCGGGATGCCCAAAAGGCAAAAGAAATCCTAACTTATGTTCTCCGTGATATGACTTCACCGGAGGGAGGCTTTTACTCTGCGGAAGACGCTGATTCCGAAGGAGTAGAAGGCAAGTTTTATGTCTGGACACCTGCAGAAATAGATGAAGTGCTCGGGAAAGATCGTTCTATGCTCTTCTGTGAGGCCTTTAATATTACTGTTACGGGAAATTTTGAAGGTAAATCGATTCCGAATCAGCTTTCTGTAAGTTTAGAAGAACTCGCCAGGAAGCATCATCTCAGCTTTGAAGCGCTCACCGCCCTGTTAGAAGAGGATCGCCAGAAACTTTGGCAGTCACGGGAAAAACGGATTCACCCCCATAAGGATGATAAAATTCTAACCTCCTGGAATGGGATAATGATTGCTGCCTTAGCAAAAGGCGGACAAGTTTTGGGCGATGCTCAATATATTCAAGCCGCTGAGAAAGCGGCGCACTTCATATTAGAAAACCTTTGTCCCAACGGACGACTATTGGTCCGTTTTCGTGAAGGAAATGCTGCCTATCTCGGCTATCTCGATGATTATGCCTTTTTCATCTGGGGGCTTCTCGAACTCTATATGACCGGCGGCAAATCTCAATACTTAAAAATGGCGCTCTCCCTCCAAGAAAAGCTTGACACCCTTTTTATGGATGAAGAAGCCGGCGGATATTATCTAACAGGCTCTGATGCAGAAGAACTCCTTCTCCGTCCCAAAGAAATCTATGATGGGGCACTTCCTTCAGGTAACTCGATCACAGCGCTTAATCTTCTTCGGCTTGCCCGCCTCACCGGGGATGAACGATGGGAACTAAGGGCAGAACAACAACTTCTTTCCTTTCGTTCCACCCTTGATAAATACCCCGCCGGCTATACTGCCTTTCTCCAAGCCCTCCAATACGCGCTGCATCCCAGTCAAGAACTCCTCTTTGTCGGTCCACTTGACCATCCCGGACTTTTACCCTTAAAGCAAACCTTCTTTTCACAGTTTTTACCCTATTCTTCATTGCTTTACCATGACGGAACGCTTGGAGAACTTCTTCCCTGGGTTCAAGATTATCCTTTAGAGCCTGACAAAGTATTGGCCTATTTTTGTACAAATTTCACTTGCCAAAAACCTGTCGAATCACCGGGTGAACTCGAAACCCTGCTCAAAAATAGTATCAAGAATACTTAATGAAATCCAAGCAGCAAAATTGCGTTATCCGAAAAAAGCTAAATTCCAATAAAGAAGGGACAGATCAGATTTATTTCAATCCGATCTGTCCCTTCCTATTATATTTTTTTATCTATTTTCCACTGTAACTATCATAATAGACGGATGTTCAGCTAAATTAACATCAACAGGCTGGCGCAAGCGGCTATCCCCCTTATGCGTCATGCGTACAAAGGGGCGAGTCGGGAATGATGGATTTTGACGAATAACATTGCCCCGCAATCCGTTGCTTAACTCTATACCACACCCTGAGGGATAAACAGCAATGCATTTTGAAAAAACATCAAGGACCCTAGGTTCAAAATGCGTCCCCCGTTGAGCCATAACATATTCAAAAGCTTCGTGGGGCTGCATTTCATTTCGATATACTCTTTTGCTCGTTAATGCTTCGTAAACATCTGCAATAGCTGTGACTCTCCCAAACTCATGAATCTCGGTTCCTTTGAGTCCGCGCGGGTAACCTGACCCGTCCCATTTTTCCTGATGCTGGTAGGCAATATGAGCGGAGAGCAAACTAAAATCTTGATTTTTACGTAAAAATTCAAAACCATAAATTGTATGTTTTTTAATTTCATCAAATTCAAAATCTGTTAATGGTCCTTGTTTGTTCAGAATTTCTTGAGGAATTTTCATCTTTCCAACATCATGCATAATAACTCCCATTCCAAGTTCTAAAAGCCGTGCATTAGACCAACCCATGGCAATCCCCTCAAGAAGGGCAATCACTGTTGTATTGATGGAATGGCGATAAGTGTAACTATCGTAATCTCGAATTTCAACAATATTACTTAAGATATCACGGCTGGACATAAGATCATTAATCATTTGCTCAATTACGGCTTGAATCTTTTCCACGCCAAGTGTATTTAATTGACCATCTTTTATATAATTAGTTAAATTACTCATTGTGGAGAAGGCCTCTTCCCGTGTTTGGGCCGAAATCCCGGTATAAATCTCCACATCATCAAACAAATCGTCTTCAATAAATAAAACATCAACCCCCATCTGGATTAAACGGTTAATATAGGAGCGCATTAACGGAATTCCGGATTGGAGCATAACATTACCATATGGACTTATGATTGGGCGAGCCAAAACCTCTCCCTCTTTAACGTAATTAATATTGACTAAACGCATTGATTTACAAACCTTTCAGTAATTAAAGTAATTAGACTTAATATAATTATTGAAATATTTATTTCGGGGAATATTATTATATTCCTCCTTAATTTCAACTTCTGTTCCGGTTATTTCTTTAAAGCATTTTCGTACAAAGAACCGTTCCCTTCAGTTCAATAGGACACAGACATGAATAGCCTAATTTTTGAAATTTGGGTAAAAGAGGTTCCGAACCGCTCTTCTCCGAAAACATATACTTTATGGAATAAGCATTCCACTTCAAGGCAACCCTCTCTGCAAAGTTAAGCATTAGCATGCCCAGATCTTGGTCATAGCTTTTGGGTTTAATATAAAGCAGGTCAATGGTCACAGCGGCCTCTTTTTTCGTAAGAGAAATAAGTACCGCGATCGAATCGTCATCGTCACGGTAATAGTAAATCCGTCCATTTCGGTTAACGTGATCCCAATACTCCCGTTCGTCCCCTATCACTGAAACAAGTGACAGTCCGTAAATATTCTGCCAATCCAGACTTAATTCTTCAGTCACTTTTTCGAGTCGAGTAGAGGATACTTCATATATATGGTTCATTTCTCTTACCCCCTATTTACGTCATTCTCTATGTAGTTATTCTTTTACAAAAATGATTGCTAAAAAAGGAATGCATAACAATTAAGAACTTACTATATTTATTTTAGCATTAATTTCGAGGGCATGCTTCAATTTACTTATGAATAGAAAAAACCTTCGGAATATCCGAAGGTTTTTTCGACTGAACGGGAAATTGCAAACTCTACCTGACTCTAATTCTCTCACCCGGATAAATTAGATTAGGGCGGTGACGTAGTCTAGGATTCAAATGAAGTAGATGATGAACATGGGTATGATGGTGTCTAGCTATTCCATGAAGGGATTCTCCCCGACGTACTATATGATGCATAGGATTGTTCCTCCTTTTATTACCAGGTTAATCCATTATATGTAGGGACAAAATTTTCAAGTGCAAGTACTTATGAAGATTTTCAGAGATAAAATAACACAAAAAACCGAGGGATCATAACCTCGGTTTTTATATATGTAGCCTAGTTAGTTTTATTTTCATATTTATCAATAAAGAGCCGGCCGTCATTCTCAAGTTCTGCGTATAAAATTTCATTTACCGAATTAAACCCGGCTTTTCTTATTTGTTGGTAAACCCATTGATAACTTATGTTTAACTCCAGAAGGTTTTTCTTGACTATTTTCCCTTCCACAATAATCTCAGTCGGCAAAATACTTCTGCCACCTTTTATGTTCAAATCCCGCTTTATAACCGTTTGTTTATCCGGCTTTTTCAGTACACTTAGATGACCATCAGTTTCCATAATTGCATAATCTACATCCGTTAATGAAAAAACATTGCAATTTCTGAGCATTGTAAGTAAGCTCTCTAAATTTAACCTCATTTTGGACATCGCCTGTTGTTGGATTTTTCCTTTCTTAATGATTATAGTTGGTTCTCCATTAAAAATTCTTCTGATTCTTCCCGATTTTAAACTAATAAACTCAACAATAATTGTTAATCCCGTCCACACAACTAAACTAATTAAACCTTCAAGAATCTTTATATCTTTCTCACTTGCAAGCTCAGCAGCAATGTTACCGAAAGTAATCCCTGTTATATAATTAAAAAACGTGAGATGGCTTAGTTGTTTTTTTCCTAAAATCCGCGTCAGAATTAAAAGGACAAAAAAAGCGAGTATAGTGCGAAGTAAAATGTCATAGTGCATTCTGTATCGCCCCGATCAATCCCCATTCATTGTATACCTCGCCTATAGTATGCCCAAGCCATTTTATTCTATGAAGTTTGTACGGGTTAGGTAATACGCCTGATCCGCTTTTATTAAAAGATTATAAAAAGAAAAAGCCCTTAATATCAAGGGCTTGAGTGTTTAAATATTGGTGCGGTCAAGAGGACTTGAACCTCCACGATATTGCTATCACTAGGACCTGAACCTAGCGCGTCTGCCAGTTCCGCCATGACCGCGTAACAGAGATTATTATATGGCTTGGTTTAAAAAAAGTCAATAGAATATCGTAAAACTTATATAGACCTTATCTCTTGTGTACATACTATCAACGATAATCATAAAAAGTATCGGGGTAGATAAGAATGGGGGAAACACAAAATGACGAAACCTGACCTTATCCGTCTAGAGATTGAAAAAGTCTATGGACAGATTAGTCCATTTGAATTAAAAGATCAACTAATCAGCCTTGCCGAAGACAGTCGCCAAAAGGGTACCCATACCTTGCTTGATGCAGGAAGAGGTAACCCCAACTGGACTGCCGCTGCTCCCCGCGAAGCTTTCTTTACTTTTGGTTTATTCGCGGTTGAAGAAACGCGCAAAGTTTGGAATCAGGGGGATCTTGCGGGAATGCCCCGGCATGATGGAATTGCCGAACGATTTTATGGTTATGCGCAAAATCATGCAGACGCTCCGGGAATGGACCTTCTCCGAAAAATGATTGATTACGGGATTCAAACTAAAGGTTTTAATCCCGATGATTGGGTCTATGAACTGGCGGATGGTATCATTGGCGATAACTATCCCCTGCCTGACCGAATGCTTGTTCATGTCGAAAAAATAGTAAAAGATTATCTTACCCAAGAACTATATAGTCTCAATCCTCAAACTCCCCATCTAGATTATGATATATTTGCCGTTGAAGGAGCAACGGCGGCAATGTGCTACATTTTTGATTCTTTAATCGCTAATAACCTATTGGCCAAAAAGGATAGCATTGCCGTGATGGTACCTGTCTTTACCCCGTATCTTGAAATTCCGCATTTACCGCGTTACGATTTCAAAATTGTGCCTATCAACGCTTCAGAGGTGACCTCTGACGGCACTCACACATGGCAATATCCGGAATCCGAAATTGAAAAACTAAAGGATCCCGAAATTAAAGCATTATTTATCGTCAACCCCAGTAATCCTCCTTCCGTGGCAATGAGACCGGAAACAGTAGAACACATCAGGTTAATCGTCAACAAACATAATCCTGATCTAATGATTATTTCGGATGATGTATACGGAACATTCGTCGATAACTACCATTCCTTGACTGCTAGCTTACCCTTTAATACAATCGGAGTTTATTCGTTTTCCAAATTTTTTGGGGTCACCGGATGGCGCCTGGGGGTAATTACCCTGCAGCAAAAAAATGTCTTTGATCACTTGCTCAAGAAATTGCCGGAAAAGCTGCAATTGAAAGCCAAAAAACGATATGAATCTCTCTCGACCCACCCTGGAGATATCCGTTTCTTGGATCGGGTAGTTGCCGATAGCCGTCAAGTTGCCCTTAAGCATACGTCGGGCTTATCAACTCCCCAGCAGGTTCAGATGGCTTTTTTTGCTCTTTTCACCTTGCTTGATAAAGATAATCGCTATAAGGAATTAACGAAACAAATCTGCCGTCATCGTCAAAAGTTGCTATTTGACAGTCTTGGACTGGATTTACGTCCTGACCCTTATGACGCGGCCTATTACACTGAATTTGATCTATTAGAATGGGCAACCCATTATTATGGAGATGATTTCGCTAAATATTTGCATGAACAATATAAGCCTATTGATATTTTGGTCCGCCTCGCAGAAGAATCTTCCATCGTCTTATTAAATGGCGGCGGCTTCCACGGACCGGAGTGGTCAATCCGAATATCCCTGGCTAACCTTAAAGATGAAGATTATTCGCATATTGGTCAAGCGTTGCATCGTATCCTTGAAATGTATATTGACAATTGGAAGAATTCCGCTCCTATGCCCAAGAATTAGGGCAAAGATTTCGGGATTATAACGAATGAGGGCATTGTCATTTTCGGAGAAGGCAACCCCTCTAACCGACCGCGTACGGCTCCTGAAGTTTTCATTAGCTCATTAATTTCCCCATACTGAAGCGCCTTCGCTGGGCAAGCCCTAACACAAGCCGGTTTTTCTCCTTGATCCTGAAGAGGATAACAAAAATGACATTTACTGATTGCGCCCGATTCCTCACCGAATTGCGGTGCATGGTAAGGACAGGCATATAGACAATATTTACAACCCACACAACGCTTTTTGTTATGAATGACAATCCCGTCTTTCTCACGTTTCGAATACGCTCCTACAGGACATACCGACGCACAAGCCGGATCTTCACAATGGTTACAACTCATGGACAGATTATGCTGATCACCAATAATGAGCTTGCGCCACTGAACACCTTCCTCCCAATTATTGGCCTGTTTGCAAGCTTGAACACAAGCCCCGCACATAATACATTTCGTTTCATCATATAGAAAACCGAGTTGTTTTTTTCTATCGGTAGCCGTTTTTGTTTCAGCTTCTGCCTGCGCAACTTTTCCGGGAAGAATCCCTAGCGCCAGGGCTCCTCCCATAAAGAAACCGCCTTTTATAGCATTTCGACGGGTTAATCGGATCTGTTTTACCCTATCCATTAAATGAACAGCCCCTTTCTTTTTGGCATGTAAACTTTTTAGATAATTATAACATATAATTGATATACTGGTATTTATTTACATATACTAATTTTTATGATATTAATTAGTAGTAAAGAATTTAACTTTTTATTCCTTTTCATGTGAATTTAATAATTTAGTTATCGGACCTTGATTTTACAGCTCATAACATTCGCGAAGCTTAATATATTTTAATGAGCTAATTCAATGATTCAGGCCCATCATGAGGGGGTGTACTTACAGTTTTACCAAAATATAAAAGTTAAGAAAGGAAGGTAATCCATGAAACCAAAGAAGCTTCTGCTTATTGCCTTGGTTTCCCTTACAACTCTCGTTGTTTTGTCCGGATGCGGGAAGGCAAAACCAACGGTAACCGAACCTGAAAATCCAGCTCAGCAGATCTCAACTCAACTTAAAGCCTCAAGCATTATCGACCAAGTCCGAGAAAGTCAACATTTTAAAATGTTTCCAACGTTAATTAATGAAAAAGAGAAAGACGCCAATTTCGACTATTCGGACTTATGCCTCCGTTGCCACTCTGAAACGGCTATTCTAAAGGATCCTAACGCCAAATTGACTGATTTCTTTAAAGGTGGGAAATATGCCACAGATCGTGAAGGCATCACTTGCTTAGTCTGCCATAATGTCGGAGGCGAAGAAATGATTTCTCTCCGTAAGCTAGGTTGGGAAACCTGCACCACCTGTCATACCTCCGGCGATACGGTTACACTTGGGAAAGAAGTGCACCACTCACAAAAGGAAATGATTGAAGGCATCGGCGTTGGCGTCGTCCCCACAACACCCTCGTACAAATGGGTGGCCATGAAAGATTCTTTTTCCTGCACGGATTGTCACGTCACCAACGGGGTTAAACATGATTTCATGGTTCCCGGTGTAACAGCTACCTATGATGACTTAGGAACGACCCGAACAGGTACAAAGATGGATTACGCCAAATTTGCGGATATGTTCAAACAAGATAAGTGTGTTACCTGTCATTATGATCCTTCTTCCACGATCTCTAAAATCCAACAACGTCAAACGGAAATCAGTCAAAAAATAGAAGCTCTAAAACCGAAATTTGATAGTTGGGAAAAGAAAGTCCAGTCCCTTGACCCCAAAGATCCAAAAGTCGTTCAATTTAACGCTGCCCGTACGTACTATATGTATGTCACCTCAGATGCTTCCAAAGGCGCGCATAACTATGCGTTAAGTAAAGCACTTCTACAGCAAGCGGAAATTGAGATTAATAAATTGAACTAATTTTTGATTGGAAAAATCGTTTGAACGATTCAAAACCTAAAAACCGTAGGGTTAGCCAAATAAGGCTCTATACCCTACGGTTTTTTGACACTAAAGGCATTAAGGCTTTTTAATTATGGCACTCTGTTACCGTACCACAAGACTCCTTGGTCCAGCTATTAGTTGACCCAGAATTAATTGAAACGATTTTACTATTACTGTCAATTGATGTCGTAGACAGTAGTTTGGGATTTGGTGATCCATGGGGTGTTTTAACATGGCAGTCAGAACAGTTAATGTTATGTTCAGGCTTAGTCAGATGCAAATTGTCACCGCCTGCCTCTTTTGTAAATCCTGAACCCTTTGTTGACTGAGTATGACAATCAAGGCATAGATCGTTTCCTTGTTTAACAGTTAAAGCTCCACTTGTTACACTATGCGGATCGTGACAATCTACGCATTCTGCATGTCGATTATTCGTGCTTAATTTAGATGAAACCGTTTCTGTATCTTGATGTTGTCCGACAATTTCGAGAGTTGGATGATGAGACGTTTGATTAAATGAAGGTCCGATATCATTAGAGTGACAGGATAAACATTCTCCGCTTGTACTTGTGGTTGAATTATCTTCAGGTCGGCTCTGCAGTCTAGGGTTTGAGGAACCATGGGGTTCGTGGCATTGATTACAGGAGATCCCGTTTGAAAAATGAATACTACTTTGATAGTTTGTTTTATTCCAGCCGCTATTGATGAAGGTCGTTTGAGGAAAAATTATACTAAAAGGAACAACCTGAATTGCCGATCGGGCTGCGGTGGGCGGATTATCACCGTGGCAACGGAGGCAAAAATCTGTCATATTGCCTATAGTTGCGTTTGGTGTTCCTGCGACTGTCGTAAACACATTTTTTGTATTCTGAGGATCTGATAGATCTGAATACGCTTTTCCTTCACTTAAAGATGCCGCTCCCACAGTATGTGATCCATGACAGCTTGTGCATTCAACTTTACCCTCAGTTGAGGAGGTAATATCATGCTTAGAAATAATGGTCACTGTCGAACTCCCAAAAAATTGTTCTTGAATATTTCCTTGTCCACTATGCGAATTTGCCTGGTTATTATGACAGCTTAGGCAAAGATTTTCTTCAAGTTGGTCTGTAAGTTGAGTATATTTTCCACTATGGGAGGTATGACACTTTGTACACGTAATCTTAGTCACCGAATCAAGTATCGAATTTGTTGTATCATAATGTGCAGCTATAGAATCGTGATGATCACCTGCGGAATTATTATAATAAGTGTCTGTAAACTTTCGATCGGTCTTGCCATGACAGGCAAGGCAGAATTCATTTCCTTGATAAACGGTGTTTGTTCCATCATTAACTCTCAGCAGCTTTTCATAGGTATTCCCAAAAGCATCTGCATCTCCATGAGGATTATGGCAGTCACTGCATTGAAACAATTGTTTTGCTTGGGGATTTCCGGTATCCATAATTGGATGAAAGGACTGATTATTTGAAGAACTGAGCATTCCGGAACTAATATTTATATTACTCCCAGTCCCATCATGGCACGTAAAACACAACGCCGTTTCCGTCGTCTTATTTATAAGAGATGTATTCAGAGCATTATGCGTTTGATGGCAGGTAGCACAGGCATTAGAATTGATCATATAAATTCCGTGAGGATCATAAAACTCGGTATTTCCGGTTGTAAAAGCCCAGACATAATTCTGGTTAAGATTTACGCCGGCGCTATCCTTAACTCCGGAACCATCCGGAGCTCCTTTTATAGTCACCGTATATTTTGTATTGGTGATTAATTTACTTGCCGGCACGAAGGCAGCAATTCGGCTCGATTCATCATAGGTTATCGATTTGGCCGTAACCGGATTATTGTTCTGATCAACCATTGTAAAGGTCGCGGTGTTAATTGATTTGGGATCCATATCATGATTAAATTGAGCAGAAACAACCCTTTTAGTCCCCACCTGAGAAATCGATTCCTTGGGAATCGTATCTATTACAAGGGGTTGAGGGGTATCTGAGGAGAGTGTTGTTTTAAAGGAGCTAACATAGTTTGCTAAAAGGGGGAGGCCAGTCGTATCTTTAATCCCCGTCAAAATTGTTATTTCGTAGCTTTCATCCTGTTTAAGTGAAGTTTGGGGGATAAATACCGTTGTTTTACTCGTAGGATCATAATGAATACCACGTGCCGGAACGCTTTGTCCCTTACTATCTTTAACGACTATATTTGAGCCAGTCATTGTTGAGTCATCCATGTCACGATCAAAGGTAATATAAATAGGTAAATTAATATCCACCCGCTCCTTTTGATCTTCCGGACTTGTTGACGTAACAATGGGATTACCGGTTAGGGCCTGAACAGGTGTTATAAAACAAACCATCAGAGCAGCCAGGATTATAAAATTCAAAATTAGAATAATTGATTTTTGTGTATAATTTATATCTCTATTATTACGCAAGGCACCCGACCTCCTTCTTGTTAAATACCTCTTTACTTATAGCCAAAAACTTGGATACGATTATTTTCTCGATCCGTTATATAGATAAGTCCTTTATTATCTATGCATATTCCGTTGGGAAAATTGAATTGTCCTTGGTTACTTCCCATCCCACCTAAAACCCAGAGTTCATAACCTGTTTCATCATAAACACGTACCGAATTTGAAAAAACATCAACAACATAAATCTGTCCTTGATCATTTACCGCTACACCGCGGGGTAGGGTCATCGCCCCGAGTTTTCCATTCGAACCCGTAATCTTAGTTAAAAACTCTCCTTCACTGTTAAAGATCTGAAGTCGTGCATTGTTCGAGTCGCTAACATAGATTTTATTGTCCTTATCGATAAACAGAGCATTTGGATAATTAAATTGCCCATCGGCAGTTCCGGAACTCCCGAAACTTTTAAGTATTTTTCCCTGTTGATCGAGAACAACAACACACTGATTCGCTATATCTGTGATATAAAATAAGTGATCCGAACTTACTTGAATATTAGAAGGCCTAATGACTTGGCCCGGTTTGCCATCTTTCAGAATTAACTTTTGATGTTCTAAAAGAGTGGGAAGCTCCTCTCCATTTTCTTGGTAGACAAAAATTTTCTGAGCTTGTGGATCACAGACATATAATTTCTGTTCAAAATAAGCAAGTCCAGTTGGATAAGATAGGCTACCTCTACCAAGATCTTTTTCCCACTTTCCACTTGCGCTTAAAACTTGAATTTGAGAATGGCCTGTATCGGCAACAAAAATTTTCCCTTCGGTTGAAGTAGTCACAGCGAGGGGACTTTTAAATTTTTGGTTACTTCCATTAAATTCATAAAGAAATTGCGGAGGTTGAGTATCGGAAAAGAATGATCCACTACTATTGGCTAAAACCTTCTTACCGGATAAAGGACTTTTAAATACCATTCCTCCTACGATTAAGATAATAATTAAGATGAAAGCAAAGATCAGTCCATGGATTCTTTTTCTCGTTCCCCTTTCGATATCAAGATTAATGATCTGATATAGCATATGACATCCCTTCTTTACCTAGATTTCAGGGCTACTCCTACTTTCCTTAATTAAAAGTCCTATTCATTTATTCTCTAAAAACCGCATTTCCCCTTTACATATATTCCCATATATTTATACTCATTTCATCATAATATTCCAATATCTGTATTCCCTCTTCACATTTCTAATAATATTTTATATAATAAGAAAAAGCCTTATAAAGGCACTGCGAATACCTTCATAAGGCTATTCATACTAAATAGAATTCCTAAATCATTGCTTTGACTAGCTGAACATTTTAGCTAGTTCTTTTTATTGTGCGGGAGCTGCCCCCGTCTTGTTGTGGCAAACTTGGCAAACACCCATGTTCGGTAAGCGTTTGAGAGCCGTTGTACGGGAAGTATCGTAAGTTTGAAGGATCTTGTCGCCTGCAGCATTGTTGCCGGCAAAGGTGTCAATTTGTCCGAGTTGAGTTAGAGAAGCTTCAATAAACGCATCGCTGGTTCCATGAGCATAGTGACAGGTTAAGCAGTCAACGGTAGGTGCAACTGTGTCAGGTTTCTTCGGATTAGAGGTGTCAAATTTGAGTCCGGCATAAGTAGAAATTAGGGAATTGGGATCTGCAAACGTAGGATCAGCAGCGGTCATTGTACGTGTAAAGCCAACGGAGTGACGATAAGCTTGACGATACTCTCCAAGAAGAGCACCATAGGCACCGCCGGTTTTGAATCCGCCTTTACCGTCAGGAACTTTATTAACGTTGTTATAGTCCGTATGGCAAGCGCCGCAGAATTGGTTGATACCATTTTCATATTTAACGGTTTCATTAGCGGCTAACTTATTTGCAACTGTCATTTTAACGGTCAACGCCGGTTTGTAAGCGACTGTAACTACATCCGAAGCAGATAATGCACTATTGAATGTAACAGTACCCGCTAAATATTGAACTGTATAGTCCGTACCCGCTTCTTTCGCAGTTCCATTGACTTTAACAACAGGTTCTTGATTACGTCCACCCATCCAGTTTCCTTTTTTTGCTTTGTATACTTTGTAATCAGTGGATGTCATTGTTTCAGGAGTAGTTTGCAAAGCAGTATAAGCAGCAGAAGCAATTCCGTTGACATCAGGGTTGAGAATACGAGCATTTCCATAGGTTCCGTGAGGATCATGACAAGCGATACACGTAAATTCATTAGTCCAGTCTCCATTGATATCCTTGTTGGCAGTAGCAGAAGCGAAGGTTTCAGCACCGCCGGGGGCAGCGGCTGTTGTTACGAAAGCGGTTTCCTTCGGAGACATACCATGGTTGGAAAGACCGGCCGCAGCCACTTCCGAACCTGTTCCGAAAAGTCCACCGGAATTCATTACAGTGGTACCACCATCAGTGTGGGTACCGGTAACTACGTCATATGTGGAAGCGACTGTACCGTCATGGCAAGCCCAGCAAGCTGTTTGCGGGTCTTCCCACTGTAATAATGCACCTTTGTTAACCGAGGTGTGGACTGCATGGCAAGAAGAACATGCATCAGAGGTTTTGCTATAAGCACTGTGGATAACTTTATTGTTCGGGCTATCATAATTAATATCCGGGGTAGCCGGACTTTCAAAACCTGTTCCGCCATTACCACCTGTTTTACCTTCATCAGGGGTCATTCTATAGGACTGGCCTGTAAACGTAGCATTATTTTCTCCGTCTGTCCAAGTTTGACCATCTGTTGTCCCTACCCCAGTTGCATTGGTGTCAACATTTTGAACCCCTGTCCCTGTAAAGTTTGGGGGCGCTGTCTCATCTGCTAAAGCAAATGCTGGGAAAGCCAATGTAGCTGCCAATGCCAGCGTTGCTAATAAGCCAGATTTGCGCATTCTATATTTCCTCCTTCCGATTGTCGAACATCCCTAATTCTTTATGTTTTAATATCCCTTTTTGCTCCCTCCTTGTATATAAATTTGGAGACCTGCCGAGGGATGTTCAAAACCAATTGGCGGTACCTCCCATTGGGAAAAGTGACACTTATTGAAAGATAACAGTCCGGCCATTTCCGACATCGGTAATATATAACCGACCCTGGTTATCACGAGTCAGACCATTAGGAAACCTTAACTGCCCATCATCGGAGCCAATTTGACCAATAGTCGTTAATTTTTCACCATTTGATTTAAAAACCACTACTTTATTCGTTAGATTGCTGACTACATAAATGTTACCCTGTGGATCCACGCTTATCCCGCGTGGATTGGCGAGTTGACTTGAAGCTTTAAGAAGAAAATTGCCTTGCTCGTCAAAAACCTCAATTCGATCATTGCCTGTATCTGAAACATAGATCTTATTTCCAACATGCACAAGGGCATTCGGTGAATTCAATTCACCGTCTCCTGTACCTTTTTTCCCAAAGCTTAGAAGTTTCGTCCCGTCAAGCGCAAATACTATAATTTCATTCTTAGCCACATCACTGACATAAAGCTTATCTCCATCGATTGACAAACCGGCCGGACGTACAAATTCGCCTTTTTGTCCAAAATACTTAATGAATTGTCCATCTGCACTAAAAATCGAGATATTGCCGTTATAGAGATCGGCAATATAAAGTTGCCCTTGAGCATCACTGGCAATTCCATAAGGGAAGCGAAATTGCCCCTCTCCCTCTCCATTTTCACCAAACATGGAAATCGGATTTCCGTCATAATCAAAAACTTGTATTCTCTGGTTATTGGTATCTGCTATATATATCGTGCGATCTACTACGGCAACGGCCATTGGCTTACTAAACGGATCAGATAGAGGTCCATAAATATTTGCTTGAAAAGTCGGTACTGTTGAGCCTAAAGGTAAATATTGGGTGACTGTTTTAACCGGATTTGTTTTTGAAAAGAAAGACCAAGCGAATAATCCCACCTCAAGGAGCAAAATAAGGACTAAAATTAAATACATATTTCGCCTTCTCATAGGGCGATTAAGGATGCTCGTTGACATGTTACTTTACACCTCCCAGGCGGCTTAAGGCTTCTTGTGCTAATGTATATTGAGGATCAAAATTTAGGGCATCCTGATAATCTTTTTTAGCTTCCTCGAGGCTCCCCATTTTTTCATGGAGTTGTCCAATATCGTAAATAATTTTTGTCGACCCGGGATGAAGTTTGTCTGCAAGGAATAGTTCCTCCAAGGCCTGGTCTAACTTACCATTGCGTTGATAGGATAGGCCAAGGTAATAGTGGGCTTCATAGGACTTTGGAGCAAGCTCAATGGCCTTTTGGAGTGTAGTAATGGCTATATCAATCTTATCTACCTGTTGATAGGCAATTCCTAAGTTGAGATACGCTTGAAAATTCTTTTCATCTAACTCTGTTGCTTTTTTATATTCCGCTAAAGCTTCATTATATTGCCCTTTTTGAAACAGTGCCCAACCGAAATCGACGTGATTCGCTGCACTATCAGGATTCTGCTTGACCTTCTCCATAGCGCTCTGATACTGTTTATCCAGTAATGGAGTCTGATCAAATTGGTTCCAAAAATAGGTGTTGCCAATAAATATCCCGATACTAAAAAGGCCTAAGGTAAAAACTAATAGGATCAAAACCTCTTTCCAAAGCTTAATCGTTTTATAGGGGATAAATCCTCCTGAGGCCTGATTAATACTCGGGTTATTGGGATCAGTCATTACGATTTCCTCCTTACTTATGGCACGTCGAACAATTATTTTTTGAATGACATTTATAACAGCTTGGTACGAGTCCAGTGTCTGACTGAATTGGAACAGGATGAAGATAAGAAATAGAATGCTGCTTCTTATGGCATGAGATACACACAGTTTTATTCGCTACATTTGCTTTCTTCGTTGTATTTTTTTCATGACAGACCAGACATCCTCTCTGATCCTGTGAGGCCCGCTCACCATGCAAAAATGGTTTTACAGTATGACTTGATGGTTTCTTTGCATGACATTCAACGCAGAACGAATTGCTGCGTGCATAGGAAATAACTTTATCATCGTTCTGAACGCGTACTAAGTTTAGCGAATAACTGTGACACTCATCGCAAGAATCAAGATTTTGTAAGGCATCCTGACCATGTATCCCTTTTTTTACCCATTCCTCAGTCTGATGCGACGGTGGGGGTACGATTCTGCTATGGCAGGATTCACAATCCTGAGGCCCTTCACGGTCTTTGTGACACACTAGGCATTCTTCCATATTCATCGTCTTATACTGCCAAACCATATTTTGTCGTCCGGTAACCCCGTCCCAACGGTTAAAGTCACCGTCGATCGTTTCTTGACGCTCTGCAATTCCGCCGTGGGCTACACCGATATGACAAGTAGTACAAGAAATACCCTCTTCCGCATGTTTTTGATGGGGAACAATCAGATCACCGCGTGGCGTGACCGCACGATTTTGAGAATGACAATTTTCACAAACTTCATTACCGACAGGTGCCTTCACTTCGATAGGCAAGTAATATTTTTTAGTAAAGTGCTTTGCTTGTAAAAAGTGAGTTGGTCCAATTTCGGTATGGCAGTTGATACAGGCAATTCGAGAATGATCTGACGCTTTCCACGTTGCGATTTCAGGTTTCATCTCGTGGCAACTCTCACACATAAAGCTGGCACTTGGCGATTGAGTAAATCCCATAGCACCAAAAGCTAGGAAACTGAAGATTAAGAAAAGTATTATCCTTTTGAGCCAGCGTTTCTTGCGCTTGCTTTCTTGAACATCTACCCTATTCAATGTCTTCGTCTCTGAGGATGTCTCGCTATTGTCCATTACCCTTATCTCTCTACCTTCCCATTCTTAAACCAGTGACAAGTATTACAGGTTACGGCGTTTACTCCGGGCATCTTCTGGTTATTCTGATCAGTTACCTTATCTATTTCATGGCAGACGAGGCAGTTCTGGGCTCCTTTATCCTTCACAATATTGGAGTGGGCCGGCAGCCATTGTTGTTTACTAGCCAAGTGCCCTTGAGGTCGTTTTTCATGGCAGGGAGCACATAAAGTGTTGGTACGGGCATAATCTTGAACCGTTGTTTGGGCAGTAATCAGGACTCGATCGCGTTGTCTGGAGTGACATTCAGCGCACCATTTGATATCCTGAGCTGCTGTAATTCCATGGGTAGTCCCCCACGATTTATCGACATGATTGACTGGCGTTTGGATCTTCAGATGACAAGGTGCACAGCGCATTGGAGCCGTAAGTTCACTGTCCCCCACTTTGGCCAGCGTTTTAAATGATCCTGTGAGTTTGCCGTTTCCTTCTTGTGCTTGTTTTGCCGAATCTTGGCGTTCGGCTACGCGTTGAGCTTCTGTCTTACCAAGTCCTTGATTTTCTTCCCAAGGCCTTTGGCCTTGGTTTACTTGCTCATGGCAATCCATACAAGCTTCCATGGCTGTTTTAGTATCATCAAATTTGCTGACTTCTTCCGCCTTAGCTACTGTCCAAGTTGCTAAGTTTTCTTGGGGCGTCAAACCCCGCTCGGCCACAAAAGCGTGGGCTACTCCTCCGTGACAGGCTGTACAAGCGATATCATGTTGCAGGTGCTTATCGTGTGGGATGTTGATGTCACCGGAAGCCGTTACTTTCCGCATTGTTGAATGGCAACTTTCACAAACTTGATTAGGTATAGGTTCGGACGCAACGATCGGTTTTGTGTATTTTCCAGTAATATGCTTGCCAATATAGCCAAGAACTTTGACTTTACTCTCAAAATAATTTCCAACTCCGGGTGTAATATGGCACGTAGTGCAAGAAAATTGGGCATGAGATGTCACCTGAAAAGTCTGATGCTCTGGCTGCATTTCATGGCAGCTTATACAGAATGAATTTGATGAGGTTACATTTAACCCCACCCCACCAAAAAATATAAGAATGAGTACTATAGCGAGCAGTAATCCTAACCCGTTTACGCGTTTTTTTAAACTAATTTTCTTTTGTTCTTTTTTGTAGAATTTTAACTTTCTAAGGATAGTTCTTAGTCTTTCTTTCACGAATTATATCCCCCCTCTTTGGAGCTTTATTAAAATCTGTTCACCTCCCAAGATTTCAAAACTAAAATGGAAGATCTCAAAACTTTTAGTTCTAGTTTACTTATCTTTTTTTAAGAGAAATAACTCTCTTGAACGTATGCTATCTACCTTCGAGTGAGTATTTTAACCTTCTCTCCTATTTCCATATCCCTCCATATGCCCGTCAAATCCGCTTTCCCTGGAATTCCGAGTTACGTTAAAAATATATCTCGCCTTCAAAGAACTTGAAGATTATGTGAAATCACTTACTCTTGAAGGGCGATAATTCCTTTCCGAATCGCATATTTTACGAGATCCACGCGATCGTGAAAGCCTAATTTGTCCATAATATTACGGCGATGCGTCTGAACCGTCTTCGTGCTGATAAAAAGTTTCTTTCCAATTTCTTGATTCGTGAATCCTTCCGCCGCTAAATGCAAAACCTCCATTTCCCGCTCAGTTAAAGATGGATCCATCTCTGTTCCCACGATAACCTCGTGACCATGATGCGTAATATCACGAAGAATAAGTTTCGAAACGATCGGATGAAAATATGAGTTTCCCTGAGAAATAGACCGAATAGCATGGAGCAATTCATTAAATGAGCATTGCTTTAAAAGATACCCAGAAGCACCCGCTTCTAGAGCAGATCGAATCGCCTCAATACCGCATAGGTTTGAAAGAATAAGAATTCTTATCTTGGGATAGCAAGTATGAATTTGGCGGATCGCCCTAATTCCGCAAAAAATTGGTGAATGGAGATCCATTATTAGGATATCCGGCTGTGAGTCGGATATTTTGTTCATTATTTCTTGTTCATCCTTAACCATTTGTTGAACTTGAATGTCCTCAACTGTCTCAAAAAGTTTCTTTAGGCCTTCCAGCTGTAAATAATTCTCATCTTCCATCAGGATCTGAACCGACATTTCATCACCCCCCTTCACTCTAAAATACTTTATACAGGGTAGCTTTTTGCCTATAGGATTACTTTGTTACCCGTATTTACGATTTCCAGATATCGGTATATACTTTATTAGTCATAATTGTTTTAATATGGTAACCATAAATTTATTCTATGGTCCCACGAGTTTTCCTTTCGCGAATTAACATTTATAAAGTGATTCTTTGACTAATCCTCTTCTTTCTTAATACTTTTTGTTCGCGTTATAGATTGGAAATCTTTTTCATACTCATTAAATAGATTATTTTCTATGATGACGGAATGGAGGTATCGTTGTGAAAATCCATAATATACGTAACACAGTTATTGTTGTGGCTATTTTCGGATTGCTTGCAGCTTCCCTTTATGGAAACTCTTATACGGTCGATAATAAAGTATCAAAAAACGATTTACGACAATCTTCCAACCTTCTTAATCAAGCTAACCTTTCCTCAGCTGATTCGTACAGCGACTATACAACTCAACTTTCTTTAAGCCCTTCTACGCCCACTTTGTCGTCAACCGCTGCCTCGACAAATGAAACTTTAACTGCAGACTCTTCTTTGCCCTCGCAACCAAACCCGGCTGTGTCTGCAGCGGGTAGTGAGGATCGTTCAATCCTAGCCCAAGTTCAAAACAGCGTCCATAATAAAGTTTTCCCGAAAACAGAAGGGCTGGCCTGCCAGGTCTGCCATAAAATGATCAATGATTCATATCCCTTGCAAAAAAAAAGCTGGGAATCCTGCGGATCTTGCCATGTTAACCCTAATGGTAACCCTGTTTTGGGTAACGAGATCCTGCATCCTCAGTTCCAGATGATTCAAGGAGTTGCGGTGGGTGACCTTTTGCCGATGCCCTCCTATAAATACAAATATATGAAGGATACCTTCGCGTGTACAGATTGCCATTTAACGAATTCGACCAAGCACGACTTTTTGGTGCCAGGGGTTACTATAAAACACGATAGCGACGGAATTCATCGGATCGAAACTGAAATCGATTATCAAGACTTTAAGACCATTTTTAATCAAGATAAATGTGCTGTTTGTCATCCTTCGAGCGCCGATATGGTTGAGCGGGTAAAAAAGGAACAATTAACTATTTCTCAGAAGCTTGCCGAATTAAAACCGATCTATGAAAAATGGGGTGCGAAAACCGCTTCGATGAATCCTGAAGATCCGAACGTTATTGCCTTCAAGAATGGAGCAACATATTACACTTTTGTGGATAGCGATGGTTCAAAAGGGGCTCACAATTTTCCTTATGCGCTAGTTCTCCTTGAAAAAGCCGAAAACTATTGGAAGATGCTGAAGCAATAACGAACCTTCATGCGCCAAAAATTGATAAAGAAACGTATTATAAAATACAGAAAAACGAGATTCCAACGCGGTAATCTCGTTTTTCTTTTTAATCTCTATTTGATTTTAGGGTTTTCTTAATTTAAGATATTGCAGATTTAGTTTAATCCTTGTTTATATTAATTTACGTTCAGATTGACTAGCTTAAGCCCTTGCTTTTTTACTTCCTCGTAAACATCTTTTAAGGGAAGATTCTCAGCTTCCGCGATTCGACGACAATCTTCATATTCCGGAGAAATCGTCTTATATTCTTCCCCAACCTGAACTATTTTCACCTTGGCCTTGCCCCAAGGGGTATTTACTGTTATCACTTGATAAGGCAGCATATATTTTGTCACAGGATAGACTCGTACCCCAATTGTCGTTGTTTCCTTCAAAATAAGCGTAGTAAACTTTTCCAACTGAGTTGGGTGAATCTGTGCCGAAAGGGTAACTGCCGGGCGATTTTTCTTCATCTGAATGGGTTGAAGAAAAACATCCATGGCTCCTTCTTTCAAGCATTTCTGAATGAGATAATCATAAAACTCCGGATTCATATCATCAATATTGGCCTCAAGCATAAGTGCTTGACCCACCTGGATGGAATACGTATCTAAAAAACGAGCTTCACCTTGGGGAGGAATTTCCTGCGCACTTCTTTCCCCAATCATGACGCGCAATAAATTAGGAATCGAAAGATCTCGCTCCCCTGCTCCGTAGCCAATCTTTTCAACCTCCATTACGGGCATCTCCCCATAATCACCGCAATAAGCAGAAAGAATGGCGGCGCCTGTCGGCGTAACTAATTCAAAGGGAATATCCTGGGTATAGACCGGGATACCTCTCAGCAATTCAAGCGTTGCCGGTGCGGGAATAGGGATCGTTCCGTGCGCCGCTTGGGTGAAACCTTTCCCCGTGTGAACAGCGGAAGCATACACTTTTTCAATACCGAGCTGATATAAACCTATAACCGCGCCGACGATATCCACGATTGCATCAACTGCTCCGACCTCATGAAAATGAACCTGCTCCGGCGTGGTTCCATGCACTTTAGCCTCAGCTTCGGCAAGACGCCGAAAAATTGCCACGGCTTTTTCCTTCACTTCTTTAACCAGTTCGCTATCTTCTATAATCCGCACAATGTCCTGTAAGTGACGATGAATATGACCCTCTTGACACGTTACATGAATTTTGGTCCCAGTTATGCCTAACTTAATCACTTTTTCCTGCCGAATTTCATAATCATGGAGGTGCAGCTTTTCTAATTCTGACTTAAGCACTTCAATGCTAAGTCCGGCATCGACGAGTGCTCCCAGTGTCATATCGCCGCTGATCCCCGCAAAACAGTCAAAGTAAGCAATTCGCATTCTAGTTCTCCCCTAAACGATTAATTAGGCCGGCCTGATAGCCCGCACCAAAACCATTGTCGATGTTAACGACACTTACCCCGCTGGCACAGCTATTAAGCATGGCGAGAAGTGCCGACAGCCCCCCAAAGTTCGCACCGTAGCCCACACTCGTCGGAACTGCAATTACAGGCTTGTCCACAAGTCCCCCGACAACACTCGCTAAAGCCCCTTCCATACCTGCCACAACAACAATCACACGGGCATAGCGGAGTTTTTCCGTTTGACTGAGCAGACGGTGAATTCCGGCAACGCCGGTATCATATACTCTTTCAACATGATTTCCCATCATCTCAGCTGTTATTGCCGCCTCTTCGGCAACCGGCAAATCCGAAGTCCCCGCACTTAAAACAAGAATATTACCTTGATCTTCTTGCTTTCCCCGTCGAATCATAATGGTCCGGGCTAAAGGGTGATACTGGGCATCCGGTATTTTTGTAAGGACTGCCTCATATACCTCAGGGGTCGCCCGCGTTGCCAAAACATTTCCTCCCCCCTGCTCAGAAAGCTTTTCGGCGATAGCAACAATTTGTTCTTTTGTTTTCCCGGCACAATAAATCACCTCGGCAAAACCCTGGCGAAGCTTGCGGTGATAATCCACTTTTGCAAATCCTAAATCTTCAAAAGGGAGAATTTTTAACTGCTCGACCCCTTCTTCAATGCTTATCTTCTGCCCTTTGATTTTTTCAAGCAGGAGTCGGATCGTTTCTTCATTCATACCCACTCTTCTCAATCCTTTTTGTGAATTCTTGATTCTGACGATGATCCAGTAACTAAAATATAGCATAGCATACTTAAAGTCTGTTTCATAATCTTTGCCCAAAATCCTTGTTTTCTGTTAAAATAGAAGAAGAAATAAATGAGGAGAAAAATCTTGCAATGAATGTACTCTTTTTTTTGATCCCCAAGAGCGATGTGGTTTATCTAAAAGATACCGCAACCATGAGACAAGCATTAGAACGAATGGAGTATCATCGTTATTCGGCCGTTCCGCTTATTGATGAACAAGGACACTATGTGGGAACCCTCACTGAAGGGGACCTATTATGGAAACTTAAAAATACACCCGGTCTTTCATTTGCCAATACCCATAATATTCGTCTGACAGAAATCGAGCGGCATATTCAAAATTACCCTATTTCTATTGGTGCACATATCGAAAATTTGCTGTCACGAGCGATTGACCAAAATTTCATTCCCGTCGTGGATGACCAGGATATCTTCATTGGCATTGTCCGACGCCGCGAAATTCTCGAATATTGTATGAAACATTTAGAAAAAAGAGAGGATTAGCTCAGTTCAAAGCTATCCTCTCTTCCCATCTAACGCTCTAAATAAAATTGCCCCCATCGACAACAATGACCTGTCCTGTAACAAAGCTCGCCTTGTCAATTAAACCATAGGCCACTTCGGCAACATCTTCCGGGGTTGCAATCCGCTGAAGCGGAGTTCCCTCCCCGAGATGCTTAATATGTTCTTCCTGTCCCGCAACCCACCGCGTTTGGACAACTCCCGGCGCAATTGCATTGACACGTACTTCCGGTGCGAACACTCGGGCTAAGGACTTGGTGATGCTAATATTTGCCGCCTTTGAAGCCGAGTACGCAATTGAGCTTCCTAATCCTGTAAGTCCTGCAATGGAAGCCATGTTGATGATACATCCTTTTTGTTTTCTTAACTCCTCAGCTGCGGCCCGACAACAGAAGAAAAGCCCTTTTACATTGACTGCCATAATATCATCCCAATATTCCTCTTTCATGCCCTCCAAATCCGCATGATCGACAAAATGAGTCATACCGGCGTTATTAATCAGTATATCCAACTGCCCGAAATCAGAAATTACGTTGTTTACCATTTTCCTTACTTCACAATCTGACGCGACATTCGCCTGGTACGTTTTGGATCTCACTCCCAAGGCTTGGACCTCTGCTTGTGTCTGCAGCGCTTCCGCAGCTGAACGCGAATAATTTAAAGCAACATTCACACCCTCACGTCCGAGCATTAGAGCAATAGCTCGTCCAATTCCAGTACCCCCACCCGTAATCAGTGCTGTTTTTCCCTGCAGCATAAACGACACATCTCCTCTCACATCTGTAATTAGTATAGCTTACTCAGTTAGGTTCAGCAAGAAACGTAATATAACAATTCCTATATCAGCGATGTGTTTTATAGAAGATAATTTTTTATTTATAGAAGGAAAATCTTTAGAAAAATAGAATAAGTATATTTTGTTATTATTAGCAACTTCTCTTCTCCCGCCATAATTTGTTGCAGAGAAGAAAAAGGAGGAGTAGAAATTGGAAGTTAAAACCGCACAGTTAGGACAGCCTAAACCGAATTCTCATAAGAAAATGATCATCCTATCCCTGACCATCCTTCTCGTACTTATATTTTTTGGGTGGGGAGGACTTTATCTTTACACTCGTGATAATGGGCTGATCCTTGACGGTGTTAAGATCGGTAATGTAAACGTGTCAAACCTAACCCAAGATGAGGCTGAACAAAAACTTGCAGAAAGTATTACACCGATTCTGGATCAAAAAGTAGAATTTAAGATTCAATCCTCTTCAGAAACCCTTGAATTTACGCTGCGGGATTTAGGGCTTACCTACAAACTTGAACAAGGTATCCAGCAAGCTTATGAAATGGGCCATAATGGCACTATTGTGCAAAAGGCAATCCAGAAGTATCATTCTAAAAAGGGAACTGCGGTTCTTCTTCCTCTAGATTATGAATGGAATTCGGACCAGCTTCAAAATACACTGCAAACCGCTTTTGCCCCTTACAATAAGCCGGTGTCAGATGCCACCTTCAGCATTACACCTGATAACAAAATGGTTATTCAAAAAGAAACCTTTGGGCAAGAAGTCAACCTTGATGAAGTCATCGCTCAAGTAGAAAGCCTAGATCCGTTAAAGCCTTCTTCTATCAATGTAACCCTTAAAGTTTTAGATCAGCCTAAAGTCACAGCAGCCCAACTTGAAGGGATGAAAATAACGGGCTTACTGGGGCGGTATTCAACCTGGTTTGATGCGAATAATAAAGAACGCACGGAAAACGTCCGTATCTCTACTCAGTCCCTTGATGGCGTAATTCTTATGCCGGGTGAGGAATTTTCCTTTAATAATACCGTAGGTGAACGAACCTCCTCTGCCGGATATAAAGAAGCTTTGATCATTGTGAATGATGAATTTGTCCCTGGGTTAGGCGGCGGAGTCTGCCAAGTTTCCTCCACCTTGTATAATGCAGCCGTTGCTTCCCGACTCCAAATTACCGAACGTCACGCTCATTCCCTAGAAATTACCTATGTACCGCCGGGTCAAGATGCAACAGTCGCCTATCCTTATCTTGATTTTAAGTTTAAGAATAACACACCCGGTTTGGTCCTGATCCGAAGTTCGATTAAAGGAAGCACACTAACCTTCGATCTTTACGGTCATGTATAAATAATAAATAGCATTACACGAGAAAACCTTCAGACGAAGTTTCGTACTTCAAGCTGAAGGTTTTCTTATTATTTATGACAATTTCAGGCATACTACTCTCATTGGAATTATTAAGCCTGAAATAAAGGATGGTTAATATGAATATCCAAAGTGAAAATCTTGTAAACTTTTCCGAGGGCACACCTTTCGTTCTTCCTGAATTACTGATTGTTGAGGAAGAGCTTCATAAAACGATCGAAAAAGCACAGGGAATGATCCGTGAATCCTGTTCTCATCTTTTGTCCTCGGGTGGAAAAAGGCTTCGTCCGCTGCTAACCCTGCACAGTGCTATGTGCTTTGGTCCTTTAAATACAGCAACCATCCAAGCCGCCGTTGCCGCCGAGCTGATCCATATGGCTTCCCTAATCCATGATGATGTCATCGATCATTCAGACCTAAGACGCGGGCAGCTAACCATTAACGCTCGGCAGGGTAATCTTAACGCTGTCCTTACAGGCGATTATCTTTTTGCCGAGGCTTTTCAGATTTTATCTTCTTACCAGCTTATGGATAGTATGAACTACCTTGTTGCGGCAATTCAATCGATGTGTACCGGTGAAGTCGAACAAGCTCATTGTCAATTTGATTTATCCATTAAACTTGAAGATTATTTTGAACGCATCGCCCAAAAAACGGGGATTCTTCTGGCTAGCTCTTGCCGCTCCGGAGCAGCTACAGCCGGTGCTTCACAAAGGGATATCGAACGATTGGGAACATTCGGGATGTACCTTGGCTATGCTTATCAAATTATCGATGATCTGCTTGACTTCACAGGAGATGAGGGCAAAACAGGCAAACCGGTTGGGGCAGATTTGATCAACGGTAATCTTACCTTACCGATGATCTATCTCTTGAATAACCCACTCTATGGTCCATGGGCCCGCGAAATGCTTCAGGACAAGTTGACACCTCAGGGTCTCCATAAAATAATTCAGGCTTTGATCTCCTCAGAAGCCCTAGATGAAGCCTTTTCTGCCGCACGCAGATGTGTGGAAACCGCTTTATCCTATCTCGAAAAGATTCCGGCCTGTTCTTCCAAAACCTTTCTCAAAGACACAGCTTATCAGGTTCTTTATCGTACGCACTAAGACTCCCACTTCCTAAGTACGAAAGTATCCAGTGACAAAACCCGGGTGAGGGTTTCGCCCAAGCCACCCTTTCCTTATAGTACCCCTTTCCGGCGAAGTCTGACACATAACCAATGAAGTATCCTAACTTTGATTCCCCCTGCGGAAAGCAAGGCACGTGTTCCTCCGTTCAACTCCTCAATTTCGCTTTTGGGGTCGGATAAATACATGGCTATTAGTCCGTTGACCACTGTTAGATGAAATTCCGGGTTAGATAACTGATGAGCACGCTCTAACGATACCTGCAAAAAGAGAACAAGCCGCTTCTCTCTCTCGGAAATACTTGGATAATACTGAACGAAATTGAGTTGATCCGTCTCACGGTCTTCAATATAATCAATAAAATAATCAAGGAGAATATGTAAACCACAGATCCATGGAAAATACGCCTGCTTTATCGCTTTGACGGTATTAACCGTAAGTCCGGGTTGGTGGGCAGCGGCGACTAAACAAAAGATTCCAAGCGTCGAACCTGTGGCAGCCGCAAACTCCCAAACCGATACTTCAGAATAAATGACCCGGCTTTGTTCTAACCAGGCTAACATTTTCTCTTCCCTTTCCTCCGGTTTCAGGTGTTTATAGGTTTGTAATGAAGAATATTGGGCAGCCAACCAAGTGGCCTCCGCTTTCACAACGGAATACGAGGGTAATAATTTTAAGTTTTCCTGGCATGTTCGCACCAATTGATCTAAATATCCGCCATCCTCTTTATAGGGATATTCTGCGTAATAATCAGAGCACTCCGCTTCAGGATCCAGAGCTTCGGTCATCGCTAAATGAAGCTGAGCAAAAGCTTTTTCGTCCTGAACATTTGCTGCATCGACAAGATTATCCAGATAATCGCTGATGGTTTGATAAGCCACGATAAACTGAATCATGGCATCCTGTTTTGCACCGGGATAAAGAGCATAGATACTTCCCCCCAGGCAATGAAACGCTTTACTCTGCAAAGAAGCAAGAGCCTGCTGGGAGAGCAATGAATCCGGTGTTTTCTCCGCTATCAATTGCCAGGAATGGAGTTCTTCCTTGACCTTTGGAAAGACCTCTTTCACAAATCGCCTAATTATTAGCACATTTATTACTCCTCATGGTATCCTTTACTCCTATTTTCTCCCTAAAAACACACTTTATAAACATATCTCCAAAACAAAGAGCATTTGCAAATAAAAACTACCAAGGTAGATCACTGCAAATGCTTCAAAAAACATTATTAAATTAGCTCGAATAAATTATTCCTTATCTTCTTTTTTCTCTTCTTTTACTTCACTTTTGACTACTTTCACTTCCTCTTTGTCATTACCGTTTGTTGCATCTTTAAATTCAGAAATACCTTTTCCTAAAGCCTTTCCAAGATCAGGCAGCTTTCCGGGTCCAAAAATGACCAAGGCAATAACAAGGGCTATCACTGCTACAGTAGGGGTAATCATGCCAAAAGTTATGAACATATTTATGTCCACCTCCGAACCTTAATAAAGATAATGATACTATACCACAAACATTAAGAAGAATCTAATTGCGAATCGCTTGTGAAGAATCCCTTGTCCTCACATTACTTATCCTAAACTAGATTCCTCAAAGATGCAATAATATTTTTTTAAACATCTTAGTTAACTACTCAAGCTGACTAAATAATTCTTCATACCCTAAATAAAGACTCCAAATAACATCCCAGAGTTCATCATCCGCATCCATAACCTTTAGGCCGAGTTCTTTCGCTTCACGGCGGCCAATCGGATAACCGTGAGAGAAATATCCTTCTGTCAATGCATGCGTAACGCTAGACACTTGATCAGGAGATTCCTTTAACATGAAGCGGGAAAGAAGGGCTTCTGCATACTGATGCGAGGCCTTTAGTGATTTTTCATAGTCGCCGATTAACCAAGGATCTAATTTATTCAGAACCGGATTTATAATAAATGTGGACAGCTCCGGATCAGGACTGTTTGTAATGGTCCTATGAAGATACTCTAAACAATGACGGATAGCCTGTACCGGCACCCATAAATCCTTATAAAGGGGGTGTTTAACTAAAGGATCTATCGGGCCGAGTTCAGAAACGGGTCCCATGACCACTTCGTCGGCTCCTAAAACGACCATTGAGGCAGCAGACTTTGCTGCCAGCGGCACGATCACTCCAAACTCCTCACAAAATTCTCGGATCAGCATCACAAGCTTATACGGGGTATCCACAGCTCCGCCATAGCTATGCAACAGCAAATCGATTTTCTGGGTATGCCCAATCGCTTTAAGCTGCTTATAGAGGGGAACTAAGATACTGTCGTCCAATGGGGTATACGCAAAATAGACTAAAACTTTTGAACCCCGAAGTTTCTCTAAACGTTCCAAATATTGAAAACGGTTCTCTGCATCCACCGTCCCCCCCCCAATTCAGAAGAATATAGTGCATTATATTCCATTTTTATCCATTGCGTGCACTATATGGGGGGCAGAAGTATTTAATAATACTATTTCTATCTAGGAATTCATTAAGGCAAATTAACCTCAACCTCAGACTGCTCATGGCAGGATTGACAATAAGCCTCACCGCCCAGTCCCTTTTTTTCATGGCAAGGATAGCAACGATTGGCGGGGTCCTGATTGTTATTAACGACAAAGCCATGGCCTTGTGCTCCACTGATCCAGGTCTCTCTCGGAATTCCCGAGTGGGGATTCGAAAAATCGTGATTTTGTGAAAGAATAATTACGGCAATTAATGCTGCAAAGAGGCAAATTGTGATAATACGTCGAACGATTTTTCTTCGTTCCATGCCATACCTCCTAAAATCCTCTGCAGATACGACAGTCTACAGTGCCTTTAAGACTGCCCGAGCTTGTTCAAGCGTATAGTTTAGGTCCTCATCGGTATGCGCTAAAGAGAGGAAAACTGCTTCAAATTGGCTTGGTGCAAGATAAACACCCCGCTCAAGCATACCCTTGAAATATCCTGCAAACTGTTCAACATCTGATGTACAAGCACTCCGGAAATCTTTGACCGGTTGTTTGGTGAAAAACGCTGAGAACATTGCCCCAATAGAATTGATCCATATCGGTATACCGCATTCTTCGGCGATTTTTGCAAGTCCTGTTGCCAGATAAGTGGTTTTCCGTTCCAGTTCTTCATAAACACCGGGTTTTTGTAAAAGCTTCAACGTAGTTAAACCGGCTGCCATGGCCAGTGGATTTCCCGAAAGGGTTCCCGCCTGGTAAATAGGACCATTCGGTGCGACCTGATCCATATACTTTTTCTTACCGCCAAACGCCCCGACCGGAAGCCCTCCCCCGATGACCTTGCCAAGACATGTGAGATCAGGGTCAATGCCAAAACGTCCTTGTGCCCCGCCATAACTTACGCGAAAACCAGTCATGACTTCATCAATAATCAGTAAGGCGCCATATTGACGCGTTACTTCCCTAAGGCCTTCCAAAAAACCGGGTTCAGGCAGAACAACCCCCATATTCCCCGCTACAGGCTCTATGATAACCCCGGCAATATTTTCTCCTTCTTCACGGAAAAGCGCTTTAACCCCTTCTATATCGTTATACTGAGCAACAAGGGTCATCGAAGCAGTCGCGTTAGGAACCCCGGGTGAAGTCGGAACGCCAAAAGTCAGTGCGCCGCTTCCGGCTTTAATCAAAAGCGAATCAGAATGGCCATGATAACAGCCTTCAAATTTGACGATTTTACTTCGTCCTGTGATACCCCGAGCAACACGTAAAGCACTCATTGTTGCTTCGGTACCCGAATTGGTCATCCGTACTTTATCCATCGAAGGGTAGGCTTTCAGAGCTTCTTCTGCTAATTCGGTCTCCAGCTCTGTCGGAGCACCATAACTGGTCCCCCGTTCTGCTGTCCGCTTAATAGCTTCAACAACCTCAGGATGGGCATGTCCCAAAATCAAGGGACCCCACGAACCGACATAATCGATATAGGTATTTCCGTCGATATCCCAAAGATGCGCTCCCTTTCCATGATCAATAAAAACGGGATCTCTGCCTACAGAACGGAAAGCACGCACCGGGGAATTAACCCCACCGGGAATAACCGCTTTGGCCCGTTCAAAGGCTTGACAACTCCGTCTATCTTGAAAACTCAAACGAAAAACCTCCCACATATGTTATTGTCTTTAATGGCTACTTCACATTATACCTTCTATGAAATATTTCATACTGCTTTTCTTAAGTTCGGTTTGACTGAATAGCATTCGATACTCTTTTACTCCCGTAGCCTGAGCGATGCGTTTCATAATATCTTGACATTCTTCGGCTGAGCGGCCGTGAATCATGGTGAAAAGCGTATATGGCCAATCCGGAAGCGTGGGCCGCTGATAACAGTGGCTTACTTCGCGAAATAAAGCCATCTTAGCGCCTATTTCTTCCACTTGATCTTCCGGTACCGTCCAAACCCCCATCGCGTTAGCCGTAAAGCCTGCTTTTTGGTGACGCAAAACCGCACCAAATCTACGAATCATGCGTTTTTCAAGCATAGTCTGTGTTTGATTCAGAACCTCATTTTCCGTCCATTGTAAAGTCTCGGCAATCTCGGCAAAGGGCGTAAGAGAGTATGGTAAGTCCTCTTGAAGGAATCGAATAAGTGCTTTATCGCGTTCAGTAATCTCTAACGTTTGGCCTTCGCCGCTTTCCCAGGCCCCGGGGGCTTTTGAGGATTCTTCTTCCGTATCTTCCTCTGCATCTTCGTCCGGATCATCATCGATCTCTTCAGCCTTAAAATTAAAATCAACACTAATTTTAAAGAGGCGGGTAGCCGGCAGAGAATAAATTTCTTCCGTTCCTGCAATCTCGCGTACTTTATTAACGATCTGTTCAACTTCCGCCTTTGTTGCGGCAATAACGGTAAACCACATATTATACGAATGCGAACGCAAGTAGTTATGGGTAACACCCGGGATTCCATTCAAAAACTCTGCTGCTTCGGCAATTTTATTCTCAGGAACTTTACCGGCGCATAATGTGCTATGATACCCTAAACGATGGGAATCAAACACACCTCCCAAGCGCCGGATAATTCCTTCTTTCCGGAGTTGGACAATCCTCTGCCAAGCATCTTCCTCTGAAACACCGGCGAGTTCACCGAGAGTTTGATAAGGACGGGAAGTGACAGGAAAAGCTGTCTGGACGGTATTAAGCAATATCCGTTCGACGGTATCCAAGTTATTTAACTCCCTTCCGCCCATGATACAGGCACCAAGGCTCCTCTGCCATATAATCTCCGTTTTCGTAATATGCAGCGCGAGCTCGGCAGCCGCCGCAAACCTTTTTATATTCGCAGGTTCCGCATCCGCCCTTGTAATCCATCGTTCTTAATTCTTGCAAGACAGGATTGTTCTTCCATATCTCATCAAATGGGGTTTCCCGAACATCTCCCAAAGGGATATTCAAATAAGCACAAGGCTGAACTTGACCTTTAGGGCTGATAATACAGTAGGAAGTACCCGCCAAGCAGCCGCGGCCATAACGCATCTTCATTCCCATTTGTTTGGCAATTCGCATAAACTGCGGAGCACACGTCGGTTTCAGCTCGATATCCACGGTTTGCTGTTTCTTCATAATGCGGGTTAATACATCTTCATACGCTTCGGCACGCAGGGATTCTTCCTCGATTGAAACAGCTCTGCCGGTTGGAACAAGGAAGAAGAAATGGTGGGCAACCGCACCTTCCGCTACTGCAAAATCGGTGATGCTTTCCAACTCATCCTGATTCCAATCCATGACTGTAGTATGGATCTGAAACGGCAGGCCGACTTCACGGCAATTGCGCATACCCTGAACAGCGCCTTCCCAGGCTCCCGGAAACTTCCGAAATTGGTTGTGTTTTTCCTTGTCCATTGAATCAAGTGAGATCCCCATTCCCATAGCGCCTGCCTCTTTAAGCCGGCGAGCCATATCTAAGGTAATAAGGGTGCCATTCGTACCAAAGACCGGCCGTAATCCCAATGAAGTGGCATAGGCGACCAGCTCCACAATATCCGGACGCGTCAACGGTTCACCACCGCTGAAGATCATAATTTTAAAGCCCGCTTTGGCAATCTGTTCCAATAGTGTCTTACCCTCAGAGGTACTCAATTCTTCCTCTGCCTTACAACCGGCATCTCGGTAACAATGATCACAATACATATTGCAGGCATTGGTTGTATTCCAGGAAACAATCATCTCTTATTTTCTTCCTCCTTTTAGTTCTTTTATCTTTGTTGCTTATTTTCGCAGCCAGCGTGCCGCATCCAAAGCATGATAAGTAATAATTAAATCTGCTCCCGCACGCTTCATACTGACTAAGGATTCCATGACGATACGTTGTTCATCAATCCAGCCTTGAGCTGCGGCTGCTTTAACCATGGAGTATTCACCGCTGACATTATAAGCAACGACGGGAACTCCAAAGCGTTGTTTTGTCCGATAGGTAATATCTCCGTATGCCAGCGCCGGTTTAACAATGATCAGATCTGCTCCTTCTTCGATGTCTAACGCGGTCTCTAACATCGCCTCGTTACCATTAGGCGGATCCATTTGATAGGTCCGACGATCTCCGAACTGCGGTGCAGAACCGGCGGCTTCCCGAAAAGGTCCATAGAAACCGGAAGCAAATTTGGCAGCGTAAGACATCACCGGAATATTCGTAAAGCCGGCTTGATCAAGTCCTTGACGAATGGCTCCGACACGACCATCCATCATGTCTGAGGGAGCAACCATATCCGCTCCCGCTTGGGCATGCGATACCGCTGTTTGAGTTAATAGGTCCAAGGTCGGATCATTCAGAATCTTGCCGTCCTTAATAACCCCGCAGTGCCCATGATCGGTATATTCACATAAGCAGACATCGGTAATCACATAAAGATCGGGGAAATGCTTTTTAGCTACCCGAACCGCTTCTTGAACGATACCATGTTCATGATAAGCACCGGTTCCCACTGCATCTTTTGATTCGGGAATTCCAAAAAGCAAGATCGCCGGAATTCCCAAATCTACGACTTCCTGTAAAGCCTCAACGAAAAGATCCAAAGAGTATTGGTACACTCCCGGCATTGAAGGTATTTCATGCTTAGTCTTTTCTCCATAAATGACAAACATGGGGTAAATTAAGTCATCAACACGCACATGGTTCTCGCGAACCATATTGCGTATCGTATCATTGGCCCGTAAGCGACGCGGGCGATGAATCAGTTTCATCAAGACACCTCCGTTGTTTTTACGATTAAAGAGCTTAGGTTATTTTATCCCAATCTCCTCATCCGTCAGATAACAGGCCGGATCTGATTCCCAGAAATCCCCTGTAACTGCTTCGGCACGGGTTCGGAAATTTCCATTGCAAAAATCGAGATACTGACACTTCGAGCAACGTCCCTTAAGCAAAGGTTTACGATCTTTCATCCCCGCGAGGATGGGATTCGATAGATCTGTCCAGATATCCCCAAACTTCCTTTCCCGGACATTACCAAACGTAATGTGCTGTGTAAATTGATCCGGGTGAACATAACCCATCGGATCAACCTCAGAAAAAGCAATTCCGGAACGGTTTCCACCGTTGAAGCTAATTAAACGTTTTATTTCTTCGGCCTTCGCCGGATTCTCTTTCAGGGTACGGAGATAAAGGTAGACACCATCACAGTGATTATCAACAGTCAGAATTTCTTTTTTTAAGCCCCGATTTTCAAAATCGATCGTACGACGAATAATGGTTTCCATCGCTTGACGTGATTCTTCAGGACTCACATCTTGAGCAATCATTTTATTACCGCGTCCGGAATAAACAAGATGGTAAAAACAGACCCGATTAATATTTTCTTCTTCAATGAAATCAAAAATATGATCAAGTTCCCTTAAGTTATGGCTGTTAATCGTAAAGCGAAGTCCCACTCTTTGATCGACAGCGACACAGTTCTGAATCCCTTCCATCGCCTTTTGGAAGGCTCCTTCTTTACCCCTGAATTCATCATTGACTTCACGTAAACCATCAAGTGAAATGCCGACATAGCCAACACCGATCTCTTTGATCTTTTGGGCGACTTCAGGGGTAATCAAGGTCCCATTCGTAGACAACGTGGGCCGAATTCCTTTGGAAGCAGCATATGCTGCAAGCTCAAAAAAGTCGGGACGGATCAAAGGTTCACCGCCGGAAAAGAGAAGGACGGGTACCCGGAATTCAGCGAGATCATCGATGAATCGCTTGGCCTCTTCCGTTGTCAACTCACCTTCGTATTTTTGAGCATCCGATTCCATATAACAATGAATACATCTCAAGTTGCATGTCCGAGTTGAGTTCCAAACAACAACCGGACCGCTTTCCAGCGTCGTTCCGTTCTTTGCACCTTGAGAATGGACACTGTAGCGCAGTGAATCGCCAAAGTACTCTGTATTAAAAAGTAGTTTTGTGACGCTTATCATTTCTAACCCTCCACTAAGGCTTGAACCAGCCCTTTAATCGTATATTTTTCGGCTTCACGATGAATCGTTAAGCCCAGCTCCCGTGCTGTCGCACTGGTAATCGGGCCGATCGAAAAAAGCTTAACCCCTTCCAGTAAAGCGGTGTCTCCATCAAGCAGTTTTAAGAAGTTGCGTACAGTGGATGAACTTGTAAACGTTACGGCATGGATCATTTTTTCACTTAACATCGTTTTAAGTTCTTTTTTATCAGCTTGTCCTAAAACTGTGCGATAGGCAGGAACATCCCAAACATCCGCTCCCAGGGCTTTTAAGGACTCGGGCAAAATATCTCTTGCCTCTTCCGCCCGGGCGAGAAGCACACTTTGACCGGGAAGGACGCGACTGGCAAGCCCTTCAATAATCTTTTCGGCACGATATTCCTCCGGTACAAAGGTAACCCGCAAGCTACGGTTTTCCAAAGCTTTCTGAGTTGCGGGGCCGATTGCTACAAGCTCAATTCCTGCTAGATCGCGAACATCTTTCTTCTGCTCTTTAAGCACCTTGAAAAATTCTTCAACCCCATTGACGCTTGTGAAAACCAACCAATTAAACCGTTTAAGCTCCCGGACAGCTTTAATGAGTTGGCTGGGATCACTGGGAGGGGCAAGCTCGATAGCAGGAAATTCCCAAGGTTCTCCTCCCAGATCTTCAATCTCCTGTGACAGGACACTCGCTTGATGGCGTGCCCGTGTAACAACGATCCGTTGTCCAAAGAGCGCTTTTTTCTCAAACCATTGAAGTTTTTCACGAAGGCTCACAACTTCTCCGACAATAATAATCGAAGGATTCGTAAACCCTTCTTGTTCGGCACTTTCAGCAATATCATGCAATTGGCCAACCAGTGTTCTCTGTTCAAGACGAGTCCCCCATTGAATAAGAGCAACCGGAGTCGTTGCCGCACGGCCGTTTTCGATCAATTTATTGGCAATCATGGCCAAATTCTCCATACCCATTAGGAAAATTAAGGTTCCGTGAGAATTGGCAAGATGTTCCCAGGCAATCGCCGAGCTATTCTTATTCGGGTCCTCATGACCTGTAATCACGGCAAAAGAGGAGGTTAAATCCCGATGGGTCACCGGAATTCCGGCATAAGCCGGTACAGCAATAGCTGACGTTACGCCGGGAACGATTTCATACGGTACACCGGCATTAAGTAAAGCTTCAGCCTCTTCTCCACCCCGCCCGAAAACAAATGGGTCTCCCCCTTTTAGACGGGTCACAATTTTTCCCTCCAGCCCTTTTTTAACAAGGACTTCATTGATTTCCTCTTGGCGCAGGGTATGACGATCCGGAGATTTACCCACATAAATCATTTCACATTCAGGATTTGCAAGACTCAGTAAGCGTCTGGATGCCAACCGATCATAGACAAGTACTTCAGCTTTAGCGATGCATTCAGCTCCCTTAACCGTAATAAGCTTCGGGTCCCCCGGACCTGCTCCCACTAAATAAACATAACCTATATTCAAATTTCCACACTCCGTTTCAACTCATAATTAACTGAGAGACCTGATCTGATCAAGAATATCCTTCGCACCCTGGGCGATAAGCTGATCTGCAACGTTATAGCCAATCTCTTCGGGATTCTTCCCTTCGGCACTTCCTCTGAGAAGATGTTGACCATCTAAGGAAGCCACCATTCCCTTCAATTGAACTCCATTTGGGCTGACGATTCCCAGAGCCCCGATCGGAACTTGACACCCGCCTTCTAAACGACGCATCAGTGCTCTTTCCGCACGAACCGCCAAACTGGTTTCTTCATGATGAAGGGGGTTTAACAATTGAAGGATCTCTTTTCGTTCAGCACTAATTTCAATCGCAATCGACCCTTGTCCAACCGCCGAGAGCATGATATTTTCAGGGATAAGCTCAGTAATCCGTTCTTCCCAGCCCAAACGTTTTACTCCGGCATAAGCCAAGACAATTCCAGCCATCGAGGATTCTTCAAGTTTGCGCCAACGGGTTTGCAGATTCCCTCGTAAGTCGGCGAACTTTAAATCCGCCCTGTAATGCTGCAACTGAGCTTTGCGCCGCAGGCTGCTTGTACCGATCACCGAACCCTCAGGAAGATTTTCAAGACGGGTACCATCCTTACTTAGAAAAACATCACGGGGTTCTTCACGTTCACAAATCGCCCCAATGCTTAATCCCTCGGGCAAGATCGTCGGTAAATCCTTAAGGCTGTGTACGGCAAGGTCAATCTCGCCGCGCAGCAGACCATTTTCAAGTTCTTTCGTAAATAATCCCTTGTCTCCAATCTTGGCAAGCGGTACATCGAGAATTTTATCACCCTTGGTCTTCATTGAAACAAGCATAAATTCATGTTCAGGATAGATTACGCTTAGCTGTGACTTGACCCATTCGGCTTGCCACAACGCCAAAACGCTGTCTCGTGTCCCTATTCTAATGATACTCATTTAGCCCTCCTTTGTTTTAACCTTGCTATGTTTCTGTGATACGCTCCGCATCGTGCGAACCGACTCTTCATCAACATCCAAGCTAAATAAGTTTTGTAAGATTTCAGTATAAAGATGTCCTTGGCTGGTTGTCGCAAACTCCTTCAAGTTAGTAATCGGGGTATGGAGTAATTGATTGATAATCGAATTTGCCATAGAACGAACTATTTTCTCTTGTTTCTCTGTGAGTCCCCCTAATTTGTTAAAGGCATGTTCCAGTTGATAGTTTTTGATTTCTTCTCCCCGCTGCTGCAAAGCAACAATCGTTGGAATCACAAACAGCGAATTATGCCATTTCATAAATTGCTCCATTTCCTCTTCTATGATCAATTCTGCTTTTTTTCCCGCAATTCTTCGAGCGTTTTGATGCTTATCAACGACTTCGCGCAAATCATCTATATCAAATAACTTTACCCCGGGAATCTTGGCAGCATCCGGGTGAATATCCCGTGGCACGGCAATATCGATGAGCAATAAAGGCCGATGGTTTCGCTGCTCCATGACTTTTTGAATCTGTTCGGGGGGGATTACGAAGTTCGCCGCAGAAGTCGCTGAAATGACAATATCGACTTCCTGCATACTTTCCGAAAGCTTTTCAAAGGGAACTGCAATTCCATTAAATTCGGCAGCTAAAGTTTCAGCTCGGGCATGAGAGCGATTGGAGACGATGACTGTACCTGCCCCATTAGCTACAAGATGTTTCGCGGTTAGAGAACTCATCTCGCCCGCACCTAAAATAAGGATGTTTCGGCCTGCGAGATCTCCCAAAGCGTGTTTAGCGAGTTCGACCGCAGTGTAGGAAATAGAAGTCGGATGTTGATCAATTTGGGTCTCCGTTCTAACCCTCTTGCCTACGGTTAAGGCGTTCTGGAAAAAAACATTGATGACTTTATTGGTCACCCCAGCTTTTACAGCCTTTTCGTATGCGGAAGCGACCTGTCCGAGAATTTGTGTCTCACCTAAGATCATTGAATCCAAACCGGAAACAACACGATACAGATGGCGAACGGTTTCATACAAGGTGTGAACAGTGAGGTACTCGAACAGAACTTTTTCTTCGAGCTGAGCTTGATTAGCAAGAAAACTTTTTATTGAGCTAATCCCTAAATCTATATTTGTCGTTGCGGCATAAATCTCGAGTCGATTACACGTGCTGAGGATGACAACCCCTTCAAGACCCGGATAAGACTTCAATTCATGAAGTGCGGCTTCAATTTTATAATGGGGAAAGCTCACCTTCTCGCGGATTTCAACCGGGGCGCTACGATGATTTAATCCTACAGTGACCGGAAACAATGCTCGATCACTCCTTTCGCTTCACTAAGTCGGCCATTTTTAATCAACGCTAAAACATCACCGTCGGTTGCTTTAGACCAAAACCTTTTTTTCTGTTCCGGTGATAAATCCGACTTAACTCTATTACGCCATTCTTTTAGTAACGCAAGATATTCCGCATATTCCTGGCCGTATTGCGTTTGGAGTTGTTCCCGGATTTGCCGTGCCACGATCGGACTGCTTCCGCCTGTAGAAACGGCAACCTGCAAGTCACCGCGTTCCATGATGGAAGGAACGATAAACGTACATTTTTCGGGATCATCGACTACATTGATCAGACGTTTATTCTTTTGGGCATCACATGAAACAACAGCATTGACCTCATCTTTTTCAGTACAGGAGAAAATAAGCGCAGCATCCTGAATATCATCTGCACTGTATTCTTTCTTTAACCAAAAACAGTGTTTAGAATCCACCAAGGCTTCTAAATCCTTGACCAGCTTTGGAGAGACAATCCACACAATTGCCCCATGCTCTAACAATGTTTGAACCTTGCGGTATGCAACATTTCCTCCACCAACCACTAAAACCGTTTTTTGTCTTAAGTCAGCAAAAATAGGATAATAATCTGCCACTACATTAAGCACCTTCTTTTACATCCGAAATTCAATAATCATCAATTGACCTAAGACCTTCCCCTTTTTTGCTAATTCTTATGCGTAGGAATGAAGTCCCGGCAAGAAGTAATTAACGCCAAAGAAGGTAAACAAAACAGCGATAAAACCAATAACCCCAAGCCAGGCGGCTCTTTTGCCTTTCCATCCATACATAAGCCGAGCATGAAGATAGGCGGCATAAATAATCCAAGTAATTAGGGACCACGTTTCCTTCGGATCCCAAGACCAGTATGTTCCCCAAGCATAATTTGCCCAGATCGCACCTGTAATAATGCACAGAGTCAGCATGGGGAAAGCAAAACCAATGATCTTATAAGATAACTCATCGAGTACCTGGGATGCAGGAAAGCGTGAAGTCCATCCTTTATCTACCGATTCTACTCCGAATTTCTCTTCTTTCTTTGCTTTAATTAAATACATCAAGCCCAAGCCAAAGGAAATTGCAAAAGCACCATAGGAAAGCATGGCGGTTAGAACATGAAATGTTAACCAATAGCTTTTAAGCGCCGGAGGAATAGCCGCGGCAACGCGCTCATCTGGACCCATTGTCATGATAATGAATACAAGAAGAAGAAAAGGAATAGGCATAACAAAATTCGCTAAATTCCTCACCTTGTATCTTAACTGAGCAAACAAGTAGATTGCAACAATTCCCCAGCAAAACGTAAGAATAAATTCATAGCCATTAGACAGTGGGGGTCTTTGTGAGATGATCGTTCGTACCACAATGGCAACCGTATTTCCAACTAAACCGATAAACGCCATTCCTGTGGCCAAATGTTCAAGCCATTCTTTTTTGACAACAAGCGTTAACCAAGATATTGCAGCACTCAAAAAGTAAGCAGCAACCATGATATAAAACATCATCACTTCGATGTTATTTAAGGTCACATTCATGTTACCATCTCCTCTTTTGACGAATTTTCATCGTCTAACTTCTGACTGAATCAGACGCAAGCCGCTTCTTTATATCAGCAACAATCTGGTTAAACTCCTCTTGTGTTCCCACTGCAAGTTTACCACGAATCGCACCCATATGCAGGTAGGATTCCTCTTGCATTTCAAGAATACCAGAAATTGTGTGCGGTCTCCAATAGAAGGAAAGAACAAGCCCTATCATCAATAGTGCACATCCTAACCAAACCAAGTTTACCCCGGGGTCTTTTTTTACCTGAAGGCCCGTAAAACTTGATAATCCATCAAACGTCAAGGAAACGGTATCATTAATTTTATTGACTTCCCCTAAATTCATTTGACCCATTGCTAAGGGTTGTGAAGAATTCCCTTGATAGACTTGGTAAAGAACAATAGGTGCTTTGGGATCAGCCTTCACCGCGGCAAGAATGAAATAGAGGTCAGTTCCCGGAGCCTGAAAATAATTTCCGCCTTTATTCTGTAAGATAAAAGGAACCTTCTGCCCATTCACATTGACTGTAAATTTACCCCCTTGGGCAAAACTGGATTGATAAAAAGTAACCCCTTGATAAGAAAAGGGATGATTAACAGATATCGTTTGACGGGCGACTTCTTGGCCTGATTCTAAAATACTGAGATCAGTATACCAATTATCGCGTTCCCCATTCGCTAAGACCCGATCCTCTGCCGAGTTGATTTTAACGTAAAAATTCTCTGCAACATTGCCCTTGCTTACTTTTATTTGCTGAATGGGTAAGGTTTCCCCTTCCCCCGCCATAAAGAAACCTTTAAAGCCGGTCATTGAGCCAACTAGAGCCCCCACAACAAGGACAATAAAAGCAATGTGTGTGATTAAGGAACCCCAATTCCCCCATTTGTGTTTTTGGGCGATAAAACTCCAACGTCCTTCTTGCTCATTTATCTTTAATTGATAACCTTTGTGTTTAAGTACTTCGGATACAGCTTCACGCAGTTTTTTATCGTTTCCCGAAATTCGGGTCTGAATTTTGGACGGTATGGATGAAGCTGATTGCGGCGGCTGAGGCTTAAAAGTTTTACGATAAATACCATTAAAACGCTGAATACTACAGACCAAGAGATTGATGCTCAGCAGCCCGAGAATAAGCCGAAACCAAGACGTTGAGTAAAGATGCGTGAAACCAAGCATTTTCCATAAAGAATTTACACTTTTTGCCCCCCCGGGGTCTAGCGCTTCCTGCGGAATGAGAGTACCGATGCCGGATACAACAGCGATAACTCCCAAGAGGACTAGTCCTGTTTTCATCGAACTGAAAATATTCCAGACCTTATCCATAATGCTTTCAGTTTGTCTACTCATTAAATACTTCCACCTCCTCTAAAAACTTGCACATATTAAAACTAGCACATATATAATTTTACTATATAAGTTGCGATTCTCCTATCGAAAATGTCCTTTCATTTCCATATTTCATAATTCGATCACATTTATATAAAAGAAAGAGCATCGCTAAATCCAATTATCTTTCAAATTGTATAAAAGCTTTGCTCATTCATATATTAAACCTGAAGTTTCGCACCCCTTTAGGTGCTATTAGGTAAAGTTTTTGCAAACTCAAAATTGTAAATTACAACTCGTTATTACTTTTTAGCTAGCCTTTTCAACGTTTTTTAGCTGATTATTTAAAAAAGAATTCTCGAAAAGCT
>NZ_JAYFQK010000044.1:0-15353 GCF_034927245.1 Desulfitobacterium sp.
AAGATGAAGAAGCCATCTCCTTGCATTTTTTACAAGGGATGGCTTTCTCCGTTTATCGTCATTTTTCCTGCATTATCACCATTTTGTATCAGCGCCTTTGGCGCTAAGTCTTTCACCGCCATTTAGCGTACGCGGTCACAATTTAAGAGTTCACCGCTTCCTAAATTTTTAAAGCATTGCGACCTTTTCCAGAAAAAGTTTGACTAAGTCTGGGTCAAACTGAGTTCCCGCATTTCTTTTCAATTCCTCGATCGCTTCCTTTTTAGATAAAGCCTTTCGATAGCTTCGGTCATGCGTCATCGCATCATAGGTATCTGCAACTGCACTAATGCGAGCATAGAGGGGAATTTCCTCCCCTTTTAAGCCCTTAGGATAGCCTTGGCCATCCCAACGTTCATGATGGGCTAAGATATTTACAGCTATACCTTCCATATTATTGAACTTACTGATAATCCGATAACCAATCTGCGGATGACGTTTAATCTCCCTCCATTCCTCCTCTGACAGTTCTCCTTGCTTATTAAGAACTTGTTCATCAATCCCAATCTTCCCAATATCATGAAGTAAGCCAACACTTTTAAGGTCCATGACTTTTCGATCTGACAAGCCTAAAACCTTCCCCATTCTCTGGCACAACACACAAACACGATAACAGTGTTGTTCATCTCCTTTATTTCTCTCATAAAGGAGATTGTCAAGCGCTAAGATCGTTTTCTCACGCATACTTGGTCTCTTATTGAGGCTCTCCTCAAACATATAAATGTTGTCCTTTCTATATTTTCTTATGAGTAGCGTAGATCGTAGTATAATATAGTATTGATTATTACATTAGAATTATATGTATTATAACGAACAAGTTCTATATAGAACCTTTTCTTTGCGTTTTTAGTATAGCACGTTATAATAATGGTTTTTCCCCCGAATATATATAAATACATCCAAATTCGTTTAATATACGACAGGAGGTGATTTCATAATGGAAGGGCATGATAATTTTGTCAAATTTCAAGACATATATGGGTTTTACAATCTATTGCGGCAAATCACAAGACATATTGAAATTTCCAGAGATAAATTAGCAAAAAACTTTAATCTATCGGGAGCTCAGCTACACCTACTTTATAATCTTTCACTTAAAGAAAAATGTAACTATTCGGAACTTGCTAAACAAAGTGGGTTAGCCAAAAATACAGTTTCAATCTTAGTTAAGTCCCTGCTAAAAGAAAATTTATTAGAACAAATACCTGAACCAAGAGATGGGAGAATAACTCTATTAACTTTAAGTTCGAAGGGGAAGGAACTTGTACACGACGCGGTTCTAGAAGCAGTTCTAAATGATTCTAAACGTATAAGATTATTATCGGAAAGACTATATTCTTCGAAGGATAAGGATATTTTATCTGAACTACACTATATACTTGATTTCTTTAAGTAGTCTTTGGGAATAACAAAAAGAGGCTATTATGATTTTTTTCATAAATTAGCCTCTTTTTTGATTCCTATTTGGCCTAAATCAATGAGCCTGCCCAAAAAGGTGATTTCGGGGGACCCCTGAAACTAAAATCGTCCGCAAAACGCTCACGCCCCTGCTAGCCAAGGGATAGGAACTGCCTCCAAAAATTGCTTTAGGATCATGGTGTTGTAATGGTGAAAAAGCAAATCCCGTTCTGATTCCTGTAGTGTCAATAAGGCACAGCCTTGTCCATCCTTAAGCATATATAATACACTGCTAATTTCACCTGTTTGATCAGCGCTGATCGCTTCAGGTATAAAACCAAGCACCCACTTGGCAGGAAGTATTAATTGGGCCTCTGTAAACACAGGAATGACAGTGATAAGATAACGCAATAAGTCGGGACTTAAGCCACATTCCCGGAAAATAGCCGTCCATTCCGTAAGCGCGTCAATAATGCACTTTCTAGCCACCGAAGGATCGGTCAGCGTCTGCTGCGGATAATGCGCCATAATTCGTTCCGCCCATTTTAAAGACTGCGTATTTCTGCGCGTTAAATCTACGCGATGTTTTTCAAGGATTGTTGGATAAGATAAAATCAAGTTATTTAAAAATACTATTTTTTGGATATTCCTCCCTAGTTCTTCATAATCCGAGCCCAAGAACCCCAATAGGTTTGGAAAAAGCGATTGCTCGATTTCAGAGGTTAAGATTCCCCGCCGTTCTTGCTCTGCTCGTATCCAGTAATGTTCCAAGTACCCTTGAAGCTCTGTACCGATAATGCCGACCAGATCAAATTTAACCACGCGGATAAGTTGTGGTACAATAGGTTTCACTAAAAGGTGAAGTATTTCATGGGAAAGTGTAACCTCATTCATCGTGTTTGATCTTATTAAGATGATACAATTTTCTTCCTCATCTTCATATGCATGAACATCCAAATCCATCGGCAGATTCTCATCTAAGCGAAGGATTAAGTGCTTAGGAGAAAGCAACGTCCTTGCTTCCTTCAGAAGATCCTGTATTTCCTGTGAACAGTGTTCCTCATCAAACGGATAAGGCTCACTTAAATTCATAACGTCACACCCTTATGTTTTTTTAGTTTCATCACGGTTTAAATGAGATGGAATCAAATACATTCCCTTCACTGACTGCTTGCACTGTAATCTCTTTGCCAGAATAACTCGTCTTTAATTGAGCTAAGAATTCCTTTAATAGATTATGAGCATATTTCTTATCGACTTCGCTTTTAAACGTAATATCGCCGTAAGTAATTCCATTTTGCTCATAAATTTGATTACCCAAGACATCTTCTTGCTCCATAAGCTGCTTCGATAAGTCAATATTTACGTCAACGAGAGATGACCCTTCCGGTACAGGTGTTAAATAATCCGTTTGCGGTGTTTGATCTGCTGAGTCATTTTGTTGCTGCTCCTCAGCCGTTGAGCTTCCGCATCCTGCCATTCCTAATACCATAACTAAGATTAAGATAGCCGTCATAAGTTTTCTGTACATGTTATCCCATTCTCCTTCAAGTTCTCAAATTTATCCTAAGGATGCCCTGTTCTGCTCAATTTACAATGAACCCTATCGTATATATTACCAGAAAATAGCCGTCTTTCATCATGAAAGACGGCTATTTCTTTCAAATTTCTCATATGTTACAGTTAATATTTACAAGGGATTACTTCTCTAGGCTGTTTTTGAATTCGGCTACTACTTTATTATAGGTAACGATATCTTGATCTAAAGTATATTGATCAGTATAAAGCGTGGATTGCAACGGAATTATCTCCAAAGAGCTTGATTGTCCGGCATCGATCTTCTTCTGCATAGTATCGATATTGATCTGATCGGCTTCTAAAGTCAATTGATCCGCGACAATTTTATGTTCTAGAGTTTTTAGGGAATTATAGACTGTGCGCAATTCGACTTCCTTCGTAACTGGTAAATCCTTCAGTGCCGCCTTTTTGTCCTCTATACTTGCTTCAACTGTATCGGCATTGCTATCGTCATAGTAAAAATCAATATTATACTCAATTTGCGTAATTTCTATATCCTGCGTATATCTTTGGATATCATAGTTTTTATTTACAGCTTGGGCGATCTTATTATCAACATCTGAATCATCGTATTTTGTATACTCACCCAGCTTTGAAGTCAAAACAACTTCCCTGTCAAGATCAACCCCCAGATCTTTTTTTATGATATTCATAGCGCTCTTAATGCTGTTCGCAACGAGCTTCTGACCCGCTTCAATCTGAGCCTTTTGAGCATTGTAGGGATATATACTCGAGGGAATCTGTAAGCCAAGCTCAATCTGTAGATTTGTCTGCTTTATCATGGTTTCCAGGTCGCCGTGCTGCTTATTGAGATTCGCGGCTCTCTGCTGAAGTGCCAAGATACTTTCATATTGATTAGTTATCTCAGCCTTGAGGTCTTTTAACTTTGTATCACGATCATGCTTTGCATTATCTAAAGTCCACTGAGTTCTTCTATAATTAAGATCGTGATCTTTCTTCGAATTCTCATCAGAAATGGCAACTTTAGCACGTCTAGCCAAGGCTTGTTGGTTTTGTTTATCATAGATCGAAATCTTACTATCCAATAACTGCAGCTCACTGTTGCCTGTTTCAACCATCTTCAATGCATCTTCCAGTGAGAGGTTCAGGGTTGAAGAATCCGCAGGGGTTTTCGTATCTTCCGAAGACGTATTCGTCGTTGAATCCGGGGATGACGAATTCTCGGGAGCTAAATTTACAGTCGTATCGGCAGAAGACTGAGCTGCACCGTCCGCTGCCCAGGTATTTGGGGTTGAGAAGAGAATCGAACCGGCAAGGGAAGCTGTTAGAACAAGTGCACAAACACTTAAGGATTTCTTTTTCAAAGAAGGCACCTCCACATTTCACCATTTTCGTCTTTAATAAGATCGTATCATGAGCTTTAGTCGTCATGTCCCTCCGAAGGGTTTTGTTTATTTTCAGAAGGATAAGGACTAATTGAAAAATCGACATTTTTCGCCGGCCACAATGATTGAGGATTATATCCAATCCCGCTTGCCCAAAACATGACCGTTTGGGCAAGCCAAGCATCCAATTGCGCATTCCGATAGTTCACGTCTGCCTGAGCCTTCGCAACTTTAACATCGCCCAAGGCTTGCAAAGAAATTAGACCGGTTTCATATTCAAGTTCCGTGTTTTGCAGATCAGAAACTGCTTTTTCATGAAGAATCTTCTGGGCCTCCCAATTCTTCATCGCCGGTTCTAACATTTTATATGAATCGGTAATATCCTCTTGAACCTTTATTTTAGCCAGATCAAGATCGTTTTGAGCACTTGCAATGATATACTCTTGTTTTTGTTTATAAAACTCGAAATCGGTCGGTATTTCAGCGATGCGATAATCATATTCTTTCTTTTTCGTATCGAGGGTGCTTTGAGCGTTAGCGATCTCCGCCCGATTGGCTAACGCATTATTAACGTATTCACTTAAGGGGCTGATTTCATCCGAAGGGATAATGTTATCATCCTGCAGAGTCCCGTAATTCTTGGAGATATCCTCTCCCATAGCCTTATTCACCGCCATCAATGCCGAGTCATACGTTTTGCGGGCTCCTTGATAAGAATTTTCTGCTTTAAGATAGGCAATCTCACTTAGCCTTAACTGAGCAGAAGTTATCTCGCCAATGGATTGCTCTTTCTGTGCTTTTTGGTAATCCGCCTCTAGATCCAGCATGAGTTGCTGTTGGATGTCCATCGCACTTTTAGCTTTTAAGAGATCCGCATAGCCTTTATACGATGAAATGCGGACCCCATTCGTCGCCACTTGTTGTATGTTTGTTAGTTGAAACTGCGCACTTTCTATTTCCATAGGGTATAAGGCTATCAATTCCACCATTGAATAAAGGCCCGCATAGGGTAATATAGCCTTTACCTGATTCACCATCGAGTCGACGTCCATGGATTTTTTCTGGAGAACATCTACTTTTCGATTTATGCTTTCAATATCTTGGGAATTCTCAATGGTCTTAATTGCTGCTTTTTCGATGTCGAGCGAATTATCCCCCGCCAGCACTGTTGTTGAAGAGCCGATCAATATAAAAGCAACTAACAGTATTGACATGACTTTTTTCACTTAAACTCCTCCTCATAACTACTTATGGTAATCAGTTTATAAGTTCTCTTTTTAATATGCAAGAAGAATTTGATGATCGGTATTTATTTTTTAGGGTGAGCTGACTTCTTCACTGTTATTCACTTTGATGATACAGTCGCCGTAACAGCCGAAGAATACGGCCCTGTTCCGGAAGTGTTTGCTGCCTGCACTTTGTAATCATAGGTAATCCCCGGTACCACGCTTTCGTCAGTATAATAAGGGGTATTGACTGTAGCAAGGATTGTATATATTCCCGAATCCGCAGTTCTTCTATAGACATTATAGGAGATACCATTCATCACATTATTCCATGTGAGATAAATCTTGCGATCTGGCAAAGGAGTCGCCGCCAAATTCTCCGGAGCTGAAAGAACAATGCTGTTGGACTTTGTTGTTGCATAAACAATTCTTGAGTAATCACCGACATTCGGAGGGTTCACCCCTTGAATTTTGTAGTAGTACGTGATTCCCGGGGAAACATAAATATCCGTATAATAGGGCGTGCTCACCGAATCGATTTTACTGTAAATACCATCATAGGAAGTTGATCTGTAAACATTATAGGAAGTTGCGTTGTTTACTAAATTCCATCTAAGGTCAATCTGATGATCACTCGAAGCATTAGCCACAATATTCGCCGGGACCAGATACTCACCGCTGCCAGAATCCAAAATGAAATCTTTCTGGGCTAACTGATTATAGTACAACCGAGTTGAACTATAATCCTCGGAACTGTTCCCTATTAAATAGAGCGACGTCAGTTGTGTTAACCCTTTCAGAGGTGAAAAATCCGAGATTCGATTATTACTGATATCAAGCGACGAAAGCGATGTAATGTTTTTTAACGAATCTATTTTTTCCAAATCATTATACGCAAGGTTAAGAGACTGCAGATTGGTCAGCTTTTGAAGCGGAGCAAGGTCCGCCCCTTTTAAATAACGATTTTGGCTTAAATCCAAAGAGATTAAATTTGTAAATGCTTCCAACCCGGTAAGGTTTCTGATGCTATGACCACTTGCATCTAAGGAAGTTATACTTAAAACATCACTTCGATAGACCGGTTGGGTAGAAGATTGTCGGCCCAGCGCATCTTTTACACACCATTCTAAGGCTTTATCATTGAATTTAATCGCGGAATCCTCGGAAACAATCAGCTTAAGGTTGGCAGTAAGCTTCGTTCCTTCTACCGTTCCCTGAAAGGTATAGGTTCCTATTTTACTGAGATTGCTCACCGATGGGTTAGTCGTCCATTTAACCGGCAGCATTTTGTAACTTTCGTCACTCAGCATTACCTTAACTTTATCGGGTAATGTATAAGTGCTCCCCTGAATAACCTCTGCGGTTATGGTTTCAACCTTATTAAGAATCGGCTCGACAATGAGGCATAATTTTACCTCTCCGCTGTAACCGGATATTGTTCCGCTATAGGTGTAAGTGCCTGCTTTTTCTGTTGATACTGATGCAAGATCCCAGGTCACAGGAGCCTCCGTCCAGTTACCGTTATTTGTTTTGACACTGACTGTTTTCGGAAGATCATAGGTCTGCTTTTCCTGTACCCGAACCGTCATTTCCTCCAATTGCACGACTCGAGCGGTCATGCCTGCTAGGTTGTATTCCGTGGCCGGAAGGATCACGCCCTCTCCTCCCATGATCTCTATATGGCCTATAATCCGCGAACCGAGATAATCTTGTACGGAGGTTGGGATCGTATTTCCTTGTATAAGAAGAACCCCATTCATATTCCGTTGAGCAAGGGCGGAGGCTGATAAAGCATCCGGGAAATTCTCTCCTGTTGCCACATAGATTTTATCCCTATTCAGAGTATCCTCAAAGGACTTGAGAAGAGCAACATTTCGATCATAAGCATTTTCTCCGTCAATTCGCTCTGAACCGGGGAGCTGGTTTTGCACGGTCGCGGAGACCTCATTTTCACTGCCAACAATAACTATCCTCTTTAGCTTTGCTTTAGCTATGAAGTTCTTCTCATTTGGCGTAAGGCCATCCCTCGGGACTAATAAAATAGGCATCCCCTGCCCGGCCGCAATCGGGGCAGCCGATAAACTGTCCGCAAAGCTTTCACCGGAAGTTACAAACACCCCCTTGCTTGTACCTACGGTTTTCGCTACCTCTAAAGCCGTATCATAGCGATCCTGCCCTGCTAGGCGAACCGCCGATATTCCGGCTAACCTTAATTGACTTTCAACACTTTTAGGAATAACCCCGGTTCCGCCGATAATATAGACTTTTTTGGTGTTTAAACGTTTTAATTCACTGGCCGTCTCTGCACCCATGCCCGAAGAATTCACAAGCAAAATCGGCGCTTTGTATTTTGCCGCAAGCGGTGCGGCACTCAGGGCATCCGGATAATTTTCTCCTGTCGTTAAAACTGCCGTCGAAGCTCCCTGCGGCCATCCGCATTGACTGGCAGCTATCGCAGTTTGATATCGATCGTTCCCGGCCAATCGCGAACTTATCGTTTCAGCAGAAGCCCCTTGAAGATGGGTAAAGCCGAAAATACATAAACTCGTCAATAATATTGCAATCTTATTCAATCCAGACAAAAAAAGTCCCCCTTAGCTTAATCGTTATCTTGTATATTCGCGAACTAAAACGGTCAATCCTGCCTTCAAGGTATAAATCACAGATTCTCTTCACAAATATTATGCATCGGAAAAAAGCCGTAAGTAGATAGCCCGAGATATCAAGGGCGGGGGGAAAGCTGCCGGATCGCGTCAAAGTCGGCGGAATCGTCTTCCTGCGGACGCAGAATCCGGTATTTGAGCCGCAGTGGCGGCACCATGCCGTTGTTGTTACGGGCGGAACCGACAGGCTTGAGCAAACCGAGTTCCTCTAATCGCGTCATAGTATCATATAGCCCGGAGTAATCGGCGGACGAAAGCCATTCTTTCAGCTGATCGAGAGTCACAGCTACTTTTATATTGTTCAAGATTGCCTATGACCTTCCCGATATTCATGGACTTTTCCCACCTGCCCCGTAAATATTCCTGAACATTCAACCTAATTTAATCGTACTTTCAACATTGTACCCTTGGCCCATATCCGATTTTAATTGACATTATCTGCTTAATTCTCTTTACATTTTGCATTTCCTGTCAATGATGAATAATAATAAATGGCGTACGATAATTAATTTCGTACGCCACTGCTTTTGTCAATCATATTTTGGAGTCTTTAATAGTTCATCACGGTAAACGTTTCTGTCAATGGAGCAAAAGCTGCCTGCGCCGTATCCTTCGGCCTAAAAGTAACCGTATAGGTACCGGCCTGAATCTTAGAAATATCCTGCATCGCCTTATTCGTTAATTGAAGCTGAATACGATAGGTCCCCTTGGCTGCGACTAGCGGCGTCGCCACCATTTCCTTAACCGCTTCACCGTTACACGTGACTGACGCTGTTAGATCCGTCGGGACATCATAAACCGTTGGGTTTTTATCTGCATCCACCGCCTGCAGATAGTAAGTTAGGAAGGGAGCGGCTTCGTAAGAACTCAATTTTTCATGGCTAAAGACAGTGGTTGAAGGAAGCTCATTAAGAACCACTTGCTTGGCAGCTCCGGATGATTCGGGGATCACAAATTTTTCGGTAAATGACTTATTCATCAAATTCTTGAAATGCGGCGTAACCGTGAGTTCTCCGGAATAATTATCACTCATGCCGTAGACTGTTAATAATCCGCGTCCGTTTGTCAGCTTTAGATAGGTCTTCCGGCAACTATTTTCAAAAACGGCAGGACCACTCAAGGTCACCTCACCGGAATAATTTCCATAATTTACGGGATGGCCGTTAATATCCAGCAAATTAAATTCCAGCGTTTGACCTTGGCTTACCCATGCATAAGAATTGGCCACTTTAGCAGGCGTCTGCGGATTAATGCCAATGGATGTAATCATTGGCCGCTCTGTCGATATTGCTTCCGATGGTGAGGCACTCACCGTTTTAATATTAAGAGGTCCAATACTGACGAAAAAAGCTAGGGCTATTATTGCAATTACTTTAACATGCTTCTTCAACCTCATCCCCCCCTTCTATCGGTTCCTATTAGAATTGAAAGTATCCACAAGCCTCATTATGATTAATAGGACCACTCGCTAATAGGCAAATTTCGACTTTATAATAATGATCAAACACAAGATGGGTATCCGGGATATAGGCTGTCCTCTCATCATAAACTTGTCCCGGAAAAACTGGTACAAGGTATATATATACTGGTTTTATAAACTTTCCGTTAGCATCAACTTCCGTTATGTACATGATATAATGATTTTCCGTTCCCTGAATGTCATATTTGATCGGGATTTGATTCCTGAATATATAACTTCTGTAATTAAGTTCTGGTTTATTTATTGTTGTTTCATTAGCTGGAAAAGTGAGACGGATATTACTCTTTTCTGCCGCAAAAACAGGAACTGAAACGGAAAGGCACAAGGCAATGGTAAGCAGTGCAATTATAGACGTTACTAAACGGTTTCTTCGCATAAGCTAAACCTCCACTATAACTCCAGCATTATTTTCAAAATACCAAGCGTGCCGATTCAACTCATCGACCGAACCCCAAGGCAAGAGCACTCTTAGCGACCATTCCTAAGAGGGATAGGTTCAAATTGATGGAAATACCTTGTTAAATTGAATTATATATATTCCCTTCCTATTTTTCAAATCATAAAAGACAGATTTCTTTAGAAAAATACACCCACATTATTCATACTCGATCTAATCACAAGCTTTCAAAATTTAGGGATTGACAAAAAGATAATTCCATCTAAAATATGAGTAAGTACTCACTCAACACTTAATTCTACTCTTTCTAAAAGGAGAATAGTTATGGATGAATTTGAAGAATTATTTAATTATCACTGGCAAGGGGAAGGAAGTCCTTATGAACAACTTTCCGAAAAGCAATGGAACATCTTGAAAGCTGCCTTAAAGATCTTTCTGGAAAAGGGCTACAGCGCAACAACAACAAATGAAATTGCCCATGCCGCGGGTGTGGCAGAAGGAACGATTTTCAGGCATTTTAAGACCAAGAAAGATATTCTTCTTGCAACCATTATTCCGCTCATGCAAAATCTGGTCGGTCCTGGAGTTTCCGGTTCATTGCAAGAGCTTTTGGTCGAAAATGAGGATCTTCCGCTTGAAGAGGTATTCTTGATCATCATGGAAGACCGCCAAAAGCATGTCCAACGAATCCTCCCTCTATTAAGGGTGATCTGGGTGGAATCGAATTATCACCCGGAATTAAAGGAAGCCCTGATGAACGGGGTTATCCTACCCAGCAAGAAGTTTTTCCTCAGGTTTATTGAGCAGCGCCAAGAAAGAGGGGAATTGCGCCAAGATATGGATTCTTGGGTTTTGGCTCGCTCCTTAGTCGGTGTCTTTGCCTTTTATCTCATTTCCCTTTCCTTATTTCCAGATACGGGAGAAAGACAACAGAACCGTGAAGCGATCAAAGGCATTATTCAAATTTATCTCGATGGGGCCCGAAGTTCAAGGGAGTAAAAAAAACTGTTTTCACAGACCAAGGAGGAGACACATGAAAAGGAAAATCATTGCCCTAATTCTTTTAGTATCAGTTCTGGGAACTGGCGTATGGCTGGGAGTCAAGAATAATCTTTGGAATAAATCCGAGGATCGTACATATTCAGGCACAATCGAAACGACGGAAGTACCTGTTCAACCGGAACAAGGCGGGAGGTTGACCGAGGTCCTAGTTCAGGAAGGACAGAGTGTGAAAGTTGGGGATGTTCTTGCCCGGCAAGATGACCGGGCCGCCAAAACTTCACTGGAAATCGCCAAAGGACAGCTTCAGCAAGCCCAGGCAAGACTTAACGATATGTTAAATGGGTCCCGTTCGGAGGAAGTTCGCCGTTTACAGGCTGTTCTGGCACAAGCCCAAGCGACAGAAAATGGGCTGGCGCAAAACGTGCAATTTGAAAGAAAAAATCTGGCGGATTTACAACAGCTTTACAGTGCCGGGGCGGTGCCGAAGAAAGATGTGGATGCTGAACAAAATAAACTGGATTCTGTTAATGCCCAGCATGAAAGTGCGAAAGCCCAAGTGGAGGCAGCCCAGGCCACCCTTGATCAGGCCTTGGCTGGTTTAACCGAACCCTCGATTCAGGCTCAGAAATCGGCGGTCAATATCGCCGAACAGGGAGTCAACGCTGCCCAATTGTCGCTTGAGAAAACAGTCATTAAAAGCCCGCTTAACGGAGTGGTGTTTTACCGCCATGTGGAACCGGGGAAAATCGTCAACCCGGGTGCACCTATCGTCACCTTGAGCGACCCGGAAGATCTATGGATTAAGGTTTATGTCCCTGATGCTGAACTTAAGTTAGTGAAAATTGGTGAAACAGCTCACGTCAGCGTAGATGCTTATCCGGACCAAACGTTTGCAGGCGAGATTACCTATATCTCTGATCAGGCGGAGTTTACGCCTAAAAACGTGCAAACTAAGGAAGAACGAACCAAAATGGTCTATGCCGTAAAAGTCAGATTAAATGAGGGAAAAGACGTACTTAAAGCGGGGATGCCTGCAGACGTTCTCTTTCAGTAAGGGGTGAGAATATGAATCTCGCCATTGATTGCCAGGGACTAATGAAACGTTTTGGAAATTATACCGCAGTAAGGGGCGTAAGCTTTAAATTGCCTGCGGGTTCAATCTTGGGCTTTGTCGGACCGAATGGGGCGGGGAAGACAACTGTCATACGAATGCTTTGCGGAGTTTTGCTTCCTACAGAAGGCAAAGCGAAGGTTTTAGGCTATGATGTCTTGACCCAATCTGAGGAGATCAAACAGCGGGTTGGCTATATGTCGCAGAAGTTTAGCCTGTATGAAGATTTAACCGTTGCCGAGAATATCGATTTCTATGCGGGAATTTATAATCTCAAAGGGCAAGAAGCAAAAAAGAGAAAGGCCGAGATTATCGAGCGGATGGGTGTTGAGGAACGGCTTGGGCAGCTCGTAGGATCGCTCTCAGGAGGCTGGAAACAAAGGGTAGCCTTAGGCTGTGCTTTGCTCCATCAACCCCAGCTCCTTGTTTTGGATGAACCAACGGCGGGAGTTGATCCGGTTTCCCGTCGTGTTTTTTGGGATATCATTCGACAGGTATCGCGTGAAGGGATTACGATTCTTGTGAGCACCCATTACATGGATGAAGCGGATAGCTGCGACTATCTCGGTTTTGTTTTCTACGGACGTATGATTGCTTTTGGTTCACCGGCAGAAATGAAAGCAAGCGAAGGAAAAGATAACCTTGATGATCTCTTCATTCATTATGTCGAACATGAAGCCTCTGATGATCCGCGAAATCAGGCGCTTACGCAAGGGAGGCGCCCCTGATGCGATTTCTGAATTTTAATATCACCCGTTTTTTGTCTATCCTTAAAAAGGAATTTATCCAAATTCGCAGGGATCGAACCAGCCTAGCCATTGCCATAGGCATGCCTGTCATTATGCTTCTCCTCTTCGGATACGCAGTCAACACCGATGTTGAACATTTGCCGACGGTGATTTGGGATCAGTCGCAAAGTACGGCAAGCCGTGAGATTATTGAGAACTTTAAGAATACGAACTACCTTGACCCCAATTATTATGTTCAAGGTTATCAGGAAGTAGAAGAAAAATTAGATAGCGGTCACGCCCGTGTGGCCATCGTGATTCCTCCGGATTATGGCAAGAATCTAACCGGGGGAGAACAGGCAACGGTTCAAGTTTTAATGGATGGCTCTGATCCAACCGTTGCGAGAGCAGCGTCCTCGGCGGTTCAGCTTCTGGGATTGAATAAGTCTTTGCAGATTCAATCCGAACGGTTGCAAGAACAAGGAATCGCCGGATCTTCTTCAATGCCGGTCAATGTAGAAACCCGCGTTTGGTATAATCCAGACATGAAATCAACAGTTTTTAACATTCCGGGTTTAATCGGGCTTATTCTTCAAAATGTTATTGCGATGCTGACCGCCTTTTCGATGGTTCGGGAGAAGGAAAGAGGAACGATGGAGCAATTGGTCGTTACACCGGTACGTTCTTTGGAATTGCTGCTCGGTAAACTTGTCCCCTTTATATTGATAGGATTTATTTCTTTATCCCTCATTTTAGTGGTGGGAATCTTCTGGTTTAAGGTTTATCCTAAAGGAAGTGTAGCCTTGCTTGTCCTCCTGTCGACCATTTTCATTTTTACAGTTCTGGCAATGGGGCTTCTGATATCAACCATATCGAAAACTCAGCTTCAGGCAATGCAAATGACGTTTCTTCTGATCTTGCCGTCGATTCTTCTTTCCGGTTTCGTATTCCCGAGAGAGAGCATGCCAAAGTTTTTGCAACTTCTGGGCGGGCTTCTTCCTTTGACCTATTTTCTGGAAATCGTTAGAGGAATTTTCCTTAAAGGAATTGGACTTAAGTATCTGTGGCAGGATACAGCAGCACTATGTTTGTTTGCTGTTTTGCTCATCGCTTCGGCAGCTAAAAAGTTTAAGAAGAACTTGGATTAAATATTTCGTATTTAAATAATAAAATAACGAAATTCCAAAAATATATAATATAATGGTATTGGATTATTGACAAACAATCGAGGAGTGAGGATATGTCCCCAAAATTTATTCGAAACTCTATTGTTCTCGCATTATTATTCTTATTAATCTTCCCCACCAATGTTTTTGCTTCGCCACTATTACCAGGTTGGCAAGAACCTCTCGTTAACTCTACGGAAATTATTGGAGATCGATGATATTACTCAAAAGATTCCTGCTTCCCAGATTGAGGCATTTTCGTCTGTAGATTCAAACATAACTCTGGACCCTTCCACGGGGACTGGTACCATTACATTTAATAACACAGATACAAATCAACTTATCAGAACCACTCTTAGAGATAAGGTCACAGGAATAACCGCCGTCTTAAATACATGGGGATTCGACCCGGTTCCGGTTCAATCCACGACTGTCTCGGCAATATCCAGAATTAATTTCGCAGGTGATTTAATCAAAACAGGAACAGATACATCAGCTTTCCAATACAAAATATTAGATCACCATTATTCAGATATCACCAAGACAATTCCGGCAACAGATCTCGATGCAACCGCCTTGATTGGTTCCTCCAAGGCCGATATAAGCTTGGACCCGGCAACAGGAATTGGAACTATTACGTATGATTTCTCGGGTAGTAATCAGCAAGTCTTTGTTAACTTAATCCACAAAAAGGGAATTGGAGTCTCTGCGTTATTGAACTTAGTAAGTTCAGAATCAGGCGTTGTAGCTGACAACACTCAAGAAGATTTGGAAATCGCTCAAATAACTTTTGTGCCTACCGATATGCTAACGTTTAATTCCCAAGCACAATTACAATATCAACTACTCAATAAGGATGGTAAAGATATTACCCGAAAAATTCCGGCTTCTGAATTAAACGTAAGTTCCTCTGTCAATTCAATGCTCACTTTGAAGCCATCGGATAGGACACTTGACATAACCTATAATTTGTATGTCCCAAACAAAACGATTATTGTTTCTTTAGAAAACAAAGTAACCGGAGTAAAATCAGCAATAAATATAGGAAATATGCCCTTAGATCCTGAATCAGAAGAAGATAAGTCTGAAATAATCAGTTAGGGGTACCAGCAAAATCAAGTGAGCACAGCAAAGCAAGCCATCGGTTGATGACTTAAAAATCTAGATTTGCAAGAAATTAAGAGGCTGCGCGAATGTGATAACCTTGGGTTCTAGCCAA
>NZ_JAYFQK010000017.1:0-3379 GCF_034927245.1 Desulfitobacterium sp.
CATCAAGTCCCCTGAGGGGGTCACAAAGAGGATTTCCGCGCCTTTACGATTAAAGGTGGGATTGACTCGGATTCCGGTAATGTCTTCGATATCATCACACATCATTTCAATATTGCCGGTGATGGCATGGGGTTCCAGTCCAAGGTGATTTCCCTTATTGTAACAAGCGGCCACCGGACCGGCGATCCAGTCGATATTCAGACCCAAGAGATTGAGCAGTTCGCGGCCGATGATCGTGATCTCGGCTTGGTCAATGCCATAAGGGCAGAAGACGGAGCAGCGGCGGCATTCTGTACATTGATAGAAGTAATACCACCATTCCTTGATGACTTCGGGGGTGAGCTCGCGGGCTCCGGCCAGCTTGCCTAAATATTTTCCGGACTTTGTAAAGTATTTGCGGTACACCGAGCGTAAGAGTTCGGCCCGCAGTACCGGCATGTTTTTAGGATCGCCTGAACCGATATAAAAGTGGCATTTATCGGCGCAGGCTCCGCAGCGCACGCACACATCCATCATAATCCGGAAGGAACGATATTTGCTCAAGCGTTCAGCCATGCCTTCCAGAACCGTTTCTTTCCAATCCTCCGGCAGTTTCCAGTCCTCATCCGTCGGCGACCATTCCCGAGCGTTCGGCATCCCCACTGCTTCAATATTCTTCGGTTTAGCGGCATGGGGAAAGGTCCCGGTTTTAAAGGGAACCGGTGTTTCCATCCATTCGGTTTCGGGGGGGTTATAGTTAATGTTGGACAATTCTTGAGTTGTTGGGAGCTTATATTTTGCCATTCTCTTGTTTCACTCCTTCTCCACCGGTATTCCCGCCTTGATCATCTTATCTCGGAAATCATTTTCATACGCTTCATACGTATGAACTTCGACCGGATAATTCCAGGGGTTGACATGTCTCACCCTTCGATTGTTATTGATCATATTGCGGGTGGGACTCATGAAGATGCCGCCCATATGCATCAGTTTGCTCAGCGGGAAATAGGCAAATAACGAACTGACTAAGAAGAGATGAACATAGAATAGGCTCCCAATGCCACTGGGGATGACCGGATTAAAGGTGACCAGTCCCATGGCGACTTCCTTAATCGCAACGAGATCGATGCGATAAGCATAGCGCATCAGCATGCCCGTTGTTCCGATTCCCAGAAGCATAAAGAGGGGGAAGTAATCGGCCGCCAGGGAAATGTAGCGGATTTGGGGGATGACGACTCTTCTTAAGAAGAGGTATAGGAGGGCGCCGATAAATAAGACATCTGTAATATAGAGGGCCGGAAGCCCAATCTCTAAGACGCTGTCGACTTGATCCAAAACCGTCACAAACGCCGGAATCGGTTCGAGGAACAAGCGAAGGTGACGCAGAATGATGATCAGGAAAGACCAGTGAAAGCATATTGCAAACAGCCACAGCCATTGACTCGATCCGTACCCCAATTTAGGTCCATTCTCATCTTCCCGTAATTCGGTTTTCGTATTGCGAAACAGGGACCGAAAACACAGCACTTCCAAAACCATGCGCAGAAAAACGCCGAGTTGGGTACTGGGATTGTCAATCTTATTCTGCTTAATCCAGGGCAGCGATTCTTCCTGGCCACAGGTCGTCGGGATTCGAAAAGGAACCGGAGTCTTGGCCCATTTGACAATGCGATAGATAAATCCACCCAAAAACAGGACCAGGGCAAGGTAGGGAATAACGACCCCAAAGATAAATTGTAAATGAGCGAGACCGGCTCCGGCATAGGCGATCCCGGCTAAAACCAAAACAACGATTAAAGAAAATAAGGCCTTCACTTTACACCCTCTTTTCTTGTGGTTTTTAGCTTCATGTTAATGTTTGAGTAATTGTTATCGGCATTGAGAATATATGTCGAAAGAAGAAGCCTGTTCTTCTTGAATAATCAATTTTAAAGTAATACAAATCGTAATATAAATCCGAACACAGCACCTGTGATGATATAAAAAGATTAGAAAGCCTGTAGTTCGTCATCGAGAACACCTTGCTGCAGGAGAGCAATTGCTCGTCCTGCAGCAAGACAATAGCTTGTCCAAGCTATCACCCTGGTTCTTTGACTTTTCCTTTGAGTGCAACAAAGGTAGTGGTAATATAGAGATACTCTACTTTATCCTCCATGGCGAGTTCTTTTACTGCTAGGTCTACATCGGCTTTTTTCTCACCGATTTGTGCTGCGATTTCTTTGCTTTTCGCCTTTTCTACCGTTCCCAGATAGGCCAGGACCTTTTCTTTTATCTCGGGGTTGGCTGGTCCTTTTTCCATTAGGAATCCCCCCCTTTCATTAACTAATATTTAAAGGCGGCTGACGTACGGAATGTTTCTCTTGAGAAAATGAAGTCATCGATCAATTTATCTGAGAATGGAATTCCGGTTAGCGTGAAGAATTTCTCCCAACCAATCCGTTCGATCCATTCACCCATACGCTCCCCTTTATGGGCGTTAGCAGCCCAGGTTTCGACGATGTTGCGGACCGCTTCGGTTACTTCAGGCCAACGCGGCGGGTTGTTCTTAATGAAGGGGATCACCATTCTTGAGAACATCGGATGGGTCCGGGCATTCGCGACTTTACCCCCGACGAGGATGGCGATTCCATCATTATCAGGATTAATGATTTCCATACCGGGAGCCATCGTATAGCAGTTACCGCAATACATACATTTTGCTTCGTTAACAACCACTGATTTTTCTTTTGGATTGGGACGAATTGCACCGGTCGGGCAGCAAGCAACAAGGCTGGGGATTTCTGTCCCTTTGCGAATCTTTTCATGATCAATCTTAGGAGGTGTTCTATGCACACCGACAATGGCAATATCACTGCAGTGGGCTGCTCCGCACATGTTCAAGCAGCAGGCAAGGCTGATCTTGAGTTGTGAAGGCAGTTTCATCGTCACAAAGTATTCATAGAGATCATCCATAACGCATTTAACAACACCGGAAGCGTCGGTTGCCGGAGTATGGCAGTGAACCCATCCTTGCGTATGAACAATATTGCTCAGGGCATTTCCCGTTCCGCCTACAGGGAGACCTCTTGCATGGAGTGCATCAATTAAGGGTTCAACCTTCGCGGGATCGGAGACTAAAAATTCAACATTGTGACGTGCTGTGAAACGAAGATATCCATCACAATACTGATCTGCTAAATCACAAAGATCACGAATAAAATCTAAGCTCACTAAGCGTGGGGATCCAACACGAACACTATAGAGTTCTGCACCGGACTCAGATACGTGTTTAAGAACACCCGGCTTAGGGATCTCATGATAGCGCCATTTTCCGTAGTTTTCGAGAATCACCGGGGGAAGCATATCTTTATAATACACAGGTCCCTGATCTGTTTTAGCCATCTTAAATCCACCTCTCCGT
>NZ_JAYFQK010000084.1:0-18428 GCF_034927245.1 Desulfitobacterium sp.
CATTTTTAGGACAATATCGTTTATATTAAGCGAATAAAATGAGTAAACAGGTTTTCAACCGATAAAGTTGGCAGTTTTTAAGAAGTAAAATATTCCAGTGCCTTGGGACATCGGAAAAAATAGCTACAACGCAAAAAGCTCTAGGATTATTAGTGTTGACACACAGTATATACAGTAGTAATATATAAGTTTTGCAAAATATTACAACTTGTGATATACTATAGCCATAGTTGCTAAGGAGGTGTGTCAATGTTTCATGTTGGCGACAAGATTCTTTATCCCATGTACGGGGCCGGGGTTATTGAGGCAATTGAAGAAAAAGAAGTCCTTGGCCAAAGCCAGCTCTACTATATCTTAAATATACCTCATATCAACATGAAGGTAATGGTTCCTATTTATAATTCCACGAACTTAAATATTCGCGAGGTTGTTGAACCCGAAATTATTGATGGTGCTCTTCAAAATATCAATAATGGTAATACGGATCCTGTTATCTTTGATGATAGACGTTCTTGCAATGAAATTAACAAAAAACGGATTAAAAGCGGTGACATCTATAGAATTACGGAAATCATCCGTGATTTAACCCGTAAAAGTAAACGCAACAAGAATAAGCTAGGTATGGATGATGCAAATATGTTAAATACCGCCCGTCAAATTTTTGCAAGCGAAGTCGTTCAAGTTAAAGGAATAACCCAAGAACAAGCGGTTAATCTGCTTAATAAAGTTATAGATAATCAAGCCGTTAATGCCTAAAAATGAGACCCTCCTGAGAAGTAATCAGAAGGGTCTTTTTTTTATTATACGTATCGGAATGTATAAGTTTTTATCGGTTGATAGTATAAGTGCAACCAGCGGCTTTGCCTTCGCTTAAGGCTCGGCGAAGCCGGGTTTTCTTTATCGAATTGTCCTTCTTTATTTGGTTTGAACCATTTTTCGAAGATAATTATCTAAACAGGCCAGTACCCTCCGAAATTGGAAAGAATGAATTGCGGAAAAATCGATAAACACCCCCATCAATTTGGGCAATGTTCCGTTAAGTTCAAGGTCAATTGTATAGCAAACCTTTGTCATCCCATCCTGCTGAGGGATGATCGTCCAATCTGATTTTCCCAGAACAACTCCCGCATAATACATAATTTCGACTCGTTCGATGGGCTGGAGTGCATTAACTTTGCATCTAAACCAACCTCCGGAAGCCCAAACCTCAATTTTATCGTCGATTCTATCTTTTCCATGCTCTATTACTTTAACTCTTACTCCCCAGGGCCACCATTTTTTATATTCCGGAATATTGGAAAGGACATCATAAATTTTTTCCGGTGGATATGAAAAAACACGACAATCCTTAGCCGACAAATGCTGCATATAAATTAGGACACCTTCTTTCATCTGTCTCAATTCGATAGATGAAATGTATTTCCTCTAATCCATTCCTAATTAATGCAAAATGAGGGGCATTGCTATTTTGTTTAATATTTAAGAGCTAACTTTATTCTCATACGGGATGGGGTCAACCAAACCCGCTTCTTTGAACCCTTTAAGACGCAGTGTACAGCTATCACAGATTCCACATGCTTTCTCTCCCCCTTGATAACAACTTGTCGTAAGATGCAAGGGAGCGCTATTTTTCATCGCTAATTGGATTGTGGCCGCTTTAGACAGATGCATAAGGGGTGTTCTAATTTTAATCGCTTTGCCTTCAACTCCTGCTTTTGTTCCAACCTTGACAACGTGTTGAAAAGCTTTAATAAATTCAGGACGGCAATCCGGATAACCACTGTAATCAATCGAGCTTACGCCAATAAAAATGGCTTCAGCCTCAAGGACTTCAGCATATCCAAGAGCATAACTTAAAAAAAGGATATTGCGGGCAGGTACATAAGTTATAGGAATTTCCTCCGTATCATGATATGCCGGCACTGATATTGAAGGATCTGTTAGTGCGCTTCCTCCCACATTATCAATCTCAAAAATACGATGTTCTTTAACGTGATAGAAAGATGCAACAGCTTTGGCACTTTCTAATTCTCTTTGGTGTCTTTGCCCATAGTTAAAAGAGATTGGATAGAGCTCATAACCTTCTTGATGGGCTACACTCATGCATGTAGTACTGTCTAATCCCCCTGAAAGTAAAATTACCGCTTTTTTCATGCTGTGGCTTCTCCCTTCTTTCTCTTATTTCCTCGGAAAAGAATCAATGACCAAATGTACCCTCCAAAAATTTTGGCAGAAAATTGTGCTATAATAACCCACGGAATAAAGCTGCCAAAAGCAATCGTTGGAAACGCAATCGAGTCCACCGCTGCAGATACAATATTGGAGCCATTTACTTTGATCAGCTTGGGTTGATTCCTAAGCATTTGATAAACCAGAGTATCCGTCAAACCCGTAAGAAGAAAAGCGACAAATGAGGCTATGGCAATTTGACCTGCTCCACGGTTTAAAAAATAGGATAGGGTTGCACCTGTCCCAATCAATAGTAACATTTTGAGTTTAAGGTTATTATGGTGCCATCGCTCATGCAGTGCATCACGAGATACAAGATCAAAAGCAATAAGCAAAAATGCGTTGATAGGAGTTGATATCGCTCCGAAGTATGAAACAGATAAATTAGATAAAACATTAGCAGCAAGATATGCAAGAACAATTAACATGAGAATCTCCTTTAATGACTAAGAATACATCCTATTATAACGCAAAAATGATAATTTAAGCATTAAAATTGTGGTCTGGCGCTGAAAAGAAGAAGGGGTTGATTAGTTCTTCATGATTTTAGCAGGGGATATTGGGGGTACAAATACTCGGTTAGGTCTATTCAAAAGAAGCGAAAAAGAGCTTCATCTTGTTTATGAAAAAAAACAAGCCAGCAGTTGCTGGCAGGACCCGGTGGATTTGCTCCATGAATTTTTAAAGGATGCAGGAATACAGCCCAAAGAGATTGAGACCGGATGTCTGAGTTTAGCCGGACCGATTGGTGAGAACTTCTGCCATCTCACCAATCTTAACAGAGCTATAGATTTAGAGTACATACGAAAATCACTGAATATCAAAATTCCCTTACACTTTTGTAACGATCTTATGGCTCTCGGCTACGGCCTTCCGACACTCAATTCATCACAGCTTTATTGCCTTGCTTCAGGTAAAAAAATGCAGTGCGGCTCTGATCCAGCCTCTTTGAATCGTGCAATTCTTGCACCGGGAACAGGCCTAGGGGAATCCTTGATCATCGATAGTGACAGTGTAATCCCTTCCGAAGGAGCACATGCCGATTTCGCTCCCCGCAGTGAGTTGGAAGTGCGCTTGTGGCGTTTCCTTCATCAAGAACTGGGACACGTGAGCAATGAAAGAATCCTCTCCGGTCCCGGCCTTATCAATCTTTATCACTTCTTTTTAAGTGAGGACGAAGCTAATCATAAAGCTTCTCCTCTACCTACACCGCAGAAAATTACCAAAAAAGCCATCAATAAAAGTTGTCCCTACTGCCAATCTGCCCTTGACCTATTCCTTGAAATTCTCGGAGCGGAGGCCGGCAACCTTGCTCTGAGGAGTTTAGCCTATGGCGGGATCTATCTTGGAGGTGGAATAGTCCCTAAACTCCTTCCTCAGCTCCGCGAAAGTTCCTTTCTCAAAGCATTTTATGATAAGGGAAGATTTCATGAATTACTCTCAAGCATACCTGTCTACGTCATACTTGAAGAACAAACGGCGCTTTACGGCGCAGCTCGCTATGCGCTCCTTACCTCATAGATCTATTCAATATAATACCGATCTACGAAAATACTTTCTCCACTTTTTAGAACCTTAACCGAATGATCCGGATTTGTTCGTAAATGAATCAACAATTTAAAAAGAATTTCCTCATCATCTATACAATGGAGCTGTTGAACCAATTCCTCAATTGTATACTTTTGACCGCGATTTGCATTTAAAAAATCGAGAACGCGGTTTTTCAAATCAATCGCTTTCCCTGTACTTGTCTTTCCCATTTCGACAGCAGGCTGATGGTAGGCATTAACATTCACTAATAGAGCATAGATACTGACAGCCCGCTCAAATAGGCTGATCAGCACGCCAATCGATGATGGTGTAACATCAGATATTGTAATCGTTATCGACTCACGCCCCTTCATTGATAGAGCGCTGCGTGTTCCGAGTAAAGACGCCTGAAGATAATCTCCGCTTGTGCTATTATCTGTAAGGATAGGCGATGGTAGATTTCGATCTTTTAACACTTCAATAAACGTTACAAAAAAATTATCAGGACCTTCAAGAAGTTGTTGAACATAAGAATGCTGATCTGTTGCTCCCTTATTACCGAAGACTGTAAGGCCTTGATGAACAATGTTGCCCTCAAGGTCCTTTTCTTTGCCTAAAGACTCCATTAGAAGCTGCTGCAGGTATTTTGAAAAAAGGACAAGTCTATCCTTGTAAGGAAGCATTACCATTTGCTTGCCTCCCTTGCCTTCTGTAGCCTTATACCACATTAGGGCAAGAAGTGCGGCTGGATTCTTTGAGGTGTTAGCTTCCCGGGTTTTAATATCACAAAGTCGTCCACCCTCCAGCAAAGAATCAATATCAATCCCCTGTAAGGCGAGACCTACGAGTCCCACTGAAGAAAACACAGAGGTTCTTCCCCCGACCCAATCCCACATGGGAAACGACCGAATCCATCCTTCATCTTGAGAAGTTTGATAAAGTTTACTGCCCTCTTGCGTAATACTTACGGCATGCTTTGAAAAACTTAAGCCATGCGTTTGATAGCGATTTTTGGCTTCAAGCATTCCGTTTCTAGTTTCGAGTGTTCCGCCGCTTTTCGATATAACAATGCATAAAGTCGCATCGAGTTCCTGTTCCAGACGTGCAAAGATTCGATCCATTCCATCGGGATCAGTATTATCAATTGAAAAAAAGGACATCTGATCATTATTTGTTCCAAGTGCATTAGAAACAAACTGAGGTCCAAGACAGGAGCCCCCAATCCCGATAAGCAGTATATTCCGAAAGCGTTCTCCCTTTTCAGTACAAATTTCTCCACTATGAATCTGCTCAGCAAATACTTTTATATTTTTAATATTTTCTTGAATAGCATTGGATATTTCTATGGATGGGGCGATTTCGGAATTTCTCAGCCAATAATGTCCTACCCTTCGATTCTCATCGGGGTTCGCAATTGCTCCTTTTTCCAGCTGATCAATTTGGGTGTAGATATTCTTCATTTGAGGAGTCATTTGGTCAAAAAAATCATTTGAAAAAATCATACGGCTAATATCAAGCATAAGATCCAATTCGGGATCTACGTATAAATTACTTTTGTATCTTTGCCAAGATAATTCGATCAATTTCTCCATCCTTCCATAACAATTTATAGGGAACTTTTTCTAGGTTCAACTTTATAAATCCTTTAAATTGTTAATTTTTCTAAATCCTATAATTATAGCTATATAACCGATCTTTTTGAAATGACTAAGGGATTGTCCATACTTCCTTTTAGTACGTTTCCGGCTTTGACCTCCACAAATTTATCAAGGATTACATTTTCGAGGATGGCATTTTCTCCAATGAAACATTTCTGGAGAAGGATACAATTCTTAATTTTAGCTCCGGGTTTAATCACAGCCCCGCGGGATAAGATGGAATGCTCAATATCGCCTTCAACCGAACAATCGCCCGTAAGAAGAGAATCCCGAACGTTTGCGCTTAAACCATAAAATGTTGGAGGTTTGTCACGGATCTTAGTAAACAGTTGGTTCTTACTTAATAATAGTTCTTTACGTATTTCCGGTTTTAAAAGATCCATATTCCGATTAAAATAATCCAAGACGGAGCGAATCCTCCCGATATAGGTATCAACTTTAAACGCATAAACCTTGAGCACGTCTAGATTATCCTTCATTGCCTCTAAGATATCTACCTTATCTATCGTTTTATATCCTTTGATTAACTCCAATAATAGTTTACGGCGAATGATAAACATATCTATGAAATATGGTCTTAAGCTTAGCGGAGATTCTTCTTGATGAGCTAGGGCTTGAACGGTTTGCCCATCGCCCAGTGATAGAATTATCCTTTCCTCAAGATCACCGGGATATTCAGATTCCTTATAAAGCATCGTAATATCAGCTTGCTTTTTTTCATGAAAGTTCAGCGCATCACGATAATTTAAATTATAAACTTGGTTACAGTTGGCTATTACAACATTTTCAGAGACATCTTTTTCTAAGAATTCAATATTAAGAGCCAGATCCTTAATATTGAATTGGGATTGTTCATTGATTAATCCATGATTTGCCCCCGGTAAGATAAAAAGTCCGCCTGCCTTACGATCAAGATACCAATCTCTTCCTGCCCCTGTATGATCCAGCACCGGCCTGTAATGCTGGGGAGTAATCAATCCCACAGTGCGAATTCCGGTATTAACGAAACTCGATAACGGAAAATCGAGGATGCGGAATTTCCCGCCAAAAGGGACGGCCGCGATCGGCCGTTCCCGGGTTAAGCCTTGAAGTAAATCAGACCGGGTATTACCAAAAATGATGCCAATAACACTTCTCATCAGCGATCTTCCCTTTCTGCATACTTAGATGCTATTTAGTGGCATTGCCTCCCTGCCTATAGGACTGTACCCTTGGGAATAATATGATGATCCTGGACGACTGTAATTTCTGATGAATCTGAGCTGTTCTTTTCTTTAGCCCGAATGATACAGTGACTTTGAATTTCTGTCTTTTCACCGATAATCGCTCTTTCAATATAGGAGTCAGTTTCAATTTTTGCATGATGGAAAACGATACTATCTCTGACTTGAGAAGCTTCTCCGACATAGACTCCCGGGGCCAGAATAGAATTATAGACCTCTCCTAAAACGACACATCCGTTGCTAATTAGACTGTTTTCAATCTTTGCCTCGGCGCCCACATAATGAGGAGTTTGAACGATATCATTTGAGAAAATCCTAAATTCAGAATCAAAGATGTCAATGGAATCCTTGGAACGCAAGACCTCCATGTTCGCCTCATAGTAGCTTTCAATCGTACCTACATCTTTCCAATACCCTTGAAAGGAATAAGCGTAGAGTCTTCTTCCTTTATTCAGCAGGCTGGGAATAACGTTCTTGCCAAAGTCATGCTCTGAGCCCTCATCTAACTCATCCTCAAATAAAGCCTCTTTGAGAATCGACCAGTTAAAAAGATAAACTCCCATTGAAGCCAAATTACTTACCGGGTACGGTGGCTTTTCCTGAAACTCAGTGATTCGGTAATCTTCATCAACGCTTAAAATACCGAAACGTGAGGCTTCCTTCCAAGGAACTTCCAGTGTTGAAATCGTCACCTCAGCCTCCTTTTCTTTATGATAATCGATAAGAGCCGCATAGTTCATTTTATAGATGTGATCTCCCGAAATAATGAGGACATAATCAGGATCATAGTAATTGATAAAATTGATATTTTGATAAATCGCATTAGCTGTTCCCTTATACCAACTACCCTCAGTTTCACCCATATAAGGGGGAAGAATATTGACTCCGCCAAATGCCCGATCAAGATCCCACGCTGCGCCTGCACCAATATAGGAATTCAAGACAAATGGCTTATATTGAGTAAGAACTCCTACTGTATCAATGTTCGAATTAGAACAATTGCTCAGACTAAAGTCAATGATTCGATATTTCCCGCCAAAAGGTACGGCAGGTTTAGCAATATTTCTTGTTAGAGACCCTAACCGACTGCCCTGGCCCCCGGCTAACAACATAGCCACGCACTCTTTTTTGAGCATATTTTCACTTCCCTCTACTAACCTATATATTCACTTGTCCCTAATTCATTCATTTAACGGCAACGAATATTCCAAATTTCCTCTGCATAGTCATGAATTGCCCTGTCACTAGAAAATTGACCGGATCGAGCAATATTGATCAGGGTTGCTTTTGACCACTCCTGTTTCCGAGTGTAGAGGTCAAGCATCCTCTGATAAGTTTCATAATAAGAGCGAAAATCCTTCAGAACGAGAAATTCGTCATTATAGCGTAATAGAGAATCATGAATGATCATGAATTCCCCGCCTACGTCTTGAAAATACCCACAAACCAATTGATCGATAATTCGCATGAGATCAAAATTCTGTGAATATTCATCCCATGCTTTATATCCACCCCGATAAGTGTAATCAAGAACTTCCTCCACTTTAAGCCCAAAAATAAAGATATTTTCCTTGCCGACAGCTTCCCGAATCTCAATATTAGCTCCGTCCAAAGTACCTAAAGTTAAGGCTCCGTTCATCATAAATTTCATATTTCCTGTCCCTGAGGCTTCTTTACCGGCTGTCGAAATTTGTTCACTAATATCAGCCGCGGGATAGACTAATTCAGCCAAAGAAACATTAAAATTCTCCAGAAAAATAAGCTTCATCTTTTCGTTAACATCTTTATCGGAATTTATTTTATGGGCAAGGGTATTGATCAGTTTGACCACGGTCTTTGCGTAATGATAGCCGGGTGCTGCTTTTCCTCCAAAAATAAAAGTTTGCGGTTCAGTTAAAAAATTGGGATTTGCTTTTAACTGATTATAGAGGTTCATGATTTTAAAAACATTCAAGAGTTGTCTCTTGTAGGCATGAATCCGCTTCACTTGGATATCAAATACGGAAGACGGGTCAATCATTATCCCGTGCTTTTTATTAACATATTGGATAAGCCGAAGTTTATTCTTCGTTTTGACTTCTGCTAATTGCTCAAGAAAGGCTGAATCATCCTTAAAAAGCTCTAGTTTTTGGAGCTCTTCCGCATTTCTTTTCCAATGGGGGCCAATTGCCTCCGTAATAAGCCGGGCTAATTCCGGATTTGCGGCATAAAGAAAACGTCTGTGACTTACACCATTCGTTTTATTATTGAAGCGCTCAGGGAAAACTTTATTAAAATGCGGAAATACCTGTTCAGTGAGTAAACGGGAATGAAGTTTTGCGACCCCATTAATGGAATGACTTCCGATAATGGCCAGATGAGCCATATGGATCTGCCCTTCTCTAATTAAAGCTGAACGAGCAGGAAGCTCGGGATCTTCCGGAAAATTAAAGCGCAGTTCTTCCCGGAAACGGCGATCGATTTCTTCGATAATCAAATAGATTCGTGGAAGAAGAGATTGGATCATTTCAATAGGCCATTTTTCTAAGGCCTCAGGCATGATGGTATGATTCGTATAGCTTGTTGCATCAACAGTGATCCTCCAAGCTTCCTCCCAGCCCAAACCTTCTTCATCCATCAACAATCTCATTAATTCGGGAATACAGAGTGCCGCATGAGTATCATTGATATGAATTGCGACCCACTGTGCAAAATCCTGCAAGGAAGGATTTGCCTTTTTATAACTATGCAGGATCGAACCAAGCCCCGCCGCGACAAAAAAATACTCTTGTTTTAAACGCAGTTCCCTTCCCGCAGGGTGACTGTCCTCCGGATAAAGGATTGAAGAGATTGCTTCGACTTCAGACTTATAGCTCTGCGCTTGTTTAAACTCGCCTCGATTAAATAGATCAAGATCTATTCCCGCAGTCATCGGCTCAGCACTCCAAAGCCTCAAATTATTAATGTAAAAGGGATTGCGATAGCTGAATACCGGAATATCATAAGGGACAGCTAGGATAGGTTCATAATTTTCATGAATAAAACTTAATTTCCCCTGGGAATATTCTATACGCACCTCCCCTTTAAAGCGGACAACAATCGATTTATCCGGTTTACGCATTTCCCAAGGATAACCATTCTTGAGCCAGTTGTCAGCAATTTCTGCTTGAAAACCATTGATTATCTTTTGCTCAAATAATCCATATTTGTAATGTATCCCATTCCCGTGCCCCTTGATTCCCTTAAAAGACATAGAATCTAAAAAGCAAGCTGCTAACCGCCCTAACCCCCCATTTCCTAACCCGGCATCACTTTCTTGGGCTAACAGTTGATCGAGATCAATGCTTAGATCGGCAAGCCCTTCTCTGACAATATCAAGAATTTCCATGTTGACTAAATAGAAGAGCAACAGCTTGCCGATTAAAAATTCCATTGAAAAATAATAGACTTGTTTTTCTTTTTCATTGGAATATGCCTCATTGGTTAAGGCGCGACATAGACTAACCTTATCCTTTAGCAGAAGAACGAGCGCATGATACTTATCCCAGAAGGTCCCTTCATCAAGCGTTTTCCCTTCAGCTTCAGCAAACTTCTCCAAATAGGCTTGTTTAAAACTCTCTTTATCGAAAAACAAGCTGAATCCCCCTTACTTTATGCATCCACAAAGCTTAACCCTGCGTTAAAATCAACGTACTATCATGTTTATGAATAAGGGATTTATTTATGCCATCAAATAAAAGACACTATTAACTATAAAAAATGAGACCCTTGTTGAAATAACAAGAATCTCATTTTTTAAAATTCGTATGGTAAATTGGGTGCTTATGCACGAAGTTTCTGATCATGCTCTTCCATTAACTTTTTAACATTTCTACCAAGCCCCGGGGAAAACAAGGATTGTAACCAGATTAAATAATTTTTGATTGCCTCATGCTGCTGATGGTTCAATTCCATATAGGCAACTTGAGACATATATTCAGTATCATAAAGGAGAGAAGCGGTAATTGTTTCAGCAACACTTTCCGCATCTAAGGCATGAATTCCGCTTGGCTCCTCAAATAAATTCTTTTGCAAGTTTTCGAAACCTGGGGGAAATATGTTAAGATCCCCAGTTAAAGAATAGTGGATGCTGTGAACTAAGGAATGTACAATCGAAATAAGCGATCGTTCCTCACCATTTTTAGATGCAAAAAGTACGAAGCAATGATATTGGGGCCAAGACATAACAGTCTTACTTTGGATACTAAAGCCCATCACAGGAATCAAGAGCGGTTCACGTGTAAGTCCTCCCAAGAATCCCGGATATTTATTCTTAATAATTTTAAACGCTGCTGAAACTTCCTTACTGGGAAGACCTCGTTGATTATCTTTCATCTGAGCCGTTTCCAGAATTTTAAGCAATTCTAGAATCTCGCCTTCAAAGTATGCAAAACGTGATCCTTCAGGGCAGCTTCCTAAGATATGATTGATCCAAAATGTTAAAGCATCCTCGGGCGGAATCAAAATATATTGGCAACGTGCACGATAATATTCAAATTTTAAATCTGTGGCATTCTGCCTTAAATCAGCAATGAATTTCTGAAGCATCTGCTTGTCCGCTGGAATTAAGTATTCAAGAGTCTGATGGAGAAGAGTGCTTGCCTCTTTTGGATTATTAATCTTCTTGAATCTTTCCCGCAATGAAATGACTTTCTGATTTATAATGAGGATTTCTCTTGCATTATTCCGAATCATCCGCGCAACACCCCTTATACAAGGTTTTTGAATAACAATAAGTTCCCTATCCGTATTCAAAAATCCTTGATAAAAGGTGTCTATTATTTCCATTATGTGGGAAATAATGTCGGCATACTGATCAACTTAACTTATCAACTTAATTTATCAATCGACGAGCACCCAAATACCGGGGGGCCCAATAAGAATTATTCATATTTTCATAAGTTACCCCCCCGTTTGAGGAGTCAATCATCGTATTATTTCCGGCATAAATTCCTACATGAGTAGCTCCTGAGCCATAGGTCGTAAAGAAAACCAGATCCCCCGGTTTTAAATTTGACCGAGAAACTGCAGTTCCCTGGTTAAATTGGGACTGAGAGGTTCGGGTTAAATTAATTCCCACATGACGGAAAACATATTGCGTAAAACCAGAACAGTCAAAACCACTAGGACTCGTGCCGCCCCAAACATAAGGAGTGCCTAAAAATTGCGAGGCATAACTGAGAAGTTCCTGCGCTCCCCCGGAAATAACGACCGGTTCACTTGCGGATGAGCTTGTCCCACTGTCAGAGATTGGGCTTTGGGCAGCTAAACGAGCTTCCATTTCTTGCTGTGCAATTAATCGGTCAACACGATCCACATTTGATTTAGCATTTACAGCTGACTGATATGTTGATTTTTGCTCCGCACTTAACTGCGAAACAAGGGTTTTCTGCTTTATAAGAGCGGCCTGTACAGTTTTCTGGCTCTGAGTTTTAGCCTGAATCATTTCTTCTAGGGAATTACTTTTTTCCTGAATTTGTGCTTGTTGCGAAGATAGATCCTGATTGATTTGGCTGAGCTCCTGCTGCAGTCTGCCATATGTATTAACAATCGTCGAAACATTATCAAGGCGCGTTAAAAAGTCACTTAAACTCGTTGCTTGGAAAACGACTTGAAGATAACTTGATACACCTTCTTCATAATTCGTTCTTAAGTATTGTCCTAAAGCATCAACGTGATCTTGACGTTTCTTTTCAAGCTCCTTTTGCTTTTCTTCAAGGGCTTTTAAATCTTTTTGTTCTTGATTTAATTCTTTTTGGTAAGCCGCGATATTATCATTTAAGGTTTGGATTGATTGCTGCAGAGCAATCGCCTGGGCAGAGGCTGATGAAACCTGTTGTTTCTGTCCTTCTAATTGAGAGTTTAACTGGTTATACTGTGATTTATATTGTTGAAGCTGATCTTGTAAACTATTCGCTTGGACGGGATAAACAGATAAGAGTGTCCCCGCTATGCCAAGGCAAATAATCTTCGTGAACTTTTTCTTCATTCTAATAACTCCACTTCCTTATATATAACAGATTTCTGAGGTATGCATGTTTGCATAATAGGAGTTATTCGACACAACACCCCAAAATCCTTGCGGAATTGTTTAAAAAAATTTCAGTTGGGGAAATGGACATCAAATATCGTTCCTTGGGAAGAGGTTTTTATGGAAATTCGTGCGTGATGTTTTTCCGCAATCCTATAGCAAACCGCCAGGCCTAATCCGGTTCCATTCTCTTTTGTCGTAAAAAAAGGATTCCCTAATTTTTCAAGAACGCTTGATTCGATTCCTTTTCCTTGATCCTCTACCTCTAGAACAACCTCTTCACAGTTAAAAAATGTCCGCAAACTTAAAATTCCGCCGGGTTGCATTGCATCTAACCCGTTTCGCGCTAAATTCAAGATCATCTGACGAATTTCTCGCTGATCAAGCATTAAGTTCGGAATCTCCTCCATCTCCATTCGAACATCATTTTGATGATTGAAAGCATCCGCTTGAATCAATGGAAAAAGAGTTTCAAGAAGTCGATTTAGATTATCTTTCTTTAACTCCAATGCATGGTTCTTCGAAAGTGAAAGGAATTCAGTGATAATGGAGTTCGCCCGATCAAGTTCATTTATCATTAAATCAAAATATTCCCGACTTTGAATATGGTGTGAACGTGCACTTGTCATCTGTAAAAAGCCGCGAACTGTGGTCATCGGATTTCTTATTTCATGAGCAATCCCTGCGGCCATTTCACCAATCAAATCCAGACGATCTAAACGAGCCATTTCTTTCTCAATGTGTAACCGTTCGGTAATATCGGTGACTACCCAAAGTAAACATTTCTTCCCTTTTAATTTTAGAATCTCGGTCGATAAAAGTCCGTCCCGAATCATACCCGCTTTCGTCTTATAAGTGATATGGACATTACGCAAAGATTCCTTACTATGGAATCGAGATAATAAATCAGCTTCGGAAGATTGAACTACTTTAAGATTAAGATTATTAATCTCTTCCAATCGATATCCGGTATTATTTTCCCAGCTTTCATTAACATCAATGAAGAAGCCATCATGAGCAGACTGAATCGCCATTAAGTTAGGGCTAAACTCAAACGTTTTACGGAATAGCTGTTCAGAAAGTTGAAGTTTCTCATTAGCGGCACTCAGTTCCATTGTCCGTTCCTGAACAAGTTTTTCTAAAAGTTCATATTGCTTTTCTCGTGCTCGCTCCATTTCCTTTCGCTCTGTGATATCACGTATTGAGCAAACCATCAGTCTTTGATCATCAACAACAGCCTCACCCAATGATATTTCTACAGGAATAGATTTTCCCTTTTTAGATAATCCGAACGTACACCGCAGTCCGGCACTTTTATCTGCTAATAGAAGGTCCAATTCTGAAATAAGCAGCGAAGCCTTTTGTCCGATCAGCTCATCAGAAGTATAGCCAAACATCGTTTGGATCGCGGAATTAACATTGATAATACATTTATCAGTATCAAAAACAATAATTGCATCAATGGCTACATCCGTAATTGCACAAGCTAAGGCCTCAGTCTTCCTCAAGGCTGAAGTCGTACGCTCAAGTTCATGGTTGAGCTCTTGAAGCTCTGCAGCACGCTGTTCTAACAGCTGGCTTTGAGTTTTTAGATAAAGTTGGTCTTGATAAATTTTAATAAAGCCTTCAACTTTTTTGATTAAGATAGAGGGTTCAAAGGGCTTAAAAATATAATCAATTCCACCTGAAGCATATCCCTTTTGAACGTGTTCTGAAGCTTGGCTCAGTGCCGTTATAAAAATAATAGGAATATCTCTGGATTTTTTTCTTCGTTTAATCAAACGAGCTGTCTCAAAACCATCTAATCCCGGCATTTGAACATCTAACAAGATCAGTGCAAAGTCTTCTTTTAAAACCCATCTTAAAGCCTCCTGCCCCGAGTTGGCCTTAATTATGTGATATTCTTGCGAAGAAAGAACAGCCTCTAAGGCCAATAAATTTTCTGAACGATCATCGACTAATAGGATATTGACCTGATGCCTTTCCGCTATGCATATGCTCACAGTCTGATAATCTCCCTCTTTAATTTTATCTTTCCTTGAACATGGGGTGCAGTATAGAGAGTTCCAACCCGTTTACGAACCGTCCTGACTCTTCCGCTCAAGAAGCTATACTTGCATCACAGACAATAATTGGTCAGTATTAACTGGTTTTTGAATGTAATCCGAAGCTCCCGCCTCTATACATTTTTCCCGGTCATTTTTCATAGCTTTAGCTGTAACAGCTATAATGGGTAACATTTTGAATTTCTCGATTTGACGGATCGCTGTCATTGTCTTGTATCCATCCATTTCAGGCATCATGATATCCATAAGAACCAAATCAATTTCTGAATGATCGCCAAGCATTTCGAGAGCTTCACAGCCATTTTCAGCAAACAAAACATTCATTTTGTAAGCTTCCAGAAGAGAGGTTAAAGCAAAAACATTGCTAATATCATCATCCACAATCAAAATCGTTTTGCCTTCTAATGGTTTCGGATTAACGAACATCAATTTTGATTCTTCGGTGGGTATTTGTGAAGGGTCGGTAATCTCATCGTGAAGTGTAAGCTCTGTTTTACGAATATCTGATAGTACCATTGGAATATATAGGGTAAATATACTGCCCTTTCCTACTTTACTTTTTAGTTTGATTGTTCCGCCAATCAGGTGTGCCAGCTGGCGGCTGATGGATAAACCTAAGCCTGTGCCTCCATACTTTCGGCTTATCGTTCCATCAACCTGCCGAAAGGCTTCGAAAATAAGCGTCTGCTGCTCCTCAGGAATACCCGGCCCCGTATCGCTGACCGTAACGGCAAGAAAAGGTATTTCACTCATTCCTTCTTCGTATAAAGTATCTTTTCCGGGCGGATAAAATTTAAGTTGAATAGATCCTCGTTCCGTAAACTTAAAAGCATTTGCTAAAAGGTTTTTAAGAATCTGTAAAACATGGGCTTTATCCATTGTTATTATTTTAGGAAGTTCGGGGGAAATTTGGATTTCAAAGGATAGCCCTTTTTGATCGGCGACAGGCATGAACTGACATTCTAATTCCTTTTGTAAATCCTCTAAATTAACCCCACTGAGGATAATATTCATTTTTCCTGACTCAACTTTAGATAGGTCCAAAATATCATTTATCAAGTCAAGTAAATCTTTGCCTGCTGAATGAATTGTAGTCGCATATTCCACCTGTTTGGGAGTCAGACCGCCTTTCTTATTCTCAGCAAGTGTTTGTGCAAGAATCAATATACTATTAAGGGGAGTTCTTAATTCATGGGACATATTCGCTAAAAATTCTGATTTGAACTGTGAAACCTTCGCAATTTCCTGAGTTTTAAGTTCCGACTCTTGATATTGCTTTTCCAGTTGCTCAAGTGCGCTTCTTAGTTCTCCATGTTGCAGTTGTAGTTCCTTAGACTGAATCTGTAATTCTTCTGTTAATGACTGAGATTGTTCAAGCAGATTCTTCATCTGCATCTGCTGTGCAATACTATAGAGAGCAATTCCGAGAATTCCTGCGATACGTTCAAGCAATTTTCGTTCAAATAATGTAAAGGTATATAATGAAGCAAACTCCAGAACCGCTATTACTTCCCCTTCAAATTCAATCGGCAAAACAAGTATCGCTTGCGGGGGGGCCTCCCCTAGCCCTGAGCTGATTTTTAAATAATCCTTAGGGATATCCTTTAATAAGACTGTTTGATGATCCTGTGCACACTGGCCAATTATTCCTTTTCCTAATTGAATTGATTTTTCCTTCAAAAGGTTAATGTCACATGCATATGAAGCAAGCGGGATTAAAGACTGTCCGGCATTTTTAACACATCCATTGTTGCATTCCCATTTTCTTAAATAAATAACACCCATTTGTGCATTGATAATTAGACTGATCTTATTCATGAAAAGGTTTGCCACTGTAGATAAATCAGTTATTCCTTGAAGCAAGACAATGATTGATTTCACTGCAAAAACCCCATTAACCTGACCGTCATAAGAAGGATATTTATCTCTCAATGTTGAATTATTAAGCATAAAGAAGTAATTGATTGAACGATTGAGATAAATCGGTTTCTTGGGGGTATTTGAAGATGTTCCGTGAAAATAATGATCACTTACAGGATAACTTGTTCAATAGTCTTTATGGTATGGATCAACGACTGGCTCAAAAGCTTCAGAATTCTTGGGCTGCACTGTTCTATGAACATGTTTTCTGCAAGATTGATGAAAACCTTTTTGCGCCACTCTATTCCAATGACAATGGGCGTCCTAACTTTCCGGTCAATATTTTTATGGGCCTCGATTTAATTAAGGAAATTCGGGAGTACACCGATGAAGTCTTACTAGATGAATATGCGTTTAACTACCAAATTTCCTATGCATTAGGCCTACGTACCTTGGGTGAACGCTATTTCGCCCCGAGAACTTTGTATGAGTTCCGCGCTAGACTTTATCAGTATTCGCTTGAACATCCTGAGGAAGCCGATCTTATTTATGCTCAGTTTGAAAAGCTTACCGATCACTTTATTGCCGTTACAGGGCTCAATACGGATGAAGCACGCATGGATTCGACTCAGATCATGTCTAATATTAAGTTGGCCGGGCGGCTCTCACTAGCCTATGATGTCTTAGTCAATGCAATAAAGGCCCTTCCGGAACATCTTAGAACCGATGCTTTAAAGGTTTTTCTGAAAGCGGATTACAAGACTCATTTTCTGTATCAACTCAAAAAGCAGGATACTCTCTCTCGAATTCAGGGCTTGATCGACCATGGTGCAGAACTTCTTCAACAAGCCGAGAAACACACTGAGCTAAAAAGTATAACAGAAATTCAGCTATTGGATCGTTTTTTAAGAGAGCAAGCCGTCTTCAATCCAGAAGAAAACCGTTGGCTTGCGAAAAATGCTAAGGAAATCTCCTCAAAATCTCTTCAATCAGCCTATGATGCCGATGCAACCTACCGAAATAAAAACGGTAAGAAGCATGTGGGCTATGCCTTGAATCTATCCGAAACTTGTGCTGACGATAATGCGGTCCAAATCGTAACACATTATGACCTTGCCCCCAATACGACCAGTGATATTGAATTACTTAAAAGGGCCCTTCCCAATCTTTCGGAGCATGGGATCAAAGATGTCTACACCGATGGTGGTTATTATAGCCCGGACATGGCAGAAAAAGCCCAAGCTCAAGGGGTTACTGTTCATTTTACCGATATGACTGGACGTAAGAAATCGAACGAAAAACTTCCTTATAGTGAATTCGAGATTGAGAATAAACAAAAGATTCTTCGCTGTCCTGCTCAATACACCCCCTTGCGTACAGCATTTGATGACAAAAAGAAAATCTTAAGTGCTCACTTTGACCGTCAAGTCTGTGATCAATGCCCCAAGAAGGAGATTTGCCGAGTTAAGTTCCAAAAGAAAGATACCGTCTTACGGGTAAGCCAAAAAGCCTTAAGGGTTGAAGAAACACGCCTGAAAATTGAGAATCAAGAACTTCGGAGAGAGGCTACAAGTAAAAGGGCAGCCATCGAAGGAACAAACTCAGCATTAAAGCGGGCTCGTGGGGTGAATAAACTTCGGGTCAGAGGTATCATCAAATCTAAGCTCGTAATCGGTGCTAAAATAATTGCCCATAACTTTCTGCGGTTAGCTAAATTTCTTAGAGGATATGACCGAAGGAAAGCACGCCGTTCAAGCCAAGGGATACCTGTCTCTGTTTAACGAAAAAAGGTCAAAGGATGAAGAAGAAATGG
>NZ_JAYFQK010000064.1:0-9048 GCF_034927245.1 Desulfitobacterium sp.
AAGCACAAATCCCATTTTTGCAACTTATTTCCACTATATTTTGGAAATGGGTAGGTTTTTTATTGCCTTTTTTAGGTTAACTAGCATCCTGAAAAGATTGACCGAAATTTTTAAGGTCTTGACATATTACCGAAGGACTCTTGAACGACTAGGCTTCCAAATATTATACGTATTCTAAGCTTATTATCCAATAATCGACTGAAATGAAACTGAACAAAAACTGAAAGTCTGCTGAATAATATATTTACTTCCCTACTACACAAGTTTATCACAAAAAATTCAGCTAATATTCAGCAAAAAATCATTTTTATCTCAGTAAAAGATCCTATACTGGGATATATCGAAACAGAATAAAAAATATCCGGTTTATAGGAGGTCACTATGGATAATTTTACGCATAATCCGAACGAAAATAATAATGAAGTCGAAGCCATTATTTTGGATTCCCCAAGTTCCCCCAATTTCTCAAATTTCTCGCATCCAAAACCTAAGCGGAAGCGAAAAATTGCTGCCCTTGTTGCTCTTTGCGTGGCAAGCGCCTTTATTGGAGGCATGACAACAATCGTTGCTCTGCCCCACGTTTATCCCGAATTATTTAAGGTTAATACTTCAATTTCCGCCCTATCCCCATCAACGACACCCGCGACCCCATTAAATACCGGTTCAACTCAATTTCCGGTTGCCGATATCGCTAAAAATGTCGGTCCCGCAGTCGTCGGAGTCACTAACTTTCAACCGAATCAGCCCTCCAATTTCGGCTTTTTTAGTTCCGGGAAAAACAGTACCAGTTCGGAACTCGTAGAGGCCGGAAGCGGATCAGGTTTTATCATTGATGCCCAAAACGGATACATTGTCACCAATAATCATGTCATCGACGGTGCAAAAAAAATTACCGTCAGTTTAAGTGACGGGCGAAATTCAGAAGCCAAGCTCGTCGGCGCTGACTCCCGAACAGACCTTGCCGTCTTGCAGATTTCAGATACTTCTAATCTTACCGCCATTACTTTAGGCGATTCCTCTACCCTTGAAGTCGGTGAATCCGTTGTAGCCATCGGTAATCCCGGCGGGGATGATTTTGCCCGTTCCGTGACGACCGGAGTCATTTCAGCCCTTGATCGTACATTGGATATTGAAGGCGAATCCAGCTTTGGCCTGATCCAAACGGATGCTGCCATTAACCCGGGCAATAGCGGAGGACCCCTCGTCAATTATGAAGGAAAAGTGATCGGAATTAACTCTGCCAAATATGCCAAATCAGGATTTGAAGGCATGGGCTTCTCAATCCCCATCTCTGATGCTTTGCCAACCATCGAACAAATCATTAAAACAGGTAAAGCTTCTCACCCTGCTCTCTATGTTTCGGTGAGCGATCAATATAACGCTTACGCCCAAAGCCATAACTTACCCGGAGGTGCCTATATTGCTGAAGTCTCTGCAGGCGGGCCTGCCGACAAGGCCGGAATCAAGCAAGGAGATGTCATCACTAAGATTAACGATAGTACCATAAAGAATTCCGGTGATTTAATTCGTGAGCTCTATAAATATAACGCAGGCGATACCGTTAAGATTACCCTTATTCGCGATGGCAAGACTCAAGACGTTCAAGCTACGCTCGGCGAACTGCAATCCAATTAGGATGTAAAAGAAAAAAACAAACAGAGACACCCTCATGGCTAGTAAATAGTGATTTGCTAGAGTGGCTCAAATCCTTTTTTCAAAGTGAGAATAAGGTGAGCTACCAGCGTAGGAACTTCCGCACCGCAGCCTTGGTTAATAAGCTCTCGAAAGCCAAGAAGGGAGGAACCTTAAGTCCTTTTCTCAAAAAGATTAATAAAGCGGAACTTCTCATCCTGGATGAATACGGTTATGTTCCGCTGGATCGAACGGGCGCCCAGTTGCTCTTTGATTATCTCGGACTGCTACGAACGCAAATCCATCATCCTTAACACGAATCTCGAGTTTTCCATATGTGTCAACGTCCTATATGATGAACAGATAACAGCGGCCATGCTGGACAGGCTGCTCCATCACTGCCACTTACTGTTGTTTTCCGGGACCAGTAATCGCATGCAAGAATCTAGCCTCAACGACCTGTACCGTTCCATCGCGGTAGCACCCAACCAAAAGATTCTATTCAGGAGTAACCTCAAAAAATAGCCTGCACTTTACGGTTTCTGTACCTAAAAAGGTACGGAAACCTGGGTTGCAATGTTCTGGAAATTCCAGATGAAAGATTCTACATTTTCAACTTGCAATATTTTGCAAAAAGTTCTTGCATCAAATTTGAGTCTCTTTTAATTTTTTAATTTCGTCTACTATCGTTATAGTTGAAAATATAATTGTAAAAACAATACCCGCGAAAATACTTATTATAAATGAAAATGTCGAAGCTTTTACTGTTGATGAAGTGTTATACAAAGAATTAATCAAATTATAGATACCGTAAAGAGTGATTATCGTAATTACAAACGTATAAATAGATGAACGAAGTAACTTAAGAAAGTATTTTTTATAACTATTAGAGCTATCCATTAAAGTAGTCCCCCTTTATATATATCAGTATATCAGTATATAAAGAGTTTTATATACTGATTAAGGAACCTGTTTAATTAGCAGGTTCCTCTTTATGCAGTGTTACTTACCAGTCAAGGTAGATATAATCAGTAACTTCATCAGTATCAAACCCGAATTGAAATCCACCAGTCCCATTCCAATCAATAGAAGGTGAAACAGTTATAGTTTGATGCCCATATGCAAAGTTAACCCCAACTACTCCGATATAGCCTTGCCCAACTGCTTCTGTTACTGCATAGCCTGTTTTTGCCCAGTTTGTTGGCGATCCACCACCATAAGCAACAGGGAATATACTAGAGGCGCCTTGCCCCGGTTCAATTTTCCATGAAAAACGGGGAACTTGTCCGCCTGTATAATAAGGAACAAGATAATTATAGGAGTTTAAGGATGATGTTTGAACAAATCCACTTGACCAACCAATAGCTACAATATCATTAAACTCGATAATCGGCATACTTGACCAAGACCAATCTAACCTGGTACTTAGTGTTGTTCTGTCAGTTGATGCAGAATAAGAAAAGGTAGTTATAGCACAATCAATAGTAACTGTGGCAGACAATGCTGTAACTTCACTCTCTGCTCCGGTAAAATTCGTAAAGGCTTGTACTTGATTGTCACTATATCCCATGTCTTTTAGGGTTTCTTTACTAAGTTTACTCCTCTCTTTCATTTTATCTTTATACTCAGCTACGGTAGGTAAATTTCCGATTTCTTCATCCGTCAATCCCTTTGCCTTTAGTTCACTCGTACTCATATTCTGTATTTCTTTTACATAATCATATTCATTGACAGTGATTACTTTATGTGTATTTGAAGCTGGTTTAGCAGAAAGCGGCTGTAATCCAGTAAAGAAAAAAACCATAAAAGCTGCTACAATAATACTTAATAATTTTTTCATTAATATAGCCTCCTTTTATTTTAAATAGACTCTCGGCATTCGCCGGGTTCGATGGCCCAAGGCTTTGCTTAAACCATCTGTATTGAATTCCTCCTACTTTTCGGTAGGGGGATTTCCTTTTATGGGATACTTAATTGGAAATTCTCCCCGAAAATTTAGTTGCATTTTTTACTTGGAAACACGGATATAATCGTTGTCGCCGGTGACTGTACTCCTGTTGTTACCTCAGTCTATCCTCGTAGTAAAGCAACGTGTAATTGTCATGCCCAAGACCTTACGAAGTGCAACCATCCCCGTATCTATTCTCAACCCGACTGCAACTCAGGCTGGGACAGTGCACGAGAGCGTTACCTTAATGGATACCATCTATACACACTTACTGCTGCAAACAGCCCGCATGATTTACCGTTGTATCCCCGTCTGCATCCTGCTTCCCGACACGATGCTGTATGCTTCGTCGTGTGTTCGGTTGAGTTTTCTCAACGTTTCACCTTGGGCATGGTGAATAAAATGCTGCTGGATGCTGCCCATGATGCAGGCCCCATCTACGATCTCTTGCTCCACCAGAATATTGAACCTTTTATTGATCTGAATGTTCGTAGCACAACAAAGAACACGGAAACTGATTCGGATATTAAAAATCATCCAAGGGCATCCCGATTTGTCCTTGCGGAAAGGAAATGAAGCATTACGGATTCGACCATTCCCAGAAGCGCCATAAATGAAGATGTCCGATGATGAAGAACCGGACGATAAACACTTGTAAAAATCCCTGTTCAACTGCAAAATACGGGAGGACATTCCATACCTGTAGTACAGATAACCCCAGACTATTTCCACAAACACCGCGAAATTCGAAAAGTGGAAGCTCATTTACAGGCGGCGTACTTCCTCGGAACGGACCAATAAACGAGAGAAGATTGATTACAAATTGGAATCGGGCCGGCATCACTCCACAAAGATGTGGTACATACGCATTTATGGCATCATGATGTGCCAGCACATCGATGCTTGGTATGTCCACCAAAAAGAAGAGCTAAAAAAGGCTAAAGCAAGTCATCATTCTCCCTAAAGTTGCCTAATTGCCAGACAGCGACAAAATACTGATTCATCCTAAAGCCTCTTTCGAAAAAAAGTGCAATTAGGTCTTTTTGGCATGTCCTTTTAGAAATAGCTTTGAATGAGATTTTAATATCCTTTCTTCATCGCAACTCCCAGTTTTTTACTCCAGTTTAGAGATTACCCCCTTTTTATTCCGAGTGTCTATTTTAGATAGGTACTAAATCTTATACAGACATAAGCAACCACTCCCATTAATTTAATCATTAATAAGAGTATCTGAGGGGTAGTTTTGGTTACAAAATATTCAAATTCTTAGGTAAAATTTTTGTTTAAATATATTTTGTTAAAACTTATGTAACTTTTTATGACGTCAATACACTCTAATAATTAAGAGAGGGGGGAATGGTAAGTTTAGTAGTCACATCTAGAAAGGGGTAAGTTAATGAAGAAATTATTTATCGTTATTCTTGTTGCATTTATGTTAATCGGCACTCAATCCGCTTTAGGAGCTACACCTCAAGTAAATGAAATGGGGATAGTAACGCCAAACGCTTATCAAGCTATTGCAAGTGGGCAATGCAAAATCGTGAATATAGGTGGCGGGACAATCAATATATCTGGAAGAACAACTACATACTATCCGGTTAAACAGATAGGATTAAAACTTTATTTACAATATTTATCTAATGGCCAATGGTACACTATCGATAGCTATAGTTATTATGAATATGATTCTTCATTAGTCTCTGGAGGAGAATTATTAGAGGTAAGCAGTGGATATTACTATAGAGTATTTGCTCAATATACAGCATTGGACGGTACTATAAGCGAAAGTGGTCAATCCTTCACAGAAGCTATATATGTCTCATAAGGAAAACACAGTTTCACTGCCATACCATAGGCGAGAAAAGACCACGTTAACGCTTACGTCTCAGGTTATTACTTAACAACAGTTTTTAGTGATTTAACCTAAGCACCATGAAAAGCAAGTAATATTTTCTAAGAACTATCAAGCCAGCACCTAATCGTGCTGGCTTATAGAGTATAGGAAGCAATTTCTGTTGAGTAGGGTTAAAAAGAAAATTAACGCAAAGAGGGGTTCACTTTCCTTTCGTGCGCACGTTGCGCGCTTCAAATAGGGGTTGCTGAACAACCCACAATTTTTAATCCATCACAGGTCTAGACAGTTTAAACAGGCGCTGTATCCTTCTTAATAAGAAAACGTAAATAGGGTAAAAAAGGACCTTAAGCCGATGCTCCAAGTTCATGACAATGAATTGCAGCATAATTACACTCTCAGCCGTCTCTTTCAAGCGTGCCATGATTCGGCCTAGACCATACCTTCGCTTGCCTACTCCAAATCCGCCTTCCACTTGGTTACGTTCGCTCATATCCTGGAGTTCAAGCTGTTCTTTTTTCTTTGTTTCGCCGGCTTTTGGCCGTCCCAACGCTGGACCACTTAGGCGAATTCTATTTTTCTTACAAAAAGCTCGGTTGTCACGATTCCGATAGATTTGATCCGCTAAAATGGCTTCTGGATAATAGCCAAAGCGCTTCTTGTAATCTTCAACCGCTTGCTCCAAGTTAATACTCTCATTGAAGGAGTCCCAACTAAGTTCGTCCACATACATGTAGCCGTCAACCATACTAATCGCTACTTTGGCTCCAAATTCAGTGGATACCTTGGCTTTTCCCCTTACGATTGGGCGAATATGAGGTTGGCTAATACTCACAATCCGATCATCCACTTGATGTTTCTTCAGCGTGTACATGGTGCGTTGTTGTTGGTAAAGGATCCGGATTGTTTCTAAGGTTTGGCTTTGACGTCGACTTAAGCTTCCATGGGCTTCTAGGCTCAAAAGATTGTCAATCGTTTTCAGTTTTCAGGTTTCTTCCCACATAACCAAGCTGTTTGCCAATGGCTTTACGAATAGACTTCTTTTGTGGTTTACGTTGTTTAGCGACCGCCAAATATTGTTTGCGAGCCTTTTTACGATAAGTGCGTGGTTTCTTCTTGAGTCCTAGATTCACATGGTACAAGGCGTCAATGATGGCTTCTGTCCTCTCTCTTGCCTCATTCAACAAAGAAAGGTCTGTTGGATAACGAACATCGGCTGGAGCACACGTGGCATCCAGAAGCAGTTTTCCTTTATGTGTTGGCTGAGCTGTTTTAGTAGTCCCATCTTGATTTACGCCCGAAACAGGGGGTTCTCCAGGATCTTTGGGTTTCTTGTTTTCCGTTTCCCCATCGGCTTCAACCTGTTGCTTCTCTTGTTGACAGATCATTTCATTGATTGCCATCATAGTCTCTTTGTCTAATCTTTTTCGAAAATGAACCATGAGCGATGGATCAAAGGGAGGTCTGTCATCCTGATAGTGTTCTAAGCCGATGAAGAACTGAAAATACGGATTTTCCATGATTTGTTCCACGGTCTCTCGATCAGAGAACCCGCATTTCTCTTTGATGATAAGTGCTCCCAAAGCCATCCGAAGAGGTTTGGCTTCGGTCCCGGTACTCGATGGGAAAAGCTGAGCATAGTTCTTCTCAATCTCTTCCCATGGAATGAGCTTAGATAACTTAACCCACCGATTCTCGGGATTAAGCTTCCCTTCAAAAGGTAAAACAAAGTCTTCTATTTTCATCTGGGCACTCGGCTTACGGTACATGGTCATCCTCCTAAGTGCAAGGTTTTTGGTCTATTTTTCAATATTTCCTTGCATTAGGATGCGACATAAAGATACTATAGACCTTGTTATTTCAGGATTTTTGAGCTATTCAGCAAGCCCCAAATATATTTCACAGAAATCATCGCTCCTGCGTTGCAATGTAAGAACTAAATCAGTTATTCTCTTCCATAGCGTATAAGTCTTTAAAATAATTTATACGCATTGTTGATAAAAACAACAAATCATTCTATTTGTTCAGATCGTATTTTAAGGGAAGTTTCCATTTCTTCACTGTTTTTTTCCAATTCGAGATAATATTTTAATTTTCCTTGGGATTCACTATTTATTAAGTTAATTTGTATTTCTTTATTATCTACCAGTTTTGATTCAATCGGTTTTACAAAACGGTTTATATTGTTTGCATCTAAACTAACCTTATAAATACCAATATCTGTAACTATAGCAACATTTGAATAAGTTTTTTCTTTTAAATCCTCAAATATAATAATTAGCTCATTTAAATCGTCACCATTGAAATCAAAGAAATATGTTTTTAAAATATTTATATTATTTATATTAAAATCTTTCATAAATATATTTAATAATTTTAGTTCTTTATTCGAAGTTTCTACACCAGATATGAATTCATCGGTTGTTGTAGTTGGCCTAGATGGTTGATTAGGTATACATCCAGTAATAATAAAAGTTAAAAGAAAAATAATAAAAATAATTTTCTTTGCCATAGTTTCCTCCGATTAATTAATAATTCTCTTATGGTACGTGTCAAAAATAAAGATTTTTGTACATTGGTATATATAGTTAAGTGATTTTAAAAAAAGTGGAACCAATGAATATTAATTGTTCCACTTTTTTAAAATCAAAATAAATATTAAGATATGCTTATCTGTTATAATTATTAATTTTAAATATTATTTTAGGAGTAACTTTCTACCAGTTTTACATTAAAGGATTTATTACTTGGCACCTTAGCTCCTCTTGGATAGTAATTATAATCAATTATTTGTCCTGTTGAATCTTGTATTACTCCATAAACCGCATAGCCGTTTGTTGTAGTCCCAGGTATATAGCCATAGAGATAACCAACCATACCCGCCTTTATAGTTTGTGTTGCACCATATTCATAACCTTGTGTCCATGACCTACTATATGTTCCTCCGATGGACACAGTTGCGTCTACTTTTGTTACCATGAGATTTAATTCGCCACTTGTTGTACCGGTTACTGTACCAGAGGCAGTTGTTGAATCGGATGTTAGAGCTTTAAAGGTCGCCGTTGCTGGTGAAGAGCTACCTTTATTATCTACTCTAAAAACACCTACTGGGGTTTGTTCCCAATCGATATATGCACTACTTTGATCATACCTCAATAATTCTTCATAAAACCACATTGGTTGTATTTCTTCAGACGACTTCTTATCATTGATGATTTTATCTTTTGGTGGAGCCGGATCTAAGGATATTTGCTCTGAATAGGTTAAGGGATCAATAACTTGTTCTTGACCAGTACTTTCATTATAAAGGGAATACTTTACGTCTAATTTTTGAAATCCTAATGCTGAAAACGGAATAAACAATAAACAACCGGAAAGAACTAATACAGATATCTTTTTGAATTTCATAATATACCTCCCTCGTATTTTAGTATAGGTACTAAATCTTATACAGACATAAGCATCCACTCCCATTAATGATTTGACTGCTGAAAGCAGTTAAATTTAGTCCTCTATACCTGCTAAAGTGGAAAAATGAGGATAATCCAGATCCAGGTCTTAATGTTCCTACTGAATGACATGTTAGTCGGGGGTATAATCCCCATTTCTTCTTCAT
>NZ_JAYFQK010000072.1:0-3860 GCF_034927245.1 Desulfitobacterium sp.
CATCAAGTCCCCTGAGGGGGTCACAAAGAGGATTTCCGCGCCTTTACGATTAAAGGTGGGATTGACTCGGATTCCGGTAATGTCTTCGATATCATCACACATCATTTCAATATTGCCGGTGATGGCATGGGGTTCCAGTCCGAGGTGATTTCCCTTATTGTAACAGGCGGCCACCGGACCGGCGATCCAGTCAATATTCAGACCCAAGAGGTTGAGCAGTTCGCGGCCAATGATCGTGATCTCGGCTTGGTCAATGCCGTAAGGGCAGAAGACGGAGCAGCGGCGGCATTCTGTACATTGATAGAAGTAATACCACCATTCCTTGATGACTTCCGGGGTGAGCTCGCGGGCTCCGGCCAGCTTGCCTAAATATTTCCCGGACTTTGTAAAGTATTTGCGGTACACCGAGCGTAAGAGTTCGGCCCGCAGTACCGGCATATTTTTGGGATCGCCCGAACCGATATAAAAGTGACATTTATCGGCGCAGGCTCCGCAGCGCACGCACACATCCATCATAATCCGGAAGGAACGATATTTGCTCAAACGTTCGGCCATGCCTTCCAGAACCGTTTCTTTCCAATTCTCCGGCAGTTTCCAGTCCTCATCCGCCGGCGACCATTCCCGAGCATTTGGCATTCCCACCGCTTCAATATTCTTCGGTTTCGCGGCATGAGCAAAGGTCCCGGTTTTAAAGGTGACCGGAGTCTTCATCCATTCCGTTTCGGGGGGATTATAGTTAATGTTGGATAATTCTTGAGTTGTTGGGAGCTTATATTTTGCCATTTCCTCGTTTCACTCCTTCTCCACCGGTATTCCCGCCTTGATCATCTTATCTCTGAAATCATTTTCATACGCTTCGTACGTATGAACTTCGACCGGATAGTTCCAGGGGTTAACATGTCTCACCCTTCGATTGTTATTGATCATATTGCGGGTGGGGCTCATAAAGATGCCGCCCATATGCATCAGTTTGCTCAGCGGGAAATAGGCAAATAACGAACTGACTAAGAAGAGATGAACATAGAATAGACTCCCAATGCCACTGGGAATGACCGGATTAAAGGTGACCAGCCCCATGGCAACTTCCTTAATCGCAACGAGATCGATGCGATACGCATAGCGCATCAGCATTCCCGTTGTCCCAATTCCCAGAAGCATAAAGAGCGGGAAGTAATCGGCCGCCAGGGAAATGTATCTCACTTGGGGGATCACGATTCTTCTTAAGAAAAGGTATAAAAGAGCGCCGATGAATAAGACATCCGTAATATAGAGGGCCGGAAGCCCAAGATCGAAGACGCTGTCGACTTGATCTAAAATTGTCACAAACGCCGGAATCGGTTCGAGGAACAAGCGAAGGTGACGCAGAATAATGATCAGGAAAGACCAATGAAAACATAAGGCAAACAGCCATAGCCATTGACTTGATCCGTAACCTATTTTAGGTCCATTCTCATCGACCCGTAATTCCGTTTTCGTATTGCGAAACAGCGACCGAAAACACAGCACTTCCAAAACCATGCGCAGAAAAACGCCGAGTTTGGTACTGGGATTGTCAATCTTATTCTGCTTAATCCAGGACAGCGACTCTTCCTGGCCACAGGTCGTCGGGATTCGAAAAGGAACCGGAGTATTTGCCCATTTGACGATGCGATAGATAAATCCACCCAAAAACAGAACCAGGGCAAGATAGGGAATAACAACCCCAAAGATAAATTGTAAATGAGCGAGACCGGCTCCTGCATAAGCGATCCCGGCTAATACCAATACAACGATTAAAGAAAATAAGGCCTTCACTTTACACCCTCTTTTCTTGTGGTTTTTGCGTCTAGCTCCTTATCATTCGGCTCTTCATCAGGTAACTCGGAGACTAAATTCGCTTTCTTTAGTAATCTAGTTGTCATGTTCTTAAATTCCATAACTTTTAGCTCATAGAGCTGCTCACGACATTGGGAGTATATATCAAAAGAAGAAAGAGCCAGTTCGTCAATTTTCTCGTATAAAGCCAAAAGTGCTTTTGAGTATTGGCGTTCTTCAATTGTGACACCCAATTCTTCTCGAATAATCTTTTTTAAGGGAAATATAAATCCAAGCGCCTGTGAAGGGGTAAATTCTTGAACAGCTCTTACTTTAATAAGGTCCGTTAAAAAATCGTTCATCTCTGCGCTCTCTTTATCTTGAAGAAGGGCTGTAAAAATCTGATCTATACTTTGGGTAATCGTATGACCTACCGGATTTCTAAATTGATCTTTTTGTTTCCTCAAAAACCCTGATGTGTCGGCCGGATAGGTATCCATGATAGCATCAAACCATTTTTGAATAATTATTGGTTTTTTCTCCTCAATCAGGCCCCTCAGCTCTTTTTCCATCTCCGCCAACTCCTTGAAGTTAATAACCAAATGCATTCATGTGATACCTTTATTTTATCAAAACGATACAAATCTCTGAATCCTCTTTGGGATGGGGTGCTTACTGCAGGAGAGTAAACTCTGCCTGCAGTAAGAAAGAAAAACCGCATCCGAACTATCACCCTGGTTCTTTGACTTTTCCTTTAAGGGCAACAAAGGTAGTGGTAATGTAGAGATACTCTACTTTTTCCTCCATGGCGAGTTCTTTTACTGCTAGGTCTACATCGGCTTTTTTCTCACCGATTTGTGCTGCGATTTCTTTGCTTTTCGCCTTTTCTACCGTGTCCAGATAAGCCAAGACCTTTTCTTTAATCTCGGGGTTGGCTGGTCCTTTTTCCATTAGGAATCCCCCCCTTTCATTGAGTTCGTTACGTTGATTAATATTTAAAGGCAGCTGACGTACGGAATGTTTCTCTTGAGAAAATGAAGTCATCGATCAATTTATCCGAGAATGGAATTCCGGTTAGCGTGAAGAATTTCTCCCAACCAATCCGTTCAATCCATTCACCCATACGCTCCCCTTTATGGGCATTGGCAGCCCAGGTTTCGACGATGTTGCGGATCGCTTCAGTTACTTCAGGCCAACGCGGCGGGTTGTTCTTAATGAAGGGGATCACCATTCTTGAGAACATCGGGTTAGTCCGAGCATTCGCGACTTTACCTCCAACGAGGATGGCAATTCCGTCATTATCAGGGTTAACAATTTCCATAGCAGGTGACATCGTATAGCAGTTACCGCAATACATGCATTTTGCTTCGTTAACGACCACTGATTTTTCCTTCGGATTGGGACGAATTGCGCCGGTCGGGCAGGAAGCAACAAGAGTCGGAATTTCTGTCCCTTTGCGAATGATCTCATCATTGATCTTAGGAGGTGTCCTATGCACACCGACGATGGCAATATCACTGCAGTGGGCTGCTCCGCACATGTTCAAGCAGCAAGCAAGGCTGATCTTAAGTTGTGCAGGCAGTTTCATCGTCACAAAATATTCATAGAGATCATCCATAACGGATTTAACAACGCCGGACGCGTCGGTTGCCGGTGTATGGCAGTGAACCCATCCTTGCGTATGAACAATATTGCTCAGAGCATTTCCCGTTCCGCCTACAGGGAGACCTTTTGCCTGGAGTGCACCAATTAAGGGCTCAACTTTCGCGGGATCGGAGACTAAAAATTCAACATTGTGGCGCGCTGTGAAACGAAGATATCCATCACAATACTGATCTGCTAAATCACAAAGATCACGAATAAAATCTAAACTCACTAAGCGTGGCGATCCAACACGAACACTATAGAGTTCTGCACCGGACTCTGATACGTGTTTAAGAACACCCGGCTTAGGGATCTCATGATAGCGCCATTTTCCGTAGTTTTCGAGAATCACCGGGGGAAGCATATCTTTATAATACACAGGTCCCTGATCTGTTTTAGCCATCTTAAATCCACCTCTCCGT
>NZ_JAYFQK010000023.1:0-43822 GCF_034927245.1 Desulfitobacterium sp.
CCGCCAGCGTTCGTCCTGAGCCAGGATCAAACTCTCCATAAATTTTATGAAGAAAATTTGATTGCTCAAATTGTCTTTTACTCATTGACGAGTCATTGGCTGTTCCTTGTTGTTTAGTTTTCAAAGACCATAAGACTAAACTTGGTTTTTGTTTGCCGCAGTTACCCGCGACAGTTATTTATTCTAGCAGATTAACTCTTGCGAGTCAAGTGCTTTTTTCGCTTCCGAACTTCGTTTAAAAGTTTATCCGTTTCTCTCAAAGCTCATCGGCGAGGAGTTTTAGATTAACATTTTTCCTCTCTCGAGTCAACTGTTAATTTTATCCCCCGTGCGCTTGCCTGCATCTTAGCTGGCTTTAGGATATCTGTCCCTCGGCGCTCAATAAGAGTACCATAGGCTAGGACATAATGTCAACATAAATTTCATTATGTCGATTTTTAATCTTTTTTCAATATTTCCTTTATAGAAAAGGGTAAAAGCTGTTAAAATAAGTAACAGATATCTAGTGAAAACAATCTTCTACTATGGATATTTTAAGGAGTGTTTAGTTTTGCGTATTCTATCCGGAATTCAACCCTCGGGCAATCTACATCTTGGTAATTATTTCGCAATGATTAAACGTATGATTGATTACCAGGAAAAGAGCGACCTTTTCTGTTTTATTGCTAACTATCATGCTTTAACATCTGTAAGCGATCCAAATCTTCTTCGTCAAAAAACACTTGATGCCGCTATTGATTTCCTCTCTCTCGGACTTGATCCGAATAAATCACATTTCTGGGTACAGTCTGACCTGTCAGAGGTTCATGAACTGAGTTGGCTTTTATCGAATGTTACAAGTGTGGGACTCTTGGAACGCAGCCATGCCTATAAAGATAAAACTGCCAAAGGTATTGTTGCCTCACACGGCCTGTTTGCATATCCCGTTCTGATGGCGGCGGATATCCTTATCTTTGGTTCTAATAAAGTACCGGTTGGCAAAGATCAAAAGCAACACGTTGAAATCGCACGGGATATTGCCATGCGCTTCAATCATACCTTTGGAGAGACTTTTGTTATCCCTGATGCCGATATCGAAGCTGATATTGCCACCATTCCGGGAATTGACGGGCAAAAAATGTCTAAGTCCTACGGGAATGCCATTGAAATTTTCACTGATGAAAAAACACTGCGTCAGCGGGTGATGTCGATTAAAACGGATTCAACACCGGTTGACGAACCTAAACCGATCCAAGATAATCCGCTTTTTGAGATTTATTCTTTATTTCTTGATGAAAAGGGAAAACAAGAATTGAAAGAACGTTTTGAAACACCGGGATTACGTTATGGGGATGTAAAGAAGGAACTTTTCAGCGTCATTTGGGAATATTTTGCCCCCTATCGCGAAAAACGCGCTCAATATGTTCAAAATAAGGCTGATGTCATCGATATTCTTAAAATAGGGGCTGATAAAACGCGCGTAGTCGCCCAGGAATACTTAACTAAAGCACGCAACAATATCGGTCTTAATTACGCGAATTACTAATCCTCAATTCAAAAACTTTATACTATCAACCGATAAAATTCATACTTGCGATAGTATAGCAAAGGGGTTGGCCCAGACTGATAATTTCAGATCTAGGGACAACCCCTTTGTTTATTTGTTTATCATTTTATGATTTTATGATTTTCGCTAATTTGTGATTTTCACTAAAAAGTAGTTTTTCTTACCCCTTCGAATGACAAGGAATCTCTCATCCAGCTTGTCTAATTGGGCAACAGTAGAGGACGAATCCGAATGGCGAACCCCATTAATATAGATCGCTCCGCTTTCAATGGATTCACGCGCTTGTCGTTTGGATGAGACCGCCCCGACTTGAATTAAGAGATCTACCAGCGAAACTTCCTGATCGCTGATTGTTGTTGAAGGAACGTCACTAAATCCTTCCTCAACTTCAGCACCACTGAGGTTCTCTAGTCCGCCTGTAAAAAGGGCTTGGGAAATCTTCTCGGCGCGTTCCCTGGCTTCTTGACCATGCACAAGCTCTGTCATTTCCCGGGCTAAGACGCGCTGCGCATTTCTTTTCTCCGGTTGAGTCACAACTTCTTCCTCTAATCCTTTAATTTCGTCAAGGGGCAAGAAGGTAAAGAACTTAAGGTATTTAACGACATCTCGGTCGTCCGCATTTAACCAAAACTGATAGAATTTATAAGGGGAGGTCTTTTCCGGATCAAGCCAAACTGCACCTGACTCAGTTTTTCCGAATTTTGTCCCATCGCTCTTCGTGACAAGAGGAACGGTTAAGCCATGAACCTGTTTATCCTCACCTACTGATCTCCGGCGAATTAAGTCTGTCCCTGAGGTGATATTCCCCCATTGATCTTGACCGCCGACTTGTAATTCACAATCATAAAGCTCATTTAACTTTAAAAAATCATAGGATTGAAGAATCATATAACTAAATTCCGTAAATGAGAGTCCGCGGTCCATTCTTGATTCAACGGATTCTTTAGCAAGCATCATTCCTACAGAGAAGTTTTTGCCTACATCGCGGAGAAACTCAATCACATTCATTGAACCCAGCCACTCGTAGTTATTAGCTAAGATTGCCGGATTTTCAGAACTATCAAAGTCCAAGAACTTCGATAACTGGGCCTTAATTTTATTTGACCACTCTTCAACCGTTTCTTTGGGATTAAGAGTTCGTTCATTAAGCTTTCCGCTTGGATCGCCAATCAAACCCGTAGCTCCCCCCACTAAAGCAATCGGGTGGTGACCCGCTAATTGAAACCGGCGCAATACTAAAATGGGGAGCAAATGTCCTATATGTAAACTATCCGCCGTTGGATCAAACCCGCAATAAAGTGTTGTAGGTGTATCTAAACGCTTTCTAAGCATTTCCTCATCCGTATGTTGGTAGATCAGCCCTCGGTTTTTTAAATCATCCAAAATGTGCATATTTCCTGCTCCTCCTTCTTTTCAAGTCCGTATTTCTATATATTATACTTATATATCCACTTTATAGCAACCTCAGGCCCTTTCTCGGTCCTTTCTCAGAGCTGCATAGAATATTTGGCTTAAAACACGCTGACGATGAATAATACTAAGTCGGATAGTTTTATGGATAGTTTTATGGTTTAAACAAAGTATGTTATAATTCAACGTGATAAAATACACTTTATTTTAACGAATGGGTAGATTTATAGGAGGTAACGAGATGGCATCCCCAAGGAAACCCACCAGAACCAGGTCATCACGAAAAAAGCGCCGCGTATCAAAATGGCGTGTCTTTCTTCTGACCGCGGGTTCGATTCTTGCAATAGCCTTATCCGCACTCTTAATCTTTGTAATTGTAGCTATTGTGAAAACTCCAAAATGGGACCCTGCTGCCTTAACGAATCAAAAAGAATCCTCAATTGTTTATGACAAAGACGGCGAACAGATTGCCGTCCTTCATGCCGATGAAAATCGCCAGATGGTAGAATCATCGGAAATTCCCGATCGAGTAAAAGAAACCTTTGTCGCAGTTGAAGATAAACGCTTTTACAATCACTTTGGGGTGGATCCTATCCGGATTATTGGCTCGGCGATTGTCGATCTTAAATCCGGATCCGCCAAACAAGGAGCAAGTACCATCACCATTCAGCTTGCAAGAAATGCTTTCATTGAAAACCCTACCGAAAAGTCGTTAACGCGCAAGATTCAAGAAGCTGCTCTTGCTATCCAATTGGAGCATGAATACACCAAAGATGAAATCCTCACCTTTTATCTTAATCGAATTTACTTTGGTGAATCTTCTTTTGGGATTCAAGCCGCCGCTAAGACCTATTTTGGCAAAGATGACCTCACGAAGCTTACTCCTGATGAGATCGCGCTGCTTGCGGGTCTGCCTCAGGCTCCCAGCGGTTATGACCCTTATGTTCATCCGGAAGCCGCGGCAAATCGCCGAGCCATTGTCCTTGGCGTCATGAAAGACGCCCAAATTATCACGTCGGAGGAATATAACAAATATAAGGACGCCCCTTTTGCTTATGTTGATAAGGTAAAAGAACATCGATCCTTAACCAAAAATACATCAGCAGTAAGCTCGGGTTACAAATTCCCGTATTTTGTCGACTACGTTGTTCAAGAGCTTCAAGGAGAAAACTACGGACTCTCCCCGGATCAAATTTATAATGGTGGATTAAGAATCTATACTACCGTAGACTCAAAAATCCAAGAAGCTGCCGAAGCTGCTTTTGCAGACCCTGCCAATTTCCCCAAAAGTGTAGATAGCACTCCTGTCCAAGGTGCGATGACTGTACTTGACCCCACGACCGGGGCAATACGCGCGATCATCGGCGGACGTGAGCACACAACAGCTCTGGGCTTCAACCGTGCAACCCAGGGTACCCGGCAGCCCGGTTCAACGATTAAACCGTTAGTCGTCTATGCTCCTGCCTTGGAAAAAGGCGGCTACTTTACCGGAACTGTTCTTGATGATATGCCTGTCAGTTACAATGCCGGCAATGGAACGACTTGGTCACCGGTCGATTTCGATACCGAAAGTTCGGGATGGAAGGGCCGAATCACCATGCGTTATGCCGTTGAGAACTCGGTCAATGTATATGCCGTTAAGCTTATGAACTTAATCGGAGTCGATACCGGCTGGGAATTCGGCAAAAAGCTGGGTCTCCCGTTAGAAAATAATGACCGTGTTCTCAGCCTGGCCCTAGGAACCCCCGAAGTCTCACCTTTAGATATGGCCTCAGCTTACGGTACTTTTGCCAACAACGGTGTTCGGGTGACTTCTCATGCCATTGAAAAAATTCAGGATACCAATGGTAAAAACCTTATTACCCCTCAAATAACGCAAGAACGCGTAATGAAGGAAACCACGGCCTATCTGATTAACGACCTGCTCCGGAGTGTTGTCACTAACGGTACAGGTACGCGAGCCCAGATTGGAAATTGGGCAGTAGCCGGCAAAACCGGAACAACTTCACTTGATCCGGTTAAATACGGCAACAAAACAGGAAGTCCGGATGCTTGGTTCGCAGGCTATACCCCTAATTATGTCGGAGTCGTATGGATGGGTTACGATGAAGATCCCGACGGGAAACACTATCTCCACAATGTCTTTGGAGGAAGTTACCCCGCCCAAATCTGGAAAAAAGTCATGACTGCCGCTCTTGAGGACAAACCTGTTCAAACCGCTTTCAATCGGCCTCCCGGAATTGTCAGCGGAGCAATCGATACAAAATCCGGCCTCTTACCCAGCAGCTTGACTCCAAGCCAGTTTATCCGGACAGAACTTGCGGCTCAAGGAAATTTCCCGACTCAAGTCAGTGATGTCTGGGTAGAAAAGGAAATCGATGCTGACCATCCCACCTATCTCGCCGGTTCCAAAACCCGCAATAAAGTCAGTAAGGTCTTTCTTAATATTACCGATCGCAATCCTTCGCTAACCTGGCCAAGCGATGAGGCCCCTTATCGACCGCCTTTTGAAGTTTACGCAGGGGGCGGCGGTGAGGATACCGGCGGCGATCCCGCTACAGACCCCAGGCTGCCTATTCCGACTCTGGGACCTGTCTCTTATGACAGTTCGAAGGCAACCGCCAGTATGGCCGTCTCCTACCCTTCGGGCAGTGAATCACTCTCTTTGGTCCTTTATGTCAAGTTCCCCGGACAAGCAAACTTTCAAGTGTTTAATCCCCAAGCTCAGCCGGGGAAATCCGATTTGATTACCGTTCCTCTGGGGAAAGTGGGTGAAACACTTCCGGGTGAGTATATTTTCAAAGCCGCCTTTAAAGACCCCAAAACCTCGAAGTATTCGGAAACCTCCCCAGTTGCCAGACTTACCATAAAGGATTAAGGTCATAAATCACCTAAAATCAAAAAAGGGCTGTCGCAAAACAGCCCTTTTTTCGTGCGCAAAAGACCCAAAAGCGTAGTTTCGCGCATAGAAGTGAACGATTCGCGGAGGGACGTGCAGGTGAACAAAGCTTTCGTAGCGTAGCTCAGCCAGTGGTTCACATCAGGTATTGCCCAGAGGTTTGGCACGAAAGTGTCCAGTGGACATTTTCGCCCAAGGCGGCATTCCACAAATGATTCTTATCCGCCGCAGGTAGCTGCTACGAAGGCGGAGTGAACCGACGGCACATGGACGTGCCTAGAGCAGAGTCTCCAAGGATGGAAAAAGACTCTGCCAGTCCCGGAGCGCCAAAGTACGTGAGTCTCCGGTGGAGATTCACGCCCGAAGGTACGGATATGCGCGAAACTACACGACCATAGGTTTTGCGACAGTCCTCTTCTTGACCATTCATTCTATTTTAAATCTACGACAGTAACCCCCAGATCACCTTCTCCATGCTGACCCAGGCGGAACGATTGAACATGAGGATGACCCTTTAAAAAGTCCTGAATCCCGGCGCGCAAGGCTCCGGTTCCTTTGCCGTGAATAATATAAACGAGACCTACTCCGGTTAAAACCGCATCATCCAGGTACTTATCCAACGCTTCGGTCGCTTCTTCAACCATCATCCCCCGCAGATCAATTTCGCTCCGAACATTTTCCGCTTTGCTCTTGCCGATTCGGCCCTGTCCAAATGTCTCCGCGCGTTGCGGCATACTCACCTTGTCCTCTTTCACGAGACGCACCTCACTCAAGGGGACATTTAATTTCATTACACCCACTTGAACCAGAATTTCCCCGCTCACCGAAGGAAGTTTAAGAACATGCCCTTTTTGGCGAAGTTTAGTCAGATAAAGCGTTTGACCCAGCATAATTTCCTCCGGTCTTAACCCGCCGCCCGAACTCGTTCCGGCCGTTCTTTCCTGAGCACCCACCTTACTTGATAATTGTTTGATTTTTTGGCGGGTCCGTTCAATCGCATGCTGATCCTTATGCTCTTCCTTGAGCGCCTGTTTAAGCTCATCAATCAAGCCCTCTGCTTCACGGCGCGTTTGGCGCAGAAGCTCTGTTGCTTCATCCTGAGTCTTTGCCAATCGTTCTTGGTAATCTTCCTCAAGCCTTAATGATTTCTCTTTCAGTTTACTGCTTTCCAGTTCAATAGAATGACGTTCTTCCTGGATACGGCTCTTTTCACGTTCAATATCGCGTTGGGTATCCTCCAGATTATCAATCAAATCGGCCACTTGCATATCCCGCTCCGTGACAAATGATTTTGCCTTTTCAAGCACAGCGGCGCCAAGCCCAAGACGTCCTGCGATATAGAATGCATTGCTTTTTCCCGGGATACCGATCAAAAGCCGATAGGTCGGACGCAATGTCTCAATATCGAATTCGACGGAAGCATTCTCAACCCTCGGCGTATTATAGGCAAAAGTCTTGAGCGCCCCATAGTGGGTTGTGGCAATGATCCGGCAGCCCCTTTCATGGAGTTCGGTAATGATCGACATCGCCAGAGCCGCCCCTTCTGTAGGATCTGTCCCTGCTCCGATTTCATCTAAAAGGATTAAAGAGCGGCTGTCCGCTTCTTGGACAATCTCAACGATATTCTTCATATGACCGCTAAAGGTACTTAAAGATTGCTCGACACTCTGTTCATCCCCAATATCCACGAAAATCCGGGTGAAAATTCCCATGCGTGAATTCGCCTCGGCCGGAATGTGTAACCCTGATTGAGCCATCGCTGCCAGTAAACCGACCGTTCTTAAGGCGACAGTCTTCCCTCCCGTATTGGGACCTGTGATGATCACCGTATCAAAGCTCTTCCCTAATTCAATATTTAAAGGGACAACCTCACCGCTGAGCAAGGGATGACGGGCTTGGACAAGCTTAATTTCCTGGCGGTCGGTAAGTTCCGGAGCTCCGGCATTCATACTTTCACTGAGATGTGATTTAGCCACAATAAAATCGACTTGAGCCAGACCTTCATGAACATCAGCAATCCGCTCCGCTTCCCCCTCGACCTGCGCCGAGAGCTGCAGAAGAATCCGTTGTACTTCACGCTGTTCCTTCAAGATGACTTCCCTTAATTCATTCCCCATGTTCACCACGGCCATCGGCTCAATGTAGAGTGTAGCCCCGCTGGCCGATTGATCATGGACAATTCCGGCAAACGCCTGACGGTATTCCTGCTTAATGGGGACCACGTAGCGATCAGAGCGCTGGGTTATGATCGGATCCTGCAGGATTTTTTGATGAGAGGGATTGCGGATAATTCCTTCTAAAGAATCCCGGATCCGCTGCTGCAAACGCATAATCGACCGCCTATTTTCCATCAGTTGGGGTGAGGCTTGATCGGCGACAAACCCATCCTCCGTAATACAGCGGCTGATTTCATCCTCAACAGCCTTCGGAGAATCCATGCTTAGAGCAATCTCTTGAAGGTGGGGTGCCTCCGTCTTACCCTCAAGAAGGCTCTGTTTAACCTGGCGAGCTGCTTTAAGGGTATCCCGAATCTGTAAAAACTCTTCCGGAATCAATGTTCCTCCCCGAAGACAACGTTCTAATAAGGGGCGCACTTCTTTGGCTCCGCGCACGGAAAATAAAGGATTAACCCTTAGCAAGGCTCTCCCCTCATCCGTTTCCGCGAGTGCATCCCTCACCTGAGCCTGAGTATCATAAGGACTTAGTGCTTCTGCGATTTCGCGGGCACGGGGCAATAGACAATACCCCGCCAACCGTTCCGTAATTTTATCAAAATCTAATTTGCGGATAAGCCGTTCATCAATGACCATTCTTTTCTCCCTCTATATAAAAGTATCCCTCATTATAGTATCCCTCGGAAATAATGTCCTTTTGTAAATCCTTCCGGGAAGCGTGCTTCCAAATATGCGGCGGCATGCTCAGCATCCTGCTCCGTTATTCTTTCACCTTGTAAAACCTTTTCCCAACCCCCCAAGAAAACCCGAACGGTATCCCGAATTTGCTCAGGGGTTGCACGATTTAATTGAAGGCGGATGCTTCCAATGCCCATTTTGGCAATATCATCGAGTTCTTTATAAAGATTAAGACGTTTGGCATTGAAAAGATGCATCCGGCAATCTAGGTCAGTCTCAATCGGGAAATCGTACTTTAAACGATCTCTCAGATAATGGGGTTCCTGCACACAGGGTGCACTGCAGTGTTTTCCTTTTTTCCCGCCTAAAGTTGCTCCTACCGGACAGTATTCACTGACCATCATTTCCAGATCACCGAATACCAGAATTTCTGTTCTCCGCCAATTTCTAAACTTCTCGAGCTGCTGATGTTCTAATTCCGGTGATAATGTAACGGTTTGGGCCCCCTGCCTCAACCAATACGCTAAAGCGGCTTGATTAAAAACATTTAAGGAAAAATCCGTCTCAAAGCCCCATTCCGGATCAACCTCTTGCAGAAGCTCAAATTCGCCAAGATTGTTAAGCAATATTTGGGGGCGCGTTCCCCAGTCCTTGATCTTTTGCAAATCGTTCTGCAGCTTGTCACTCTGCTCCTCATTAAGGACCCTCGGCCATCGCCATAGCGCTTGTGCCTTATATTTTTGACAAAGCCTGAGGCCTTCCTGAATCTCCGCCAATGTCATTCCCTTGCGTGAGCGCCAGCGTTCCCCGCCCATAGCAATGCGCCGTGCACCGCCTTGCAACGCTGCACGTACGGATTCGAGATCGCTCACAGCGACGGTCAGCCGCTCCGCTGCCGCAGGCGGACGGTTCCCCTCCATAATCTGCTCCCGCTCTTTGGCGAATTGCTTTTTCCAATCCCGAATACGCTGATCATAGACTCCTCGTACGAGTTGTTTTTGCGGAGTCTTTTCCGGCAGGAGTGCTTCGACCGCCTGCCGGCGCATTTCATTCAGCTCGCTTACGGGAAGCATGACTTCACCCTTTAGGTCCAACTCCAGCTCCTCAAGATAGAACGGCGTCGTACCCAAGCGATTTAACTGCCGGAAAGCATACTCCTGTGCTAACGGACGCTTGAGTGCCTGCTGTGCCGGAATGCCTGATTGCGCTTTGCTTAAGCGTTCTCCATCCCCTATTTCCAGAGTAAGTGGCTCCCCTACCGAGCCGCTGAGTCTAGCCCTCAGCGGGCGTTTGCGCTGTTCCTTTCCCTCCTGGAAACTTAAGCGGGCCTTATTCATTAGGAGTTCATCATAGGTCTTAAAGACCCGATCCCCCGGTCTAACCTTGTCTCCGACAAATTCTATCCAAACATGCTCACCGGGAAGGCCCTCTGTCACTTCTTCTTGAGCCCGCCAGATCGTGCCGACAGTAACCCCTTCATGACCCCGACTGGTCCAAAAATCAAGACCATCCCCGGGATGAAGAGATGCTTCCAGTTTAATTTCCAATCGGTTGTTTTGAGCTTTAAGGACTCGCCCTAAACGAATCCCACGGTTATTGGGCCGCATATAACTCATCAGTTCTGCACCCGGATGTTCCTTAAGATAGGCTTGGGTAAAATCACGATTAAAAATTTGCAGCAGTTCTCTTCTTTCCCCTTCGCCGATCGGTTTTAGACTGCTCCGGGATGAGTCTTCAGCCAAGACATAATCCAAGGCTTGACGATACACGCGAATGACTGTTGCCACATATTCCGGTCGTTTCATCCGGCCTTCAACCTTTAAGGAATAAACTCCGCTTTCTTTAAGAAGGGTAATTTCATCGACTAAGTTCATATCGCGCGGGCTGAGTAAATGCTCCCCAAGGTTAGCATCCTGAAGGGTATCCGCACGTTTTTCGTTAATGAGCTGATAGGTCATTCGGCAAGGCTGGGCACACCTTCCCCTGTTCCCGCTGCGCCCCCCAATGAAACTTGACATCAAACACTGACCCGAATAGCAAACACAAAGCGCCCCATGAACAAACACCTCAATATCCAAAGGCGTCTTTTGGGCAATCCTTTTCATTTCCTCGGCCGAGGTTTCCCGAGCTAACACAACACGCTTCATCCCCAATTTCTCAATGTGCTGTGTTCCCCAGGAAGTATTGACAGTCATCTGAGTACTGGCGTGTCGTTCAATTTCAGGTAATATATGCTGAATCACATCCGCCGCTCCGACATCTTGAAGCAGTACCGCATCAACCCCGGTGTTATAGAGAAAGAAGAGATAATCGAATAACTCGGGAAACTCCTGATCGGCAATGAGAATATTGACGGTAACATAAACCTTAACCTTCCGCTCGTGAGCATATTGAACCGCGCGGCGCAGTTCCTCTTCATCAAAATTAGCCGCACTCGCCCGCGCGCCAAAGCTTTTTCCTCCCATATAAATCGCGTCTGCGCCGTTTTCAACCCCGGCTTTAAACGCTTCAAAGCTTCCGGCGGGTGCGAGCAGCTCCATCGCTTCTCTGCCGGAATGAATTTGCTTGTTCATCCTTAAAGGCCTCATTTCTAACTTAACAGTTCTAATATACTCGGTGTTACATCTTCCAAGGTCGTCCACTGCGGCCATTCCATCGGTCGATTTGACGAGGATAAGGCCGGTACTGAATTTTTTGTATGCCCTTTGACTGTAAAATCTTCGATATTGCCATGGTCACTGGTTAAGAGCCAGGCCACATCTTCATTTTGAATGACCTGCAAGAACCCCCCTAAGAATTTATCAATTTGTTCAATCAGTTGAACCGATTCTTCCCATTTTTGTTTATGCCCTAAAATATCGGTCAGGAAAGTCTCATAGAGGGTAAAGTCATAATCAAGAGCCAATCTTCCTAAATTTCTCCCCGCTTGTTCCGGTGGAATTAAAGGAACATCCTCCCCCATTTCCCGCGGAATCTGATTCGTCATATCGTAATAAACCGCTTTTCCCGCTTTTAGATCAGGGATACGCCTTAACTTCACTTTTCCCGCCATAGCCGATAAGGTCGAAGCCGAATGACGTCTTTTCCCGGCCGCCACAAGCGCCTCATATTGGGAAGTAAACGTATTGGCGAACATCCCCTGTTGTCCGCGGTCTGCTAATTGCTTAAAGATACTATTCTCCTCAATCACCTGAGCTAATTGACCATTGGGGTAGGCATTCAAATGATACCCCAATACCTTTGGGGCATTTACCCCTGTCCATAATGTGGTCTGTCCTGTCGCACTTTGGGGTGTTCCCGGCACACCCAGCGTCGCATCTAATGGCGTTAACCGTGTCGTTCCCCTGTCCAGCGACCGCTCCCCCCAGAGCAAATGTCCCCCCAGCAATTGATCAATATGGGGAGTCCTCGCCGTCATGAAAGGGTTATTATCCTCTGAACCCAACCCAAAACCATCTAAAAAAATCATCACAAAATGCATTGCTTATCTCCAAACTCTACATCGTTTATCCGTTTCCTTTATCATTTTCTAGTTTATCCAAATTTCACTCAAAAAGCCAGCAAGCATCTAAAGAAAACCCGTCTTTCGCCACGTCAGTCCATAGTATGGACTGACGCACTTGTTGCCTTAGCGTAGGCGGCCGCTTCCCGCCGTCCCGATAGTCTCCAGTGGAGAGTATCGCACTTATTTGGCTTCAGCGGCACTTGGCCATCCATGGCCTTCGGAAGCCTTAGTTGCACTTAGAGTTTATCCGTCCAAAACTTATACTTCTGACAGTATTAAAGAAGCGGATTCCTCACCACAGGATTAAAACGTGATGCGGAATCCGCTTCTTGATTTTTGAGTTGACTCTTTGACTTAATCTCTTGGTTTAATCAGATTGTTCCCCTAACAGCTCCATTAAGGTTTCTTGTTCCTCCCGGAGTTTCTGCAGATCATCTTCCAGATTAAGTGCGACGAGAATTGCCACCTGATGCGCTGCTAAACGTGGAAAGCGCTGAGCCGTAAGCTTCATCTTTTTATCGAGTTCGTAGGCTAACTTTTGAATATACTCCGGATCGTCACTCCCGCGAATGACTTGAGTCTCCCCAAAAATCTCCACAGTTACTCTGCCATCTTCTTTCGACATAAGCCACCTGCGTTTCTCACATTTCTTAAGCTTCTTAGGTTCTTCTACAATTATTTTCTCGACTCAGCCCCAAATTCCTGCTCAATTCCCTCAAGAATCTGTTTATTTAAGGTGGTTACTTCCTCATCTGTTAATGTTCTTTCTAAGGATTGGTAGCGCAAGGCGAAGGCTAAGCTCTTGCGATTTTCCGGAATAGGTTTGCCGGTATAAACATCAAAAATGTCCACATTATCCAAAAGCTCTCCGCCCAGTTCACGAATCTTGGCCATTACAGCCCGAGCCGATACATCCTTAGACACCACCACCGCTAAATCACGCTGGACTGCCGGATAACGAGGAATCGAAGTCGCCCGAATGCTCATATCGCTTGCCGCAAACAAAGGCTCAAGCTCCAACTCAAAAACAAGAGCGTGATCCAGGTCGGCTTCTTTGGCCCGCACGGGATGAAGCTCGCCCATGAAACCTACTTTCTTACCCTGAAGGAAAATCTCAGCCGAGCGTCCCGGATGGAGCAGCACCGTCTCCTGTGGAACCTCATACTTTAACTTCAACCCAAATTCTTGAGCCAGCGCTTCGATGATCCCCTTCACCGTATAAAAACTGTATTCCGCTTCAGACTTTAACCAGTGCCGAGAGGGCTTGCCATAGAGAAGCCCTGCCGCCCGCAATTTTTCATGGGGAAGCTGGGTTAAAGGTTGTTCATCTGCCCAAAAGACGTTGCCGATCTCAAAAAGACGGACATCCAAATTTCTTCGTGCCACATTCCGTGAAGCCACTTCCAACAGCCCCGGAATCAAGGTCGTACGCATCACGCTTAATTCCTCACGCAACGGATTCATCAAGGTGATCGATTGATCACTGCGTCCCCATAATTCATCGGCATTAGGACGGTTAAAGGAATAGGTAATCACTTCATTCAGTCCTAAGTTCACCAATAGATGACGAAGCTTGCGTCGGAATTCCTGTTCCGATGTCCGGCGGCCCTGGGTTTGATCTCCTTGCGGAAGAGTAGTCGGAATCCGATCATAGCCGGTTAAACGCGCGACTTCTTCGATCATATCCTCCTCAATTTCGATATCCGAACGATAGTTTGGAATATTGACGATAAATCCTTCGCCTTGCTGCTCATAAGGGAATTGAAGACGATCCAGTACCTCCGAAATTTCCTCCGGTGTAAAACTCATTCCTAAAACAGCACTCGTTTTAGCTGCGGTCAAAACAACAGTCCGTCTTTCCAAGACGGCTTTGTTTTCTTCAACGAACCCTACCGGCCGCCCGGCCCCTAATTCAAGGATCAGCTCAGCAACACGCCCCAGTACCGCCGCAATTGCGGCAACATTGATGCCCTTTTCAAAGCGGTTGGAAGCTTCCGAGCGCAATCCTAAGCGGCGGCTCGTATGACGAATGCTTACACTGTCAAAATGGGCAGATTCCACCAAGATCCGAGTCGTTGCGTCCGTGATTTCACTATTGAGTCCTCCCATCACGCCGGCTAAACCCAGTGCCTTTTCGTCATCGGCAATCAAGAGCATTTCGGGATCGAGGGTCCGCTCGGCATTATCTAAAGTCACTAACTTTTCACCTTGAACAGCGCGGCGAACATGGATAGCCCCCGATACTTTGTCTCGATCAAAGGCGTGCAGCGGCTGACCCATCTCCAGCATGCAGTAGTTGGTGATATCCACAATATTGCTGATGGGGCGAACGCCTGCCGCGCTTAAGCGCTTCTGCATCCATTCCGGGGAAGGCTCAATTTTGACATCTTCCACCAATAGTGCCGCATAGCGATGACAAAGCTTGGGATCTTCAATGACGATTTTGGTATGCGGATCTTCGGGATAATCCGGACCTTGCTCGGTTTCAGCCCAATGGTTCAAACAGACCTTCTCCCCAGTTAAGGAAGAGACCTCTCTCGCCACATTGACCATCGCTAAGCAATCCGGACGGTTGGGATAAAGGTCAAGGTCAAGAACACTATCCCCTTGAATAAACTCGGCTAAGCTATGACCAACCGGTGTGTCCGGGTCAAGAATCATAATTCCGCCTTCACTCCGAGGTTCTCCTAAACCGGCCGCTAACAAAAGCTCATCTGTAGAACAAAGCATACCGTTGGATTCCACTCCGCGGAGTTTTGACTTGCGAATTTTTTGACCGGTCGGAAGCGTTGTGCCATGGGTAGCTACCGGTATTTTATCCTTAACCAGAAGATTCTGAGCACCCGTTACGATTTGCAGGGTTTGATCCCCGATATTAACCTCGCAGATCCACAGCTTATCGGCGTTCGGATGATGCTCCATGCGTACAATTTCACCGACAACAATCGGCCCAAGTCCTTGATTTAGCTCTTCTATGCCCCCGATTTCAATCCCGCCGCGCGTTAGAATTTCACCTAATTCCGCCGCAGGAACCTTAACATCAATAAATTTGCGTAACCATTCTAAACTAACCTTCATGACCTGCCTCCTTAAAACTGTTGCAAAAAGCGCAAATCGTTATCAAATAAGAGCCGCATATCTTCAATTCCGTATTTGAGCATGGCAATCCGCTCGACACCCATCCCAAAAGCAAAACCGGTGACTTCCTTCGGATCATAACCCCCATTTACCAATACTCTGGGATGAACCATTCCGGAACCTAAAATTTCAATCCAGCCGGTTCCTTTACAGATTCGGCAGCCGCTTCCCCCGCACAGCATACAGGAAACATCAACCTCCGCACTCGGTTCTGTAAACGGAAAGAAGCTGGGGCGCAGCCGAATTTCACGGGACTCCCCAAACATTTGCCGTGAAAAGTTAAGCAAAATTCCCTTTAAATCCGACATGCGAATTCCTTTATCCACCACTAAACCTTCTACTTGATGGAACATCGGAGAGTGTGTTGCATCATCATCGTTGCGATAAACTTTTCCCGGACAGATGATTTTGACAGGGAGCTGCGGATTCAGCCGCTCCATGGTCCGTACTTGGACCGGCGAGGTTTGCGTTCTCAGCAGGATTTCCTCAGTGATATAGAAGGAATCCTGCATTTCCCGCGCCGGATGCTCCTTAGGAAGGTTCAGGGCTTCGAAGTTGTAATAATCGCTTTCAATTTCCGGTCCCTCGGCAATCTGAAAACCCATTCCCAAGAAGATGTCTTCCATTTCCTCGATAACTTGTGTTAACGGATGCTGATGTCCTCTCATCGAACTGACTCCGGGAAGAGAGATATCCAAACGTTCTGACTCGATCTGTTTTTGCAGGGCAATTTTTTCTAATTCTTGGATACGCTCTGCCCAAGCCTTTTCCAAAACATCTCGTGCCTCATTCACGACTTGTCCGAAAATAGGTCTTTCCTCTGCACTTAAGCTTCCCATCTGCCGTAGAAGCGCGGTTAAGGACCCTTTTTTGCCAAGAACTTTAACCTTTAATTCTTGGAGTGTCTCTAAAGAGGTTAACCCTTTGAGTTCATCCAATGTCTTTTCTTGAATATGACGGATTTCTTCTTTCACATTAACCCTCCTAAATATATACAAATCTAATGTTCATTAATCAATAATATAAAAAAACTCATCCCTTAGAAAGGGACGAGAATTACCCGCGATACCACCCTGATTCAGTCCGAATAGACTGCAGCTTGTTTTCCTGATAACGGGGGAACCGGACTTACCTTGTCATAAGTCACTCACAGGGGAAATTTAACATTCACTGCTGAATGGGGAGCTTCACTTGGTTGGCTTTCAGTCTTTGACCAACCTCCCTAACAAAGCCTATACTCCTTTTAGCCTGTTCATCGCGTTTTAACCAGATTGACATACCTTCGATAAAGCAGATATACGTTCGGCGAGCCGGTTGTCTCGAAGAGTTCCCAAAGCCACTCTGCAGAAAACATCGCTAAGCCCAACTTTCTCTGATTTTTTCAACCTATTTTATGAAAATTATATCATAACCCTTTGCGGCGCGCAATTTCATATAAAATAATTCCGGTGGCAATTGCGACATTCAGCGATTCTACGTCATGGCTCATCGGCAAAGTCACACGAGTCAGCTTGGGAGAGCGAAATATCTCCGAAGGCCCGTTCCCCTCATTACCTACAACTAAAGCTAGGGGGAGTGAAAATGGGGTTTCATAGAGTGGTTGGCCGCCGATATCCCCGGTCAGAATATTTAACCCTTTGGACCGGGCGAATTCAATAACTTGCTGTGGAGAACAATCGGTCAATACCTTTAAGGAGAATATCGTTCCCATCGTGCTTCGCAATACCTTTGGATTATAGAGATCAACGGTTCCCGCGGTTAAACAGACCTGCTCAACCCCTGCCGCTAAGGCCGTCCGCAGAATCGTCCCCAGATTTCCCGGATCCTGAATACCATCAACAATTAAAAGTACCGTTTTAGCATCAATATCCAGATCGCTCCAGTCCAGAGCCTTCATCCCGACAACCGCGAGTATTCCTTGGGGCTGTTCAGTCTCGGTCATTTTACACAGTACTTTTTCATCAACCTCGATAATCGGAATTCCCCGCTCCTTAAGAATTCCTTCTAAGGATAACCAGGATTTCTTTTCCTTCGCCGGACAGACATAAATCCGACGAATTTCCGCTTCGCGCCGAATGGCTTCTTCAACAAAGCGCCATCCTTCAATAAGAAATTCCCCATAGTCTTTTCGCGTCTTGCGTTTATGTAAAGAAACGACATGCTTTACGTGGTCATTTTGCAAGGAGGTCAACATGACTTTCACCCCGATATAGGAAACTTGGTTATAAACAAAAAGGGTGCAAAATGCACCCTTGGTTTTAACTTACTTTACGTTAACTTGTTCTTTAGCTACATTCACTAATTCTGTGAAAGCCGCTGTATTATTAATAGCAAGGTCAGCTAACATTTTGCGATTAACTGTAACTCCTGCTTTTTTCAAACCATTCATCATCCGGCTGTAAGACAGACCGTTCATGCGGGCGGCTGCATTGATACGAGCGATCCATAATTTACGGAAATCACCCTTTTTATCTTTACGGTGAGCATAAGCATAAGCTAGAGATTTTAAGACTTGTTCATTAGCTGGGCGGAAGAGTTTACTCTTAGCACCACGGTACCCTTTAGCCAGTTTTAGAACTTTTTTATGACGCTGATGCTTCGTTACCCCTCTTTTTACACGGGCCATAGCGAAGACCTCCTTACTTCTTTATCAATTATAGATAGGCAATCATGCGAGCAATACGCCTCGCATCGGTCTTATGCATAACCGTCGTTTTACGAAGATTGCGTTTGCGTTTGGGTGACTTTTTCTCCAGGATATGGCTTGTATAGCCATGGGAACGCATAATCTTGCCTGTTCCGGTTTTCTTAAAACGTTTCGCGGCTCCGCGATGAGTTTTCATTTTTGGCATATGGGTGATCCCCCTCTCGTGTTAGTCATGTTTAGTAGGCGTCAAGATCATGATCATATTGCGCCCTTCTAATTTGGGTTCACGCTCTATATTAGCCTCAGCTTTGCAAAACTCAGCAAGACGAACGCATAACTTTTTCCCTAAGTCAGGATGTGTAACCTCCCGACCTCGAAACATAATTGTTATTTTCACCTTGTCTCCATCTGCTAAAAAGCGTTGGGCGTTGCGTGCTTTTGTTTCAAAGTCATGGTCCTCAATATTAGGACGCAGTTTGACTTCTTTGATATCCACAACCCGCTGTTTTTTACGGGCCTCTTTGTCACGCTTAGCCTGCTCGTATTTGTATTTCCCATAATCCATGAGCTTACAAACCGGAGGTTTAGCGGTCGGGGCAATTTCCACTAAGTCTATGGATTTCTCCAAAGCCATTTGTAATGCATCCCTAAGTTGCATAATCCCGAGTTGTTCCCCTTCTTCACCGACAAGACGAACTTCCCGAGCCCGGATTTCATCATTAATCCGTAAATCCTTGCTAATAACAAACCACCTCCAAAACGATTTTCCAAGAAGAAAAAACAAAAATAAAATAAGACGGGCGCATTACCACCCGTCTTCCATACAAATCATGAGCACTAAAAAATAGAATAAGCTCAGGACCCGAAGATACCTCATCGACTTTAGCCATGAGGTGAGAAGCGGATGGCTTCTTCTTGAACATCATTATTATATGGGGTTGCAAGAGCTTTGTCAAATTAATTTCGCTTGCTACAGATTTAAAAAGTTCATCTTGGGTCGTGTAGGTCTTTAAGATTTAAGCAGGATCTTTTTGCTGGCGACTTCTTCCTGAAGCATAGCGATGAATTCGGAAACCGTCATCTTCTCGCCGGAGTTGCCTTGTCCATAGCGGCGGACGGCGACAGAATCTGTTTCTGCTTCTTGATCCCCGATGACGAGAGTGAAGGGGATCTTCTGGGTTTGCGCTTCCCGAATTTTATAGCCGATCTTTTCGCGGCGATCATCCACTTCGGCACGGATATCGAGATCATTGAGGCGCTTGAAGATTTGGTCGGCATATCCCTGATGTTTCTCGCTGATTGGCAGAATGCGAGCTTGAACCGGAGCTAACCAAGTTGGGAAAGCTCCCGCATATTGTTCGGTTAGGAGAGCAATAAAGCGCTCAATACTGCCGTAGATGACCCGGTGAATCATGACGGGACGATGTTTTTGTCCGTCTTCGCCGATATAGGTGAGATCGAATTTCTCCGGCATTTGGAAATCTAACTGAATTGTACCGCATTGCCAGGTCCGGCCCAGACAGTCCTTGAGATGGAAGTCAATTTTCGGTCCATAAAAGGCACCATCTCCGGGATTGACCTTATACGCCATTTCTTTAGCGTCAAGCGCTTCGATTAAGCCGTTTGTGGCCATTTCCCATGCTTCATCAGAACCCATGGAGTCTTCCGGACGAGTCGAAAGCTCAACCTCATATTCAAACCCAAATACTTTATAGAAATAATCGACAAGATCAATGACACCAATGATTTCTTCCTTGATTTGCGAAGGAAGCATGAAGATATGCGCGTCATCCTGGGTAAAGTTGCGAACACGGAGTAAGCCGTGAAGGGCCCCGGATAATTCGTGACGATGGACAAGCCCCAACTCACCCATTCTTAACGGCAGATCACGATAGCTTCTCAGTTTCGTTTTATACATGATCAATCCGCCGGGGCAGTTCATCGGTTTGATCGCATAATCCATATCATCAATTTTGGTAAAATACATATTGTCTTTGTAATGATCCCAGTGGCCCGATTGCTCCCACAGGCTACGGCTTAAAATCATTGGGGTTTTAATTTCCTGATAGCCTCTTTTACGATGCTCTTTACGCCAGAAATCTTCGAGCTCATTGCGTAAAATCATACCCTTTGGGTGGAAGAAAGGAAAGCCCGGTCCCTCATCATGGAGACTAAAAAGATCCAGCTCTAAGCCAAGTTTCCGGTGATCACGGCGTTTTGCCTCTTCCAATTTGAACAGATAATCATCAAGATCAGCTTGCTTAGCCCAAGCTGTAGCATATACCCGCTGCAGCATTTTGTTCTTTTCGTTGCCTCTCCAGTACGCACCCGCAAGGTTAAGAAGTTTTAATGCTTTAATCTTCCCTGTTGAAGGAATATGCGGCCCGGCGCAAAGATCCGTAAAATCACCTTGGGTATACATGGAGATTGTTTCCCCAACAGGAAGGTCTTCAATCAGTTCGACCTTGTATTTTTCTTCCCGTTCGGCAAAGAACGCTATGGCTTCACTCCGGGAAATCTCCCGACGCTCATAGCTGTAATCCGCTTTCACAATCCGGCGCATTTCTGCTTCGATCTTTTCTAAATCCTCAGGTGTAAAAACATGTTCGGAATCAAAATCATAGTAAAAACCATTGGCGATAGCCGGTCCAATACCAAGCTTCGTGCCGGGAAACAGTTTTTGTACCGCTTGAGCCAGAACGTGAGAGGAGGAGTGACGAAGAACTTTCAGTCCATCCTCACTATCCAAGGTCACGATTTCAACTTCGGCATCCTCATTTAAAACATAAGATAAATCCTTTTCCTCACCATTGACCTTCCCGGCAACCGCCGTTTTTGCCAAACCGCGCGAGATTAAAGCAGCCAAGCCTGCAAGCGTTGTCCCTTGCTCTACCTCGCGCACGGAGCCGTCCTTTAATGTAACTTTAATCATCCGATTCACTCCCTAAAAATAATAAAAACTCTCATCCCGCAATGGGACGAGAGTAATTCCCGTGGTTCCACCCAAATTCATAACATTAAAAATCATTTTAACATCAGACTTTGCCCCTTAACGCGGGAAACGTTTAAGCTTACATAATTGTTCAGCTTAACACTCCAGGCTGGTCTTCCCCTGTCTACTCCTGAAAAATGCTTTCAGCCCATGGCATTTTCTCTCTGGCACGAGTTTAAAGCAAGGTACTCTTCCTATCATCGTTTTACGTTAAAAGTATATTACCCTAAAACCGCTTTGTCAAATCTTATCACAGATAAAACAGCCGTCACTGCAATAGCTAACCCGGCCTTCAAAGACTTGGAGAATCGTATTTAGGGTATCCTTATAGCCTTCATAACGAATATGCAAAACAATCTGTCTCGGCGCAACAGCAATCAAAGCACTGATCAGCATATCCTCATAACAGTACTCATCCCCGGGACTTCCGAAGGCAAGGTCGTCCATATATTCATTTGTCACTATTTTTCCTTCTTCATTATAAAGGTGAAATTTTCCCTTAGATGTAATTCCCACATGCAAGGTATGCATTCGCGGAGTTTGGCTATCCACAAAATGTTTTAGAAGCTGAATAAATTCAATGTATTCCTTTTCGATGATATACTCATCGACAACATGCGTAACCGCTTTCTGGACCTGTTCCTTATAATCCTGAGCCCGAAAACGCAAAAATCCTTCGATATCGAATTGGGATTGATGATCCAAACAGAGCACAATTTGATTAACAAGTGCTGTCTTGCGATTACCCGAGTAACTCTTTCGTTCGGCCGGCGTATCATTTAGATATTCCATCGCCTTGCCTAAAACCTGTTCAGCTTCACTTTTAAAATTAAATTTTTTTTTCAAAAGCCGGTGCACATAGTCTTTTTCCCATTGATTGAGTATCGTCTCCGCTAAAGCATTTGCAAGATAATAACTATGAATTCGTTTAATTGTATCTTGCCCTTCCCCCTGCTCAGGTGAGGGGAGTTGAAATTGACAATCAATCAGCCAGCGTTTCCCTTGTTGATGCTCGTAAAACACGACCGGAAGCTCCTCGTGTTCCCGAAGTTCCCGCAAACGCCGGCAGATACTTTCATGATAGTATTGAGTTCCAAGCTGTACGGAATGCTCCAACCTTCCATCCCTCCATAGTAGAGTATATGACCTGGTTGTGGTCATAATTTCGGTTGAAGCCCCTTTTAACGATTTTTATTTTAATAATGAATCTTAAGGAACTTCTCCGACTCTTCCTACTATTTCCAGGATAAAATCAGCTTATACTTCTATTGAAAGCGAAATATAAAAAGCAAAAGAAGCAATCCCAAGTAAAGCTGATCACTTGAAATTGCTTCATTGTTAAACTATCTCAGTTAAGACACCCGCCTTTGCAGGCGGCGTTAATGCAGGTGGAGTAAACTTTCCACCTGCATCTTCGATGTTTCAGCTATGCCGAAACAAGTTTACTCTCCTGCTTCCGCTAAAAGCTCTTTAACGTAATTGGGCAAAGCGAAGCTTCCCTTATGGATGTCCGTGTTATAGTACCTCGTTTTCAAGCCCAGGTTGTTCCAAGCTTGCTCATCGAGGTCAGTTAAAGGATCATACTTTTTGGAGGCAAACCCAAAAAGCCAGTGTCCTGAGGGATAAGTTGGAATATGGGCTTGATAAACCCGGCAAATCGGGAAAAACTCTCTGATCCGTTTATGGGCTCTTTGCATTGATTTGGCATATGCATCATAATAGGGGCTTTCATGCTGATTGACGAGAATGCCGTCTTCTTTTAAGGCCTTAAAGCAGTTCCCGTAAAATTCTTTTGTAAACAAACCTTCTCCGGGACCAAAAGGATCGGTAGAATCAACAATGATCAAATCGTAAATATTTTCTTTGGTGCGCACAAATTTCAACCCATCCTCAAAAAACAGGTTAACACGCGGATCGTCCAGCTTGCATGCCGTCTGGGGCAAGTATTCCCGACACACATCCACAACCATTTTATCAATTTCCACCATGTCAATGTTCTCAATTCCTGCATAGCGCGTTAATTCACGCACTGTGCCGCCATCCCCTGCCCCAATGACTAGGACATTTTTAATCTTGGGATTGGTTGCCATCGGAACGTGAACAATCATGTCATGATAAATAAACTCGTCCTTTTGAGTAACCATCATTAAACCGTCAAGCGTAAAGAAATTTCCGAATTCCTTAGAGTTAAAAACATCAATCCTTTGGAATTCGCTCTGTCCTGTGTAAAGGGGCTTATCCACCTTAATGGAAAAGCGAACATTATCCGTGTGTTGCTCAGTGTACCATAATTCCATGATCTATTCCTCCACAACTCTGATATTTTCAATGGTCATATCCTCTGTACCTGTCAGAGAACTGCCCTTGGCCTTAGCATAAGTTATATAGTCAATGATTTCCTCAGTGATCCGTTCGCCCGGCGCTAAAATCGGAATTCCCGGCGGGTAAGCCATAACAAACTCCCCGCTGACATATCCAACGCTGTCCTTAATCGCAATAGAACGTTGCTCAGAATAAAAAGCCTGCTGCGGTGCTATGACTAACTCCGGATTAATGTACTCATGATCCAGCATTCCCGTTTTGTCTTTTGAATATCGTCTTTTGATCTCAGACAAAGACGATACTAAACGTTCCAAAGCCAAAGCACGGTCCCCCACTGAAATAATAGCCAAAATATTTCCAATGTCTCCGAACTCGATCTGAATTCCATAATCATCGCGGAGAATATCATAGACCTCAATACCCGCGAGGCCTATTTCCCGAGTATAGATCGAAAGCTTAGTCGGATCGAAATCAAAAATCGAATCCCCATTGACAAGTTCTCTGGCAAAAGCGTAATACCCTCCAATTTTATTGACCTCTTCCCGGGCATAGCTTGCAAGAGCGGTTACCTTTTGGAAAATTTCCTTACCATGCAGAGCTAGATTGCGTCTGGAAATATCGAGGGAAGACAGGAGGAGATAGGAAGCACTCGTCGTCTGGGTCAAATTAATGGTTTGTCGTACATGTCCTATGCTGAGATTTTTGTTGATCAACAAAAATGAACTTTGAGTTAAGCTGCCTCCTGTTTTATGCATGCTGACCGCTGCCATATCGGCCCCTGCTGCCATCGCATTCACAGGCATATTTTCTCCAAAGTAAAAGTGGGTTCCATGCGCTTCATCCACTAAAACATACATATTATGCTGATGTGCAAGCTCTGTAATCATCCTTAAATCAGAACAAATCCCATAATAGGTTGGATTATTCACTAAAATTGCCTTAGCCTCCGGGTTCTCCGCAATGGCTTTTTTTACTTCGGCAAGAGGCATACCCAGTGATATTCCTAACGTATTATCAACACCGGGATTCACATATACAGGAATTGCGCCACTAATGATCAGCGCATTAATCGCACTTCTATGGACATTACGCGGCATAATAATTTTATCGCCCTGTTTGCATACGCTCATAATCATTGCCTGAACAGCCGATGTGGTACCATTAACTATAAAAAAAGCGTGCTTTGCGCCAAAAGCATCTGCAGCCAATTCTTCAGCCTCTTTAATGACAGAGACCGGATGAACCAGATTATCGAGCGGTTTCATTGAATTGACATCCACAGAAAGGCATTTTGAACCCAGAAATTCCGTAAGTTCAGGATTTCCTCGCCCCTGCTTATGTCCGGGCACATCAAAGGGTACTACCCGCATCGACTTGTATTCTTGCAGTGCTTTATAAATAGGGGCCTTGCTTTGATCCAGTGAATGCATGAAAATCACCACCTTCCAGTTAAAAAAAGGAACAAAGTTACTATATTCGACATTTATATTAATGTCAACATTATTGCTGTGGTTCGGTAATTTATGTTATGAAAAGAGCTGCCATTTTCTTCATGACAGCTCTTAGAACCTATATATTCGTTTATTTAATTCCAAATCTTCCACCCTTCTTATACGCATTTACGCTTTTATTTCGGGGAATTAACGATTAAAACGACATCCACCCATCGGGAATAGGATATCTTCTTTTGATTCTTTATTAGCACGTTTTTTGCTGTTTACATAATGATTGAGATAGCATCCACCCATAGGAAATAATATAGCCTCCTTTGGATTTATTTCACGATTTTTCTTAGTCTCATTTTTTTCGAGATAACATCCGCCCATTGGGAAAAATACAGTATCCTTTGAATTAAGTTTCTTCATATAAATTCCTCCTTTGCCTTCTATTGTGATTGTGAATTCTTTCACTCGCTTGTTTAATTTATTATAACATTTCTATATCATAATGAAAAGTCCTTCTTACTTTTTTGAAATAGTAAGTTTTTTCTTAATAATTATGTTATTCCCTTTTTATACAATCGAACACTAATATTATCTACTGTCACATAAAGATAATTAGAAATACTAAAATAATGAATGCGAGACTCCCCCATAGAAACGCTCTTTTTTGTATTTTTCTCTCATAAAGAACATCACGTTTAGGAACCGAAAAATCGCCGGCATTAGAAAAATTCCGGATTCTAAGCTTAAAGATCGCTTCGCTAATGACATAAATAATCGTAGGGAATATAGTAGAAAAAAATACTACTGTTGCCGAAAGATTAAAGACGATCGCGATGGCTATACCCACTATGGCGGTAAGAATAGTCAACAACAGCAACTTCCACCATAACTTATAAAACCTAGCCCAGCCCTCGTCAGAGAAAGTAGCCGTCTTGAGGAAACGAAAAAGCTTTTTAGCGTTATATGTGTTGTTCATACCCCTGGTATCAAGATTAGCTTTTAGAATTTGGAGGAGACTTTGAATATTTTCTACCACCACAGTTAACCTTATGGTTTTCTTATTACTCTTAATTTTGATCCATCCACCTAAATATCTGATAGATCGTACCTGAATCTTTGTGATTTGATCATAAGGAATTATGGTTTCTCGTTTACCGCAAGTGTAAAAAATTGAATCTTTGTCCATTATCACTCTTGTATTGATAAACCGTCCGTAAACAGCCCAAATAACAGCACCCTCTAACACAAATGGTATGGCTAAAAACAACAACTCATAGATTCCGCTTATCAAGGCACTGATAATAGAAATGATGATACTAATTAAGCAGAGAATTGTAACAAAGGTTCGAATGTGTTTAATATGCTTCCTGTACCTAAATTGTTGAACTACAAAAGTCTCATCACTAATCGCCACTATTTTACCCCCTTTAGAAAAGAAAAAGATCAAGCACTTAAAACGTAAACTTGATCTTTAGTGAGTTTATTTTAACAAGTTTAATGACAAATATCCGCAAGCAAATATTAGCAGATGCTCCAGTATAATGCTAAAATCCCCCGGAACCTGCTTTAACACAAGTTTTAGGGGATAAAAAAAGCTCCTCAATCAAGGAGCTAGATGTCATATGGTGGGTTTGAGAGGACTCGAACCTCCGACCCCCACGATGTCAACGTGGTACTCTAACCAGCTGAGCTACAAACCCATATGTGGTGCCGATGACCGGAATCGAACCGGTACGGGCTTTAGGGCCCGCGGGATTTTAAGTCCCGTGCGTCTGCCAGTTCCGCCACATCGGCAAAATTAATGAAATTTGGAGGCGGCACCCAGATTCGGACTGGGGATAAAGGTTTTGCAGACCTCTGCCTTACCACTTGGCTATGCCGCCAGGAAACATGGAGCGGGTGACGAGATTCGGACTCGCGACTTTCACCTTGGCAAGGTGACACTCTACCACTGAGTTACACCCGCATATGGTGCCTCAGGGCGGAATCGAACCGCCGACACGAGGATTTTCAGTCCTCTGCTCTACCGACTGAGCTACCGAGGCATGGATGGCGACCCCGATCGGAATTGAACCGACGATCTCCTGCGTGACAGGCAGGCATGTTAACCGCTACACCACGGGGCCATTATAAAAATATCTGGTGGGCGATGACAGGATCGAACTGCCGACATCCTGCTTGTAAGGCAGGCGCTCTCCCAGCTGAGCTAATCGCCCGCCACAACTGACGAATTTTAGTATACACAATAATTGCAAGACTGTCAAAGATTTTTTATAAATTATAGGCGTTAAATTCCGGGAACGGTGGCAATTATTCCTTAAGGGCCTTTGTAAAGCTTAGAATTGCTTCTCTTACAAGCTTAGCCGCCAATAATGCCGTACGTTCACTTGAGTCAGTTGCCGGAGAAACCTCTACCAGATCAAAACCGACGATATTTAACCTCTGCAGCGCATGAATTGCTTTAATAATTTCACGCGATGTGCAGCCCCCGGCTTCCTGGGTTCCCGTTCCGGGTGCAAAGGCAGGATCAACGACATCAATATCTAAGGTAACATATACAGGTTTGCCTTTAAGTTCCTCTAAAACGGCTTTTAAGGGCTCTAGAACCTCTTCAATGACAAGGTGCGTATTTTCCTTAGCATATTGAAATTCTTCCTTGATTCCGGAACGTATGCCAAATTGGTAGACACGTTTCGGTCCGAGCAGTTCAGCCACTTTATGCATTACCGTAGCATGGGAGTTATTTTCCCCATAATAATCTGTCCGTAAATCGGCATGAGCGTCAAAATGAACCACTCTTAAATCCGGATATTTTTCGGCAAAAGGCTTGATGAGGGGATATGTGACTAAGTGCTCCCCCCCGAGAAAGATAGGGAACTTATTATCCTGAAGAATTTGTCGTGAAGCCTTTTCAATCAAAGCAAGGGATTTATCGACATTGCCAAAAGGCAGTGCTAAGTCTCCGAGATCGCAATAGGCATAATCACCGAGATCACGATCTAAATAGACGCTATATTCTTCGATTCCAACTGAAACATTACGGATACTTAAAGCCCCCATCCGGGTTCCCGGCCGAAAGCTTACGGTAAAGTCCATTGGAATTCCTAAAATAACTGTATCTGCCGCTTCATATGGGGTATCCGCACCCATAAATATTCCCGGTTTCTCAACCAACTCTTCAAAATCCATTTTGCTCATCAATAAACTCCTCTCTCTGCTTTTTAGTATAAAGAAAACCCGGCTTCGCCGTGCCTTTTAAACACGCATTCAGAAAGGCGAAGTCGTTGGTTGCACTTATGCTGGAGGAAAGTATGCAACAAAGTTATACTTCTGACAGTATAAAAAAAGAGGGAGAATTTCCCCCTCTTTCCTGCCGGACTCAGTAAAACCTAATTGGTAGACACTTTCTTTTGTCTTAACTCAACTTCCTCGATAGCAATTGAGCGTGTATGAAGTGTATGTGACCATTCCTTATCATTGCGATTGATGAAGCCAAGGAAACAAATGGGAATCCAGCTATAAATAAAAATTGGGTAGAGAATCAATCCGATATATGCTTTCCAAGGCAATTTATCCAATGCTAATACCGCAAGAGGATAAACAAGCGAAATCGCCGATAAGATCTGCCATCCTGACCATGGCATAACCACAGAGAAGATTTGGGAGTAATACGGTTGTAAGGCCGAAATAATATTTACAAACATAAAGAAAGTTGCGATCAACGTCAATGCCGGTTGAAATAGATGAACCGCCGCATCGAAATACATGATTCTGCGTTCTTTAAATGCCTTTATCAATAGCGGAATTAAGTACCGTACTGCGCAATCCACCTGTCCCTGAGCCCAGCGTTTCCGTTGACGCCACGATTGAGCAAAGGTTAACGGTTTTTCGTCATAAACAACGGCATCATGAGCCCAAGTCGTCTTAATGCCATAGGATAGAGCTTTCATCGTAAACTCAAGATCTTCTGTCAGAGAGGTAGCGCCCCAACCAATCTTTTTGAGAACATCCATATCAATGCACATCCCCGTTCCGCCGAGGATATTGGATAAGTGTCCTGTATTATAACGCGCGAGTTGGAGCATCCGATTTTGAAGCCAAAAGGCAATTGAAAATGAGTTTGTAACCCAAGTATCAAATGGATTCTTCGAATCCAAATAACACTGAACAATCTTATGACCTTGACAAAGTTTACTGTTCATTTCAACGAGAAAACTCTGATTGACAAGATTATCCGCATCGAAAATGATCACCGCATCATATTTACCTTCCATTTTGAAAATGCGATGAAACAACCACTCGAGAGCATAACCTTTACCCCGTTTTTCAGCGTTAAAACGTTGATGTACTATTGCCCCTGCTTCCTTGGCAATAAGTGCAGTTTTATCCGTACAATTATCGGCCACTACAAATACATCATAGAGTTCTTTAGGATAATCCAATTTAAGTAGATTTTCGACGAGCTGCCCTATTACGGCCTCCTCATTGTAGGCGGAAACAACTAAAGCAAAGGATTTTTCAGGAGTTAATATCTTTTCTTCGTGTTTTCGAAAGAGACCAAACATCGATAAAACGAAATAATATAAGGTGAAAAAGACAATCAAAACCTGAACCGGAATCATTATCAGATTAAACAAGTGAGAACCGGTCACTCCGGACATGAACTCCACGTTTCAAACCTCCTTTTAATCTCCACAATTCTATCACAGGGCTTTTGGGTATGCAACATAAATTGTATACCCGAAAAGTTCCAAATTATAGGTTTGTCCACTTTATAAATATGAAGATTTAAGCCGATTATTCCATTAGCGTCGATGAAATATTTTTAGTAAGAAAAATAAGGTAATAGAAACGGAAAAAGCAATAAAAATCAAGCTGATTTTCAAAGCATACCCGAAAGAACTCCAATAAATTGATGATACATTTGATCCCGCTACCCAAGGAATTGCCCCTCGTATCACTGCTGCAATTCCCTGAATCAGAGATAATAACAAAAGTGCACCTGATATTAAAGCTATTATACCCATAATTCCAATCGGAGTATCCATTCTAAATCGTCTGCTTAATTCCTTTTTAAACCAATATAATTCTATTTTAATCTCATGAAGCAATCTATGCAGCATATCACAACACCTCTCTCATAACATCGTATGTAACGATGTTACTCAAAAGAATTGGACATAATCTGTATAATTAAGGAATATAGTACAGCGAAAGGCTGCTGAGAACATGAGTCTAACCCCATATTCCTCGCAGCCTCATTTTATGAACCCAAAACAGTAACTACTTCGCTACAGCAATAAGAGACCCTACAGCAAACCCTAATAAAACTAAGATGAAAATCAATGATTTTACATCCAGATGAATCTTTTCCAGCATGATTACTCCTCCTCCTTTGAACGGTATGGAAATAATCCGCTGCACAGCGACTGTTCATTAGTACTAATAGTCTATTCTATTCATCTTCTTTGCAATTTATGTGAAATTGTAATTCTATGAATTTTATCAATAAGCCGATCTTTATAGAAATATCCCAGTAAAAATAGGATTACAGAAATGGCGAATAACGTAAAAGCGATAAAATAATTCTGCTCCTGAAGGTTTGCCCCGATATATGTCGATACAAAAAGAGCAGGAAACCTGGCAACAGTGGCTATAGTAAAGAATTTCAAAGGTTTTACCGGGGTAAGACCTACAATATAACTTAAAATATCTTTCGGAAGTCCCGGCAGCAGAAACAATATAAATAGTACGATAAGGGCCTTTTGGCCTTTGAATAAGAAATCTAGGCGATTCAACTTATCTTGTGAGACTAGAGCTTTTACGAGGGGATATCCTAATAGACGTGAAGCATAGAATACGATCACAGTGCCAATAACAACACCGAAAATCAGGTACAACGTCCCCAGCCACACTCCATAAAGGTATCCTCCTGCAATTTGCACAACTTCTCCCGGAATTGCGGCAAAAACCACTTGCAAAATCTGCAGAGAAATAAACACAAAGACACCGCTAAATCCGTAAGAGTCTACCCAATTTCTAAACTGCTCCGGTTCGCTTAAGATTCTCGTGAATTCAGGGGTATATCGAACAGTTATATAGGTAGATGCAGCCAAAAATATCACCAGCAATATTATATTGATAATCGGAATTCTCTTATTATGAACGTAAACGTTCCTCACCCTCTTAAAGATTTTGCGTCATTCAATCCCAGTTTGCTATTACAAGTTTGCTATTCCGAATAAAAAGTTTTAATAATTATATCAAAACAAGCCCTTTATTCAAAATATTTTTATCCCTTACAACAAAATAAAATTGCTTATATTGCGCCTTATGATTTTTTAAGGGCTGTAGTATAATGAACTGAAGGGTTTGCTATATTTCAGCCCTCTTAAATATGATTCTATTATTTAAGAATCAGCAAATTCGAATGAGGAAGTGCTATTGCAATGGACAAGCCGGAACGCTCGAAGTATGTAGCTTTTTATCCTGATCATGACGGTAAACTCCTGATCCAAGAAAACGTTGGAATCAATGAACTGACCACAATATATCTTGGGGTTAAATCCCTTAATCGAGAGGATGAGGTACTTGTCTTTAATATGAGTGGTATTTCCGAAGTCAATGACATTAAAAACCACCCGGAAAATACATATTATCTTATTACAATTAGCAATGAACAACCCCAGATTTATGAAAATGTAGGCCCAGAAATTGATAACTTACTCCAGGGCGTAGAAAAATATTATATTGTTGATGATATATATTTTGTCACTAAATTAGCTCTCAATGAACTGATCACATCCAAAAATATATATAAATAGCTAGATACGATATTCATATCTCCAAATACCAATGCACAATTTGCCAGCCCCAGAGGATGCTGATCCACGTTCCGAGCACGATGAAAGGGGCAAACGGAATAACGCTTTTCCGGGTCGCTTTCCCAAAGAGAATTAAAACGAGACTGGAGAGCCCTCCTAAAATAACAGCCATAAAGAGGGCCAATAGCGTCATGCGCCAGCCCAAAAATAAACCAATCGGTGCTAAGAGCTTTACATCCCCCATGCCCATCACTTCATCACTCTTGTACAAAGCCAACCCGAGCAACGAGACAGCCAGCAGGAACCCCGAACCGACGGCCAAGCCAAGCAAAGGATTCCACCAGCTTCGGTCACCGTAAATCGGAAACGGCTGAAACAATTGGTAAACAAAAAGGACCGCTCCGCCGCCAAGTCCGGCCATGACCAGTTGATCCGGAATAATCATGTGTTCGATATCGATAAAGAAAACGGCGATCAGGATATACGTTAAAAATAGAAAAGCCACAAAGTCAATCGTCCAGCCAAACCGCAGCCATAAGACCACCGAAAGTACTCCGGTCAGCAGTTCAACCCAAAAATACCGGGGTGAAATCGGCTGCCGGCAATACCGGCATTTTCTTCTTGCCCATAAATAACTGAGGAGCGGAATCAGATCCACCGGCTTTAAGCAGGTATGACAGTTGGGGCAATGGGACGGCGGAGATACCGTGGACTCCCCCCGCGGGATGCGATAGATACAGACGTTGAGATAAGACCCGATCACCAGGCCTAAGATAAAGACGAACACACCATACGTTATCTCCACACCATTCATCCTTCACACTTCAAGATTTTTAAGCAATTTTGAACACGATGCTCAAAGACCTCCGACAGTTCGAGCGGGATGCTTAACCAAGCGTACCCCAAACCACCGGAGGTCTTTCGGATGTCTTTGCCTATCCTGCCCTAGGCAAATTAAGCCAATAAATTAATGCAGTCGCTGTGATGAGACGACATTAACCTTCAATGACGGCTCCGTGGTGATGCTATCTATACCTCCATTAACCGCATCCTTGGCCGACGTCAGATGGGTTAAGGTGACCGTAAAACTTTGACCTTCCTGCAGATCCGTGCCGCTCAAGGTTAATGTCGCATAGACCGTATACGTCCCGCTGTGGAAAGACGTGTCCTTAGGATATATCTTCCCCGGGTTGTTCTGATCCACATTAAACTCGATAGGTGTTCCATTGCATAGCACTTTCGTCAAATTGACGTTCATCGTACTGCCCGGTAAACTATTCGCTAAGTCTAATGTTATATCTGCCGCAGGCCGGGCAAGCGTAAAGCCAATATTGGTCTGAAGCGCCTCATTCCTAATCTCAGACATTTCGGAATTCCCGCTTCGCGATGTGAGACTGGGATTCTGAATGATACTGCCGTCGAGTCTATACGTGATTTCCTGGTAGCTTTGATTCTTATCCAAACCTACGGTTTGAGTGGTATTCCCCACTAAGCTCCGCCCCTCCGGCACTTCAAGGTTCACCGTATAATTTCCTGTTTTCAAGCCGGCAAAGGTTGCCGCACCCGTATTACTCGTCATTTGAGAACTCCCGCTGCTGGAAGTCACCTTCGCATTCGGAATCGCTCGATCCTGCGTATCCAGGACTACAACTTTAATCTCACCCGACTTCACATGAATCGTAAAGGTCTGATCATTCTCCCGTGTCGGGGGAGAATTGATGGGATCGTTGAGCACATTGTAGGTTAATTGATTCACGATCCGATAGGTTCCCTCCTGATCGAAAGTCCAGGAGTACGGGTATGATTGTTGGTTACCGCTCCAGGAAGAAGCCGGATTAAACGATACGTCCGGAACATCGTAAGAATTAATGTTGGAAGTTCCGTCAGGCGCTTTGACCGTACTTTGCAGCTTAATCGAGTGAAACGATTCATTGATATTCGTAGCATTGGCCTGCACGTTTAAGGGAATGTTGAGCTTATCGCCGACGAGGCAGCTATCATTATAGCCTTCAACCGCGATCTGCGGCTCGAACACATTGTTCAGCGAAATCTCCTGACTCACCTGGGCGTTATAATTATCAAAAACAAGCACTTTGACTTTATACGCCTTGATACCGGTGTCAGGCGCTTTATCAAGGCGGACAGACTTTGTCACGCCGCTTGTTAATCGTGCACTGGGATCATCGGTCGTCCGAAAAGACTTAAGGGGTTGATAGTCACTGAAATTCGTTCCATCCTGACTCGTTGCCAGATAAATATCCGCATTCAGATACTGATCCGTAAGATCGATGTCCGTGGCTTTAAAGGAAAAGTCAATATGATCCGAGGCATTGGAAATATTCATCCCATTGCTGATCCCGTAAACCTCCACGGTGGGTGCATGATTGGCTCCCCGCGAAGCCTTAAAAATGGTATTGACAAACATTTTCATTTCTTCAACCGCATTCGGCTTGCTATGACCGGTTCCGGAATACGTGATCGTTCCTTTGGTATACGTATAATAATCATTTCGCCCGTCACCCGGATGCGTATAGATGGTGCTTCCGGATGAATTATTCAGGGTATAAACAGGCACTACGTTTTCATCTTCTAAGTCCAATTGAAAATACTGAAAATGGGTGGGCGCGACTTGAATATCTCCCAGGATATAGGGGAATTGTGTCACCAAATTATCGTTGATTTTATGGGTTTGCGTTGTCGTTTGGAACGTATTGCTATTCGCCCGGTCCAGTGTCAGATTGCTGAAACCATAGGAATCCTTGCTCGCATCCGGCATCCGATCGTAATACCGACCGGAGTCCGGCGCCGTGCGATAATAGCGCTGCTGACCTACAAGGCTGCGGAAATTTTGGGTCAAATTATAGGCCCAACTACCCTTATTTTGAACATCAAACGTCTGGGTGTCATGGGTAAACATGACACTTTGGTTCGTTTGAATAAAGTTCTGCAAAGCCTGAAGCGCATTCGAATTTAAATCATTGCCCCCATAGATATCGGCAAATCCCACAATAACCATATCATAATACTTATTCAATTGGGTGGGCGCCGTTTTGTTCTGACCATTCACCCTGGCCGGTTTGCTCTGCGGCAGCTGGTTCGACTGCAAATTAGCATAAGCCGCATTAAAATCGTTCACATCCATCTCGGTGACCTGAATATCATAAACCCCGTCTTTAAACAGTAAATTTTGATAACTTCTGGTTGAATTATCGTAAACATTTTTCAGGTCGTCGTAAACGGAAAAGGTGTTTCCGTCCGGTTTTAGCTGCAAAACGCGAATTTTTAACTCATTGCCCTTTGCTGCTTTGAGCGCAGTAGCCCCCGTAACATAGGTCTTCGCCCCTGTGGCGTTATCCGTTACTTCCAGCTTCCAGGGCAAAAGCCCGATCAATAAATCCGGCAAATGATAATTAATCGCATAACCTGAACCGCCGGGCCGATGATCCAGGGTAAAGACCTGTTCCGATTGGCTGTCATTCGTTGCTTTGAAGATGCCGTCCCCATTGATATCCAAATAGAGTTTGACCGTCAGATCATTCGCCGTGCCAGAACTTTGCATATCAAAATTATACCCGAGCGATTTATTGCTTCCCGTTTGATAACTTCGGTCCGTTCCATCATATTCCTGCGGTTTTGTCGTAATCGTAAGCTCAGGTCTTTTGGCAATCGCACTGCTGGAGGTATACCCCGCAAAAGCGGATTTAAGATTTGACTTTTTGGCATAATTATTTGATGTATCGACCAAAACAACATTAGCATATTGGGTATTGTTAACGTAGCTGTTCAAGTCTTGATAAAGTTTGGTCAGTTTTAAGTTAGGCACGGTCCTAATATTAAAAATGCTTTGATCGAAAACAGTGAGCTGCTTCGATTCGATAAATTCCTTCAGAACTGCTGCTCTTCGATTGGTGATGTCATTGTCACTGTAATACTCCTTCGAACTATTCCCGCCTTCAGGAAGTCTGCTACTGACTTTCCCCAAATAGGTATATGAAACATTATTTTTCGTATTGTTGCCGATATAGACAATGTCATATTTTCCGTTGATTTCATCCACTTTACTGATAAATTCCGGCATCGACATCTGCGTTACATGCACTGTTCGGTCAGGGATACAAGACGACCAATCGGAAGTTGTCAAAGCTGACAGATCATAGGACGTTCCCGGCTGCACTTCCAATACTTCCAACGCCGGTTTCTGAGGCTGAGCCGGTGTTCCCCCATATGCCGGCACGGGGAGCAGCATCAAGCTTAACAGGAAAGCGAGTAAGACGGACCCACACTTTCTCATTCTTTTCATCATACGCTTCGCTTGTAGCCGATCTACAAGCACACCTCCTTTTTTATTAGTTCTGTTGTTCCTTCCATTCGACAATAGAGTAACGCCGGACACTTCCATCGCGCACACCTCCGTCAAAAGTGGTTGTGCTATCATTCGTCGTGAACCCTGGGCCGCCCATTTCACCCGGAGTGAAAAACGCCCTGGCCAGACTATTGGCCACCAAAACAGATACGATTGTTCCCTCATCATAGGTAATGGTTGGGTTCCCGGATAGTGTCACATTGCCCTCGCAAATGATGGTCCCTTTAAACGACCCATTGCCGGAAATATCGGTAATATTTAAATTTCCTTCACAGTAGATAATACCGCCGTAGGAGCCATTAAGTTCCAAATTATAGGTGCTGTCCGCATTTTGTTTAATATAAGTAAAGGAATTTGACAAGCCTGAGGGAGACCTAGCCACTCCAGAGCGCAGCGTATTTGTATTGGGATCAACCACCGCCGCTTTATGGACAAAGCTTGTCTTGACATCGCCTGTATCGAAGGCGGCCCGCTGATCAGAAGTGGCGGCCGATTTATCGGCAGTACCCAGCTTTTGGGTCTTCGCAACAAAAATCTTGCTCAACGAGTCTTTAAACGTATCGTAAGCCGACTGATTCTCCCTGTAGTTGGTAATTGGGTTTGGACTAAAGTTTGAACCAAAAGCAGTAGCATGCGGGCTGCTCCCTTGATGTACAATTGCAGCCCCCAGGGAATATCCTTTGACATCGGATCCGGTAAAAACATTGGTTACTGCAGTGTTATTGGCAAGGGCCATGATCTGCAGTATTTTAGCTCTTAAGACATCCTCTAGAACATCCTCATTCGATCTACTCTTCTCCTCTCCCCGCAGCAAGGAGAAAGAGTTGATTTTGCTCTCGTCTGTTGTCTGCGGATCGGTTGTGTACTGGTCATAAAAATAATTGTACTCTCCAGCGTTAGAAGCGGGCACATCGGCCATATAGGCACTGAAGAGCGCATCGCTTTTCGCCGTGACACTTTCCCCAGTCTGGTAAAACAGGTTATTGCTGTCCCAAACATAGTTTTCTTTCCCGCTTTTCTTCACGCCGTTAAACTGGGCGTAGGCCGTTCCCGGGACGATAAACTGACCTTTTAAGTTTATCTTGCTTGACCCGGTCACATTATTTATGATGGCGCTGCTGGCGTTGGGATTCCCATCTGCGGCCGTTGAATTAACGCCGATAAAGTTTCCGTTAACCGTAATTTCGGAATTTGAACCGTCCATTTGAATATCGTCAAAGGTGCTGACATTCCTCGCAACTTCGATTTGGCCACGATCAACATTCCTATCCACTCCATGATCGTTATATTTTTCGTCCACAGACAGGCTGTTGCAGTAAACGTTTCCTCCGTTCGAATCCAAATACACAAAGGGAATGTAATTTGGTTTCCAATCCGAATTCTCTTTCTCAGCATAGTTCTCCAATACTACCTGCGGATTACCGTCAACTATTGTACGATCAAAAAACCATTGATTATTAAAAATTAGTTTTTTTATATCTATGCTAAAATTGGTTGGGTAGGGATTTACCGCTATCTTGCCGCCGCTGGCCATGATATGCAAATTGCCTTTCGTATTGACATTGCCGTTGATCGTCACATCCGCACCGGCACTATAGATTCCTGTCTTAGCCACTTTATTGTCGTCAAGGGGAAGTGTTTCATCCTTATCCGCTGCAAACAGATCCCCATTAATCGTGCTTGCCCCTTCCTCAAAGCCAATACTTCCCGCAGCCGTTATGGCATTGGCCCAGACCGGATTTCCCTTCGTGGTAAACTTTTTCTGCGCCAGGGCCTTATAGGTAGGAAACAGCACATTCAGTCGAACGGATACCGATTTCCCGTCCACCGTATCGGCGGTGACATTCATTTTGACCGCTATACCGCCCGGGGCCAAAGGATCATCACCGGTATAACCACTGCTAAACAAAGCACTTTGGTAATCGCCCAGCTGATCTCCGCCAGGATCAAAGGTAACAGTATACCCTCGGCCCGAGCTATTATCGGTCAGCAGCGCTGCCGCATAAAAGAAATAAAGTCTTTTTAAAGTCAGCTGGGTAAAATCCCGTAAGCTCTTTTCATTCGTGCCGCTTTCCGCGTCTAAGCTAACCCACTGGTTATAAATATCATTCTGATAGCTGTGATGTTTCTGAGAGTTGTAAACTTGTAATTCATGCGGAATGTCTGTATTATCCTCTTTTGAATAATATTGCGCATTCATATAATCCTGGGCCTGTTTTTCTGCCTTCTCAAGCAAAGTATTCACATCGTTGACCTGTTTTTCGGCCTTCCCATCCAAGGTATTATAATCGTTGGACCAACTTACATATTTGCCACCCATCTGGACACTGGCCAGGGCCGTCATCATGGAAACCGCTCCAAAGGTCATCAGCACCATGATGGCACCAAGCGTCAGGAGCATAGTACTCCCTTTTTCATTGGCAAAAATGGTACAACCCTTTCGTTTCATGATGGACATCTCCTGTCTTTGGCTTAGTGATGATCATACTTATTCACCGTATACGACGTCAGCAGCTTTTCACTCGACTCATTGTTTAAACGGTAAACATTAAGCGTCAATTGATAGTTCGTGTCCTTGGAACTGTCCGCGGGAACAACGGATAAGCTTGAAGCCCCTAGGACATTAATGAGAAAATCATCGGCGGGATCGGCTTGGGCTCCAAAGATGTAAAATTCCGCCTCTGTACCCGCTAAAGTATTAATCACACATAAATGGGGAGAATAGATTCCCTTATCGGGATCGGGAAAATTGACACGAATGGGAATCCTGTTATGGATCAGTGTTGAGGGATCCACGCTGGCTAGTTCGGTATAGGTTGCGTCGCTGGCAGCTTTAGCCTCTATTTTGGCCACTATTTTGATGGGGTTTGCTGGATTCGGAACTTCGGTAATCCGTACATCACAGTCTCCGTTAATATAATCTGCTAAATCGATCGTCGCCACAAAACTGGGATTATACCCATTCCCCGGGGCATTGCCCTGAGCAGGACCCGCATTGCTTGGCGTAACCTTACTTTCAACCCTAAACGCTGCGCCCGTCGCATCCGATTGGGAAACCCCAGCCCTGTCGTAATAGCGCGGACTGCAATATTGCGGATCTGTCGAGTAGAGCACCGGGTCATTCTTAAATTCTTCAGCCTGATGCACCACCAGCACATTCACGATGTCCATCTCTTTGGCTTGGTGATTGAAATTGCCTGACAACACAAACATCTGGAAAATGGCCGTCGAAAGAATGGCCACAATCGCTAACGATGCAATGGTTTCGACGAGCGTAAATCCTCGATTGTCCATTTTCATAAGCATCACCTGTTTACGGTTACGCTTCCGCTTGTATTGGCCATCTTAAAGCGGGGGTTATCCTTATCATCGTTGATCACATTGACAACCAACGGATAATTGGTTTGATTCGTGACTGCAAAATTGATGCCGACCTTATCATCGCCGTTTTTATGGTGCTGAGAAATGACATCAAGCCTCAATTTTCCCCCGTCCAGAAGCAAATTTTCCTCCTTGCTCTGGCTGGTCTTGCCGAGAGCGTACGTGTAGGAGAAATGGCCCTCGCTGCCACTGACCGTTAACTGGCCATTGATCGTGTCATTGGTATTGCTGTACAGTTCGGTCCCATCCTTGGTAAAATCGCCGATGATGACTTTCGGAGCATTATCGTCGTACGTATTAAGAATGAGATAAAAACTGGGATTCGATGTTTTCACCGGGGCCCGGGTTGGGACTGAGGCCGGACTGGTCGCCGGCCCTGCATTTGCGGCCCCGCCAAAAGCGGCAAAAATATCAAACTTGCCCTTGATCGGAGGCGTCTCCATCTTAAAATTCCCCTGATCATCCGGATCTTTGTAGCCCAGATACTCAACGGCCAGTTCACCGGTCAAATCGTTGTTGTCCCCCTTGGCAATGGTGATTCCCTTAATCAAAATCCGGCGATTGCCCTTCTCTAAGTCGCTGATAAAGTTATACAAAGATTCATAGCTCCCGGCAAAGCTGATATTGATATCATCGACCAAAAGCATTCCCGAAGCGTTTGGGGCCGGGGAATTGCTGTTATTGGCCGAGGGTGAAGCGGGAGCGGGGGATGTAGGTGTTGGTGTTGGCGTGGGCGCGGGTGATGCCGCATTGTTATTGCCGCCGTTTTGTGCCGAAGCGGATGTCGTTTTTCCTGCCGCAAAATCTTGTTTGCTGACCGTCGCCACATTCGTAAACGTTATGCCCTTAATCGTCAGTTTTCTGTCGCCGGCAACCTTGTTCACGTTGAGAAGAATATCCTCTTGAACTAAATTAGCCGGTAGTTCCTCTTTTAGAGTATTCAGCTTATAATCCAAAAGTTTAAGCTCTTCATCAAATGTATTCTTGTTCTCCGTATCCTTGATTAAATTATTCAAAACCATTTGTTGACTGCGGTAATGCTCGGTCTGCGCATTTATTTTCTGCCACTTCGGGATGATCCAGTAATGGGCGAGAACGTAAATCTCCACCACAATAATTAAGGCGGCTACAAAAATAAACTCACGATTGGAGAGATTTAAGTTCTTTCGCTTGGGCTTGACTTTGTCCCTTGCGAAAAGTTGACTTTTTTTATCTTTGAGAAGACCTGAAATTTGCTTAAATGATAGATTGAGCTTCATGGTTTTCTCCTCACTTTTTAAGCTTTAACACGGCCGTGAAATCATAGATGCCCGTTTCGGAATTGGAATTGTTCCCCTTCGAGCCGCTGATACTCGTGAGTGATACATCCGTGAAAAGTCCTGTTCCCTTCAGTTTATATATAAAATAGGCAATATTGCTCATATCTTGCGATTTCCCCACCAGATTTAAGTTCCCGGATTTATCCGCCGCATAGTTAACGATGAACACATTTTCCGGCATCACTCCGGAAACTCCATCCAAAATCCGGGTATTGATCGTGGTACCGGCGACAATCGTTTGAATAATACCTGACATCTGAGTAATTTTGTCCTGTTTGGTCTGAATCTCTTTCTTCTCCGTTTCAATATCCGAATAGGTGATGATCTTTTGGGCTACCGCCTTTTCATTCGTCTGGGTCCTTCCATCGATGAACATCAAGACTCCATAGGTTGCCAAGGATACCAATAAAACACCGGCTAAGATGAAATACAAGGGTTTGATGTATTTGAAATACCCGCGGTCACTTTTTCTTTCACTTTGCAGCAGGTTAATATCTCTCATGCTACCAGTCCTCCCTCAAAGCTGCACCAATAGCCGGCATCAGAACCTTAAAACACTCTGTGACTTCCGGACGAAGATGCTTGGGTTGGGCCGCATGCACAGGGAGATTGAACGTTGTGCTGAAATAGTTCTCCAAACCCTGAAAAGCACTGCCACCGCCGCAGAGGCAGATGCTGTCGATCCCTTCTTCAACTTTGTTATAGCGGCAGAAATCAAGCGTCTGTCGGATCAGATCCCCAAGGGCACCATACCCTATGCGCAGGCAAGCATTCAGTTCCTCCGAACTGAGGGGCAATTTCTGATAACCACTTTGTCGGGCCGCCGCTACTTCCCCCTGATCCATTTTGAAGTACTGAACAAGCAGACTTTCTAAGGACGCCAGCCCACCCGTGATATTTCGGCTTAAAACAATCTTTCCTTCCTGTAAAACATTGACCTGGGACATGTTGGTACGGATGTCCACAAGCAAAATGGATTTTCCCGCCTGCGGGGCCTCGACGTAACAATTGTAGGCCTTCGCCAAACTATTGGCATTGACGTCCATGTATTTAACGGGAATCCCTGTTTCTTCACAAAATTCCCGGTAGAAATCGATCATCTTGCGTGGACATAAGGTCGTAATACCCTCAAGCTCATCGCCAGTTCGGTGATAGATCTTAAAAGCCGTGGCATGGGTCTGGACCATATCGGGAAAACTCTTCGTCAGTTCAAACCGGACTGCCGCTCCGATTTCCTTATCTTTAAGTGCCGGAAGCGCAAGCTCCCGGACAACGATGCCGGATGAGTTCAGATTGACAGCAGCCTTTTTGACCATCAGCTTGTGCTCTTTGACGGCCGTTTTGAGCTGCTCGGCCAGGGCCTGCTTGTTCAGGACCATCCCATCCTGCAGGCAATCTTCCGGTGTCGGCACGATAGCCCAGGCCAACAGTTCCGGTTGTCTGCCCTGTTTGACCAAAGCAAGCTTAATATGGCGCGAGCCGATATCAATTCCTAGAACCTTTTTATCCTCAAACATGCTGCTCCTCCCGCTCCGTAATTCTCATCTTTCTCATCTGTCTCATTCATAGCCGAGTTCGTTATCTGCCCCGCCCCATGCTGCATTATCATGGCGTTAAAGACGAGCGCAGAGTCACGATCTGGGTTAAATTCACCGAGTTATCGGAAGACTTAACACGCAACGTAATTTTCGCCTCTTCTTTCTGCACATCCAAATCACTAATATTGGCAATCTCCATTCCGGAAGAATCCAAATGGGCACCGTCAAACCCTGCAACGTCTGCGGCGTATTGCTGTCTTAACTTTCCATCAGCACAATAAATCCAAAAGGAAAAACCTGTATTTTGGCTATCTTTAATCTGGAGGGCTTGAAACGATCCGGTGTCAGAAACGATGACCTTAATCCCATCGGTTCCATCGTTTGGCCGGGCATCATTTTGCCTGATCTTCACCGTCAGATAGGACATTGCCACGCGGGCATCATTTTGCGCATCCGCCATGTCATAGGTGCTCCTATACGTTATGGCCCCAGTGTGGATCATCGATACGAGCATGCCCCCCATGATCCCCATGATGGCCAAAACAACGATCAGCTCAATCAGGGTAAAACCCTTGTTATTGATCTTTGGGACAGACCTTTTTCTTACGGGGTCATCTTTTATCCGCCCTGAGCGCATTCGTTTCATACACTCCGTCTCCGTTTGTGTCTTTATAGGCTTCTTTATAGGTGTATTTATAATGGGAAAGATCCATATTCACCCCGGTTTGATTTTGTAAAGCATCCACCAGTATAGTCATTTCATCCGGACTTAGATCACGCTTAGAAGAGTCATGACTCGGATTAGGATAACCACCCGTTAGGGCGTAATATTGCTGCAAAGCCTTATTCACCACATATTCCTGGCGGGCACGCTCCGTTTCTTGTGTATCATTACGCGTACTCACCAGACTGGGATAGGTAATGGTAAACAAAATACTGATGATTGCCAGGATGATAATCATTTCCATTAAAGTAAACCCATTGTGCTTTGACAATGTCCATTACCCCTTGGGGAAGTACCCATATTGCCCAATCGGGCAATATGGGCACTTCTTTTTGAATAAACTTTTAACTTATGGTGTTACATTACCGTTAGCATCACAAACAAAATTATGAGTCAAATAATTATTTTTCTCATAAGTAAACGCACCGTTGGAAAATCCTGATATTGTCCCTTGGAAAACGTAGGTTTGCGCAGGCGTTGTTGTTGTAGTTAGTGTTGATGTAGCAGTAGCAGTGTTTGTGTTGGCTACTGTTGGAGTTATCCAAGCGCCCGTTTGAGCGTAATTTGTCGTTTCAATAGAATAAATATTTTTTGCTTCAGCTTTTGCCGCATTTGCTCTGGCATCATCCGTAAACCCAAAAAACCTCGGCAGCAAAATGGCCGCCAAAATACCAATAATCGCAATAACTACAATTAATTCAATCAAAGTAAACCCATCTTTTTTCTTTTTCAAGTTCATAAGAGCTTTCGTCATCTTTTTTCCCTCCTGAATATTTAAATAGCCTCTCGGCATTCGCCGAGGTAGATGGTTCAAGACTTTGCTTGAACCATCAATATTGAATTCCTCCTACTTTTCGGTAGGGGGTTTTCATTTTTGGAAACACCAAATTGGAAATTCCCTCAGAAAATTTTTATTG
>NZ_JAYFQK010000076.1:0-30848 GCF_034927245.1 Desulfitobacterium sp.
CTTTGAAAAAGGAGTGCGGTTAGGCCTTTTTGGCATGCCCATTTTATGAGTGGGGTTCTTCATCTCCTTTTGCTCATCGTAATTCCCAGGGACTTTATCCCATCTTGGAGATTTCCTCCCTTTTTATTCCGAGAGGCTATAATTCTGTTTTGACAGGTCAAGTTCTGCCTATTAAAATGGTAATTATAAGTATTTATTGTTTAACTAATATGATGGTTAAACGAGAGGAGACGTCGCTTATCTTTCAACAGATTTTATTGAATCTTGGCTACGACGGCTGGAACATACAAAATCTTAGCTCGGGTTGGTACATTGCAAAGAAGCAAGATCGGGGCCTGCTTTTTTGGGAATATCATCAGAATCAGCCCATTCCAACTCCGTCCATTGATCCCGATATTAAGCAATGGGAAGCCTTCCTTTTCTGCCCAGAGGGATTAGACTCACGAGATCTTGAACAGACTGTTCTTAAAAATATTCAATCTTGGTTTATTGATCTCCAGACAGGCCTCGTTTTTCCGTATCCTCCTAATCCGAAGAAAAACACAATGGATTGGTTACTGAATTATATAAATATCAATAACCAACCGGGTCACTCTGGGCCGGCAAACCATGAAAGTGCTGATTCAAGTGTAAAACCGCAGCTTTATGAAACAAAGAAATTTATCCCCTATGTAACGATCATTTTGACGGCTATCAACATTATCGTTTTTATCTTGATGACCTTGGCAGGCGGTTCAAGAAAAAGAAGCGTTCTAATTCTTTTTGGGGCTAAAGTCAATGAACTGATTCTCCAGGGGCAGTATTGGCGCCTTTTTACGAGTATGTTTATTCATATTGGTTTTTTGCATCTTGCCTTTAATCTTTATGCCTTATGGATTCTTGGTTCCTTTTGTGAAGAACGGTTTGGACGCTGGCGTTTTCTTTTTATATACCTGCTGAGTGGCATAGGAGGATCACTGGCTAGCTTCTACTTTACAGATGCACTATCAGCCGGAGCATCAGGGGCTATATTTGGAATTATGGGGGCTTTGGTTTCATATACTTGGAAACAGCCTCAATTGTGGAAGTCCGGGTTTGGAAAAAACCTTATTGTTATCATAGTCATTAACCTAGTTTTTGGCTTAGTTCAACCACAGATAGATATTTCTGCTCATCTGGGTGGATTGCTTTTGGGCTTAATAATTGGATTTATTAATTTCCATAAAATACATGCTTAAGCTTTGCATGCTTTTAGCACCTTAGTGAGAAAATAGTATCGAAGCTCACAGTTCTTAGCGAGGTGGTATCGTGTGATACTATCGATAGTTAAGAAAAGTGAGCTTCTTCGTTTCTCCAGAACATGCTATAATCAATCTTGAACGTAAAATACACGATTGAGAAAGATGTTAGGAGAGTATGAAAAAGATCTTGAAAACTCCCAAGAAAACAAAATGCGCAAAAGGATATTTTAAACGAGAAAAATGGGTTTACATATTTTTAGTCATCTTCATGTTTGTCATTGTCGGAAAATTATTTTCGCTGCAAGTTGTTCAGGCATCAGACCTAAAAGCTGTTGGAATTGAACGCCGTACACAAGATCAAAGCATCCAACCCGAAAGAGGTAAAATTCTTGATGCTCAAGGTAATGTTCTTGCTCAAAGTATACCGGCCAAAGAAGTATATGCAGCTCCCAGGACACTGGATGCTTTAATCGAGAAGGGACAAGACTACGATAAAAGGAAGATTGCTAATCAACTGGCGGATATTCTTAAGATGGACAGCACAACGATCCTCGAGAAATTAAATAAGGATCTTGACTGGGTCAGTCTTGCTCACCAAGTGGATCTAAATCAGGTCGAACAAATTCAAGCATTGAGTATTCCGGGTGTTGGTTTTAATAACGAACAGAAACGCGTTTATCCCATGGATACTTTTGCTTCTTCCGTCTTAGGAATTGTGGATCTTGAAGGTCACGGGAGAGAAGGAGTGGAGGCTTATTATGATGACAAGCTTTACGGTACCCCGGGATATACTTCGCAGCAGCAGGATTCCGGCTTAAATTCCGTTTTAAAAACGCAACACGATAGCGGAACTTCTCAAAAGGGTGCAAATTTAACGCTGACGATTGATTCAACGATCCAGTATTTGGTTGAACAGCAGATTGACGATTTAGAGAAAACAACAAAGGCAAACAGAATTTCGATCCTTGCTATGGACCCGATGACAGGAAAAGTCTTAGGTATGGGTTCTCGTCCCAGCTTTAATCCAAATGAGTATAATAATACGGAACCTGAAAACAGAAAGAATTTAAGTACCACGATGTCTCATGAGCCGGGATCAACTTTTAAAATAATTACCGGTACAGCTGCTTTAGAAGAGGGGGTCATAACCCCCAAAGACGAATTTGAGGATCCGGGGTATTATAAAGTGGGGTCGCGTGTAATAACAAACTGGGACTCGGATCAGCAAGTTCATGGATGGCTGAATTTCACTGATGCAATGAAGCTCTCCGATAATGTTGTTCTTTCTCAAGTCGGAAATAAGTTGGGAATACCGTCCTTTTACACCTACCTTAAGGCCTTTGGTTTCGGAAGTAAAACCGGAATTGATATAGCCGGTGAGGAAAGCGGATTGCTTGTACCTCAGGATAAAGCCAGACCTATTGATCTTGCTACGATGTCTTTTGGACAAGCAAACCTAGTAACACCCATACAACTTCTAACGGCTATTTCGGCAATTGCCAATGGGGGAACCCTTTATAAACCTTATGTCGTTGATAAAATTGAATACGCGGATGGTACGGTGGAGCAAAAAAGTCCTACAGCTGTTCGGCAAGTCATTTCCGAGGCGACCGCACAGCAGATGAATGAAATCCTTGAAAAGGTTGTGTCCGAAGGTACGGGACGCCTCGCCCAGATTCCGGGTATTCGCGTTGCAGGAAAAACCGGAACAGCACAAAAGGTAGATGCCAAGACCGGAGGATATTCAACAACTGACTTTATAGCTTCTTTCGTGGCGTTTGCACCTATAGATGACCCCAAAATTGCCGTATTGATAACCATAGATACGCCGCGCGGAGAAAGCCATCAAGGAGGTACTCTGGGTGCACCGAGAGCAAAAGCAATTATTGAAGGGGCTTTGCAGTATTACGGGATTCCGGTAGCTAATGAGACGGAGAGCGTTGTCACAAACCTAACGGATCAGACCTTTGTCCGTCCTACACCGCAATCGGTTACACCCGTTCGTCAACCGCTTGCCGGGGAGACTATTGTTCCTGACTTAACCGGCTTAACGCTCCGCCAAGCCGGAGATAAGCTGGCTGAGGCCGAACTTCATTTTAGTTTTACAGGAACCGGTTTGGCACAAACTCAAACGCCTGCTCCGGGCCAAGTCGTTAATAAAGGTTCTACAGTGACGATCAAGTTTTCCCCCCTGACCGTACCCAACAAAGCAGTCCAAGAAGAGAGTTCACCCTAGAAGACAACTTTGATGCGGAATAAGGGTAGGATAGAGAAGAAAAAGTTTAATAAAATTCATTGGAGGAATGAGAATGCGTCTTGATCAAGAAATTGATGAATTAAAAGAGGAGCTAATAGCTTCAGTTCAAAATTGTATACAGTTGGCTAGTGTCAAAGATATAGAAAATGCAGACTCGGCTGCACCTTTCGGTCCCGGAATTCGAAATTGTCTGGAATGGACGCTGAAACTCGGTGAAAAGCTAGGATTTACAGTTCGAAATTTTGAAGGCTATGCCGGCCAAATTGAAATGGGGGAAGGGGAACTGCTGGGAATTCTGGGACATCTAGATGTAGTACCTGCAGGAGATGGGTGGTCAGTACCTCCTTTCGGTGGTCAAATTATTGATGGTAAAATATATGGCCGAGGAGCCACCGATGATAAGGGGCCAAGCTTAGCTGCCTTATTCGCAATGAAAGCGATAAAAAATGCGGGCTTTCCCTTAAACAGACGGATACGTCTAATTTTAGGAACGGATGAAGAATCAGGATGGAGGGATATGGATTATTACAAAGAGCATTCAGATATTCCTCAGATGGGATTTGCCCCTGATGCCGAATTTCCCCTTATCCATGCGGAAAAAGGAATAATCAATTTTGAATTTGTTAAAGAATATCCGACCTTACCCCATATACTTGCTCTCCGTGGTGGTGAAAGGTCTAACGTGGTCCCTGACATATGCCGAGTGAATCTAAAAGATTTAGATATTCGGGAGATCACAGATAAATTATCGGCATTTCCATTCCCTGAAGGAGTAATTGCCCGAATTGAGTCTCAAACTACGCCATCGTCAATCCAAATCGTTTTTCAGGGGGTCAACGCGCATGGAAGTACACCGCAGCTTGGTAAAAATGCTGTCCTATATGCTCTCCGCTTCCTGCAAACCTTACCGTTAAGTGATGAGGAACTCCAACTTGTAACTTGGCTGAATCAACACCCGGGAACAGGATTTTGCGGAGAAGGCTTGGGAGTTGCATTAAGTGACGAGCCTTCCGGTAAACTTTCCTTAAACGTAGGAATTATGAATATGACATCAGAAAAAACGACCTTTGTGATTGATATTCGATATCCGGTCACTTTTAATAAAGAGGATGTATTTAACCCCATTCAACAATTGGCTTCAGCTGAAGGCTATACGATGCGTATCGTTCATGATCAGAAGCCACATTATGTACCTAAGGACAGTCCAATCGTTACAGCCCTTCTTAGTGCTTATAAAGATGTGACCGGTCAAGATGGAGAGGCTTTTGCTATTGGTGGGGGAACATATGCTAAAGTTATGCCTCAAGGGGTTGCCTTTGGTCCGACACTTCCGGGTGAACCTGAAATTATCCATTGTCCCGATGAGTATATTTCCATCGATAATCTGATCTTAACAACTAAAATTTATGCTCAGGCTATTTTAAACCTTGCCCTAGATCCAAGCTATAAAGACTAATTGAAAATTGGAATTTTAATAATACTCGATTGTAACAATGAATCTTAATCCGCCCTTTTATAAATATAAATAAAAAGGGCTATCTTCTATTAATGATTAAATTCCGGTGTAACAGAAATGTAGGAAGGTGAAAAAGCATGAAAAAGGAACGTGATCAACAGGCGAAAGAATTTTTGAAGAAGCTATCAGAATACCACGGCGTATCCGGATATGAACGTTCAATTGCTCCTCTCGTCATACAAGAATTTCAGGTTAGTGCTGATGAGGTTCGGACGGATCGTTTCGAAAATATTTATGCTCATAAAAAAGGGAAAAAAGGGCGTTATAAAATAATGCTCGCGGCACATATGGATGAAATTGGACTTATGGTTAAAAAAATTGATCCGCGTGGTTTTTTGCGATTTTCCGCCGTTGGCGGAGTTGATCAGCGAACGCTGCTTTCTCAGGAGGTCACCATCCATGGGCGTCAATCGATCCTAGGGGTGATTGGCTCAATGCCTCCCCATTTAGTTCGGGAAGAGGGCAATAAAGCGGTAAAAATAGAGGATATGGGGATTGATGTCGGTCTTCCTTATGAGGAAATTCAGAAACTGATCCGGGTCGGGGATATTATAACGCTCAAAAGGAGTCCTATTGAATTATTAGGAGGGCTTATTGCCGGTAAATCCCTTGATGACAGGGCAGGAGTAGTGGTCATGCAAATTTGTCTTCAAGAGCTGCATAAGTTGCATCATGATCACGATGTTATTGCTGTAACAACGACCCAAGAAGAAGTTGGCCTCCGCGGTGCGCTGACCAGTGCCTACACCATAAATCCTGATCTCGCTATCGCTATCGATGTAACTCATGCAGCAACGCCGGATACAAAGGATCAGGTAAGCGTAGAATTGGGCAAGGGACCGGCGGTTGCCATTGGTCCTAATATCCATCCCCAAATTTTTGACCGGTTGACAGAAGCTGCTCAAAATGTGCGTATTCCCGTTCAAATTGAACCTATTGCAGGAATGTCCGGAACGGATGCCTGGGCCATTCAGGTTTCACAAGCGGGCGTTCCTACTGGGTTACTTTCGATCCCCCTAAGATATATGCATACTTCAGTAGAAACGTTGGATATGCAAGATGTTGTTAATTCTGGAATCCTGCTTGCCCATTTCATTGCGAGCTTGCCGGAGGACCTGGAGGGATATATATGTTATTAAAGACACTGAGCGAATTACAAGGAACATCGGGCGCGGAGAAGAAGGTCCGTGATTTGCTGCAAGAAGAAATAACTCCTTATGTCGATTCCCTTGCGGTTGATAAGATCGGTAACCTTATTGCAGTCAAAAAAGGTGCCAAAAACTCACCTAAAGTGCTTTTAACTGCGCATATGGATGAGGTAGCCCTGATGGTTACAGAAATAACCCCCGACGGATTTTTGAAATTTCGTCCCGTCGGGGGAATTGATCCTCGCATCCTCGTTTCTAAACCGGTTAAGGTATCGGGAATTAACGGGGTTATTGGCTCTAAGGCCATTCATCTCCAAAAAACTCAGGAACGCCAGCAAGCCCTAAAACTTGACCAACTTTATATCGACATTGGAGCTAATTCAAAGGAAGAGGCTGAACGCTATATTAAATTGGGGGATTATGCCTATTTTGTAACGGGATTTGAAGCCTTAGGCCAGGCTTTTTTTAAAGGAAAAGCCTTTGATGATCGAGTCGGGTGTTACGTAATCGTTGAAACCTTAAAAAAGAGGTTCGATAACCTTAACTTGGTTGCCGCATTTACCGTTCAAGAAGAAGTCGGTTTAAGAGGTTCTAAAGTTGCCGCTTATCATACCCAGCCGGATTTTGCGCTTAACATTGAAGGAACAATATCTGCAGATATGGCCCACATTGAAGAGGAGGAATGGGTTACGGAACTTGGCAAAGGACCGGCTCTCTCCATTCAGGATCAGACCACTCTTTATAATCCTCTACTGATTAAGCAAGTTGTGGATTTAGCCAAGCAAAATAAGATTCCCTTGCAATTTCGACGGGGAACGAGTGGTAACAATGATGCGGGTAAGATCCATTCAAGCCGAACGGGGATTCCTACACTATCCATAAATGTTCCTTGCCGCTATATCCATTCCCCGGCCTCGATGGTCAGGCAAGATGATATTCAGAATACGATTCAACTTGTTGAAGAGATTCTTAGAGCCATTCCGGATCATTTCATATTTTAGTTGGGTAAAGGAGGACAAAAAATGTCTAATGTACAAAATTCATTAGATTATTCCCTGTTAGAACGTCTAACGCAAACATATGCTCCTTCGGGGATTGAAAGAGCAGTTGCCGAACAAATCTCAGAGATCATTCGTCCTTACTGCGATTCGCTCACACAGGATAAAATGGGCAATCTTATAGCTATTCGTAAGGGGAGCGGTAACGGAAAGAAAATCATGGTTGCCGCTCATATGGACGAAATCGGTGTTATGATCACTCATATCGATAAAAATGGATTCTTGCGGTTTACACCCGTAGGCGGAGTTCATATTACAGAACTTCCCCATCGTCGGGTTCGATTCTCAAATGGGCGAATCGGTGTGATCAGTCAGGAGAAATTAGATAAGCCTGCGGATTTAAAACTTTCTAAGCTTTATATTGATATCGGGGCGGCTGACCAAGATGAAGCTGAAGGAATGGTTCAGATTGGGGATAGTGCTGTATTTACCGGCGAATTTGTATGGGCCGGCTCGCGAATCATCTCCAAAGCCTTAGATGATCGTATAGGTTGTTTTGTAGCGATTGAGGCGTTGAAGCGAGTTCAAACAGAACATGAAATTGCCTTTGCTTTTACGGTTCAGGAGGAAGTAGGCCTTAGGGGAGCACAGACCGCAGCCTTTGCACTGGAACCGGATGTTGCACTTGCAGTTGATGTGACCCTAACAGGGGATACACCCAAGGCTCATCCGATGGACGTTAAACTCGGAAGCGGAGTGGCCATTAAAGTCTTTGACCGTTCCATGATTACGCCGCCGCAAGTTAAACAATGGATGGCAGAGACTGCTGAAAAAGAGCGGATCTCTTATCAATGGGAGGTTCTTGAGGCCGGGGGCACAGACTCAGGCGCTATTCATCTGACCAAAGGCGGAATTCCGGCCGGAGTTCTTTCGATACCCACGCGTTTCGTTCATAGTCCTTCCGAAATGATTGATACTAAAGATGTTGAAGCAGCGGTCGAACTGCTCGTTGCACTGCTTGAGGGACCTATTCCCTTCTAAGTAAATTGCATTGAGAATAATATTTTTTCTTGTCGAAAAGCCTTGTTTTTTAAAAAAGATAGCTATATAATAAATGAGTCGCTTCGATATGCGCCACTAGCTCAGCTGGTAGAGCATCCGACTCTTAATCGGCAGGTCCGGGGTTCGAACCCCCGGTGGCGCACCATTAGAATATAAACCTTGATATATCAGGCACTTCGGAGATTCCGAAGTGCCTGATTTGCTTTCTCGGTATATTGTAAAATGGGTTCATAAACGAATGGGTTCAAGAACCCATTCGTTCATGAACCCATTTCCTTAGTTTTTCGATATCTAATATTATTATTTTTTTATGTTCTACTTCGATAATTCCGAGTTCTTTAAGCTCACTTAAGATTCGGCTGACGGATTCGCGGGCGAGGCTGCACATGCCGGCTAATTCAGTGGTTGACAGGGGAATTGTAATCAAAATGCCGTTTTCCAAGGCTTGACCATGGGCATGAGCTAAGGAAAATAGTTTTGCCCCAAGACGTGACCGAGCATCCCCGAGGGCTGTATTTTTAATCTGGCGGTAAGCCCGTCTTAATTCTAAAGCCATACTTTCGTAGAAAGGGATCAGCGTTTGTGGGTTTTCCCTTAGATACCGCACAACAATACTTCGGTCGAGAACAAGTACTTCCGAATTTTCAACGGCAAAAGCGGTATACGGATACGTTTTCCCATCAAGAACGACTTCGGGAAAAAAGTTGGGGGTTTGAATTACCCGGAAAATCTTTTCCGTAAATTCACTTGTGAGTAACAGCTGGATTCTGCCTTTCAGTAAGAAAAAAACGGTATTGGCTTCGTCGCCCGAAAAAAATATAAACTGCTTAGCAGAATATTGGCGAGTACGTCCATGCAGATGGCAGAATTCCCAGAACGCTATCGGGAGTTGATCCCAGGGAGAATTTTGAGTAAGTTGTTGTAAATTATTTTTGGTTTTCGCCATTAGCTTAATTAATCTCCTTCAGCACTTGATTATATTAAGTACATTTATTATTATAACATTCTAGGTATATGCTAGGTATATGTTGGAAGTAAAGTTTTTATAAGATAAGAAGTTATGTTATAATTAACTTTGCCGAGCCTGGCAACCTACAGAATTTCCACGGTTCTAGGCCGTTTCAGGGTTCCTGAAACCGGGGTTTGTCTAGAAATGGACAAGCCTTCCGAGTCGAAAAGGAGGATAGAGATTATGGAGAAAATTCGTGTTGAGGACGCAGTTGGAGCTGTGTTAATGCATGATATGACTCAAATTATTCCAGGGGTAAGTAAAGGTCCGCGTTTTCGCAAGGGTCATATCATACAAGAAGAAGATATCCCCGTTCTTTTAAGTATGGGTAAAGAGCACATCTATGTTTGGAACCAGGTTCCCGGTCTTATTCATGAAAATGAAGCAGCAGAGCGTTTAGCAAAAGCGGTAGCGGGACCGGGATTAGCCTTTAGTGAAACTAAAGAGGGAAAGGTCAATTTAATTGCCGAGTATGATGGCTTGTTATATGCGTCTGAAGAGGGGATTTTAGCGCTTAACTCCCTTGAATATGTAGTCTTGGCAACACTTCACAATTTTCGCCCTGTGAAAAAAGGAGATAAAATTGCGGGTACACGGGTTGTTCCGCTTATGGTCGAAGAAAAAGTGATAACGGATGCTGAACGCATTGCCCAAGAGTTTTCAGAACCCATTCTTCAGGTCCGCCCTCTGCGGTCTTATAAAATCGGGGTCGTAACTACCGGCAGTGAAGTCTATCATGGGCGGATTAAGGATAAGTTTGGTCCGGTACTTCGTACGAAAGCTGAGAAGCTGGGATCGGTAATAATTGGACAAAGCTTTGCTGATGATGATGTGTCTATGATCCAGGAGAAGATTCGTGAACATATCCATCAAGGTGCAGAAATGATTTTCGTAACAGGCGGTATGTCTGTTGACCCGGATGATCTTACGCCAACAGCCATTCGCGGCATGGGAGCGGATCTTGTGACCTATGGGGCTCCTGTTTTACCCGGGGCTATGTTTCTTTTAGCCTATCTTGACGGAATTCCTGTTATGGGCTTGCCAGGTTGTGTGATGTATTCCCGGACAACAGTTTTTGATTTAGTCGTAACACGGATTCTTGCTGGCGAACGATTAACGCGTCAGGATATTGCTAAATATGGGCATGGTGGATTATGTTTGGAATGTCCGGTATGTACTTATCCACACTGCTCTTTCGGTAAATAAGGCGATTTTCAACAATAGAAGCTGCTGTTTCAAGAATAAAGAACACTAATAGGTATAAGAAATTTTATCCTTACAAAAAATAGAGCGAGGTTTCATTAATTTAAATTCCGTGGAAAGGATGAATGTGCAATGGGAGCTCATAAAAAGGTCTCACGTGCCAAATCACCAATTAGTGTGAGGGATCCTCATTACACAGAGTATGATGTACAAAAGGAACGTAATATCCAAAATTTACGGAAACCTCGTTAGTATTAAAAAAGGGTGCGTTTGACGCACCCCTTTTTAATACTAACTTTTAAAATCCTCTTAATCGTTGATAACATTCCCGGCAATAAACCGGTTTATCCCCGGAGGGACGGAAGGGTACTTGGGTTTCTGCACCACACTCGCTGCAAACAGCCGGGAACATCTCATGTTTTGGCCGTTCACCTCCCGCAGCACGTTGGCGACGAGTCGCACGACATGCGGGGCAACGAGATGGCTCATTTTCGAATCCTTTTTCAGCAAAGAATTCCTGTTCACCTACGGAGAAAACAAATTCGTTTCCACAATCACGGCAAACTAAGACCTTGTCTTCAAATGCCATAAAAAACTACCTCCTTCCACGCAAGAATCGCGCCTCCTGAGTGGAAGTAACGGCACAAGGCAACCGGTGGCAGATCCAACGTGTCCGACAAATTTACTTACACTTCTAAAGGCTCTAATTAAATTATACTTGAAAATTCAGAAATGTTACAGTCCCATGATAAGAGAAAAGATATTATAGGGGTTTAATTATGACACTCTTTGAATACTTTTTGCATAATTATAATCTTGCAAAGGAAGTAGAGAAAGGAGTGTCCGTACATGGCCAATAAACAGAAGATTAGAAAGATGTTCCCCGGTGGAATTACTTATCAAGGTTTTTACTCCTTCTATAATTACATGATTGGGCCGGATGCACGACATATTTTTGTCATTAAGGGGGGACCCGGTGTTGGCAAGTCAACCTTTATGAAGAAAATTGCCCAGCAGCTATTAGAGGCCGGCTATGAGGTTGAATACCACTATTGTTCATCCGATAACAATTCGATTGATGGCGTAGTTATTCCTGAGCTAAAAGTAGCCCTTCTTGATGGAACGGCTCCCCATATCGTTGATCCCAAAAACCCCGGTGCAGTCGATGAAATCATCAATCTTGGAGAATATTGGAATGAAACGCTAGTGTTTCAATCAAAGACTGAAATATTTACGTGTAATCAGCAAGTGAGCCGTTTTTTCCAGGCCGCGTATTTTGCTTTAAAAGATGCGAAAAATGCAATGGACGAGTGGAAATTTTATGTTACCCCTTTTCAAAATTGGAATGAAATTAATAAAATGTACTTAAAAACAGAAAAGGAGATTTTAAAAAAGATACCAGAAGGGCATGGAAAAGTTCGCCGCTTATTTGCCTGGGCTCATACTCCGCAGGGTAAATGTCAATATATTGACTCTCTTCTAAATGGAATACAAACGCTATATATTTTACAGGGGCAGCCCGGTACGGGAAAGTCAACTTTTTTAACACGAATTGCCGATCGCGCTTCGATGCTGGGGTTAAGCGTTGAGTACTATCATAATCCGCTTGATCCGGAAAAATTAGATATGATCCTTCTTCCGGAAATTGAAATCGGACTTGTCATTGATAGCGAACCGTATCCCTATACTCCTGATTTTAAAGGGACTGTTGTTTTGCTGGATTTTGATAAAAATCTAGATCAGGAATTACTTCAGAATTATAGATCAGAGCTTTCATCGTGCGCAGAACGTGTAAATTCATGTTTAGAACGAGCGTTGACAAATTCTAAGAAGGCGAAAGAAATGCACGACCGTTTAGAAACATACTATATTCCCGCAATGAATTTTCAGGCCATTGAGGAGAAACGATTGGAAACCCTAAAAAGAATAATTAATATGGCTGAGGAACAAACTATTGCGGTAAGTACCCGTTCGCCTTTAATCCCTAAAATTTAGGTTTTAAAGATATTTAATTAAAAATGCAAAGTACATGCTTTGCATTTTTTTATCTTTCCCGGAAATTATAAATTAGTAGAAATATCTGGTATAATGGAGTCTTCAAGAAATTATTACCGTTTCGGTAATTTAGAAAACGAAATTTAATATAAGGGGGCAGTTTTTATGTCAGTACGTGTTGCTATCAATGGATTTGGTCGCATTGGAAGGTTGTCTTTAAGAGTAGCACTTGAGAACAAGGATTCACTAGAAGTTGTGGCAATTAACGATCTGGGAAGTCCGGATTTGCTCGGACATCTTTTTAAATATGATTCTGTTCATGGAATTCTCCCCTATGAAGTCGAGGTCAAAGGGGATATAATGAAGGTTAATGGACACTCTATTCAACTTCTCGCTGAAAAAAATCCTGCAAATTTACCATGGAAAGAAATGAATGTAGATATTGTTATTGAATCGACGGGTCATTTCACAGAACGTGATAAAGCAGAACTCCACTTGCAAGCAGGAGCTAAAAAAGTAGTCATTTCAGCACCGGGTAAAAATGAAGATATTACGATTGTCATGGGAGTTAATGAGGACAAATATAATCCAAGCCAACATCATATTCTTTCTAATGCCTCCTGTACGACAAACTGTTTAGCCCCTGTTGCAAAGGTGTTGCTTGAAGAGTTTGGGATTGAGCAAGGAATGATGACTACGACACATTCTGTGACGAATGATCAACGTATTTTGGACTTGGAACATAAAGATTGGCGAAGAGCCCGAGCCGCATTTCAATCTATGATTCCTACCACGACAGGTGCGGCCAAAGCGGTTGCCCTTGTCTTGCCGGAGCTAAAGGGAAAATTAACTGGGCTAGCCGTGCGTGTTCCTACCCCGAATGTTTCAATCGTTGATTTTGTCGCTAATTTATCTAAATCTACGACTAAAGAAGAAGTTAATGCGAAATTGAAGGAAGCAGCGGAAGGAAAACTTAAAGGTTATTTGGCGTACACGGATCTGCCTCTTGTTTCGCATGATTTCAATGGGGACCCCCATAGCTCTACAGTTGATGGTCTTTCGACGATGATGCTTGGAGATCGTATGCTTAAAGTACTTGCCTGGTATGATAATGAATGGGGATATTCCAATCGAGTTGTTGATCTTGTACGGTATATTGCTGATAAAGGTTTGTAAGATGTAACAATGCAAAAGCAAGGGGAGATAAAATGAGAAGGACAAAAATAGTATGTACGATTGGTCCGGCCAGCGAATCGCCTGAGAAAGTAAGAGAATTGCTTAAGGCGGGGATGAATGTCGCCCGACTTAATTTTTCACATGGAAGTCATGAAGAACATGGTCAACGATTACGCGTCTTAAAAGATGAAGCCACTAAATTAGGGAAAAACCTGGGTATCTTACTGGACACGAAGGGACCGGAAATTCGAACAGGAATGGTTCCGGAAACAGGTCTGGAATTAAAGAAAGGAACAACTTTAACTCTTGACACAGATATAGATACTTTAGGCTCACTTGAAAGGGTGGGTATTACATATACTAACCTTTGGCAGGAGGTCAGTCTTGGAACACATCTTTTATTAGATGATGGTTTACTCGATCTACAAGTCGAGTCCGTTCAAAATGGAAAGATACATACACGTATTTGCAATGAAGGTATATTAAAATCACAAAAGGGGGTTAATGTCCCGGGAATTCCGATTCAGCTTCCGGCTGTTACGGAAAAGGATATTAGCGATATCCTTTTTGGTATTGGACAAGGTATTGATTTTATAGCCGCTTCTTTTACACGTAAGGCATCTGATATCATTGCCGTTCGTAAAATTGTTGAAGGAGCAAAAGCTAATACAAAGATAATTGCCAAGATCGAAAGCCGCGAAGGTTTAGATAACCTTGATTCAATTCTTGAAGTTGCGGATGGTTTAATGGTTGCAAGAGGAGACTTGGGTGTGGAGATACCCGTTGAGGAGGTACCTATCGCTCAAAAAGAAATGATTCATAAATGTCATCTTTTAGGTAAACCGGTCATTGTCGCAACTCAAATGCTTGATTCAATGATTCGTAATCCCCGGCCTACACGTGCTGAGGCTAGTGACGTTGCCAATGCGATTCTAGATGGAACCGATGCCATTATGCTATCAGGTGAGACAGCAGCAGGCCAGTATCCGGTCGAAGCAGTGGTCATGATGGATAAGATTGCACTCCATACTGAAACCCGTTATTTCGAGGAGCAGACCTCACGTCATCCCCAGTTAAACGTCGCAGAGGCGATTAGCTATGCCAGTTACACTATTGCTCACGATTTAGAGGCTTCCGCCATTTTAACACCGACTCATTCAGGTTTAACTGCTCGTATGATCGCAAAATACCGGCCAAAATCCTTAATTATTGCGGCTACACCTTCCGATGAAGTAGCTCGCCAGCTTGCTTTGCATTGGGGTGTTACCTCGATAATTATTCCAGAAAGCTCAGGAACGGATCAACTTATATTGAACGCGGTTAACGAGGCCCTGGCTCATAATTTTGTAAAAACCGGAGACGTTGTTGTGGTTACAGCAGGAGTACCTGTAGGTAAAGTGGGATCGACCAACATGATTAAGGTACAGATTATCGGTAATTTAATTGTTAAGGGAACAGGTATTGGCCGGAAATCCGCGTTGGGTGCAGCACGTTTAATCACGGACCCTAAGAATGCAGCTTTTGAAGATGGAGACATTATTATTTCTAGGTATACAGATGCGGAGTATATTCCTCTTATTTCCCGAGCGGGTGCTTTGGTTATTGAAGAAGGCGGTCTAACGTCGCATGCTGCAATAGCGGCGCTGAATTATGGTATCCCGGCGATTGTAGGTGTTCAGGGTGTAATGAATAAATTTAAAGACGGACAACTTCTTACCATCGATGCTCTTGGTGGTGTTGTATATGAAGGTACAGTGACGATTTAAAATATTAAGTCAAAAATAAGGGAACTGCCGCACGATAAACTTATGATTCACGTGCAGCAGTTCTTTAATTTTTGAATAATAAGTAAAACCTATTAAAATTTGTTGGAAAGATCGTCAATTAAATCTTGATCAATCGTACTATGTTCCCGTTCATTGAGAATCTCAATCAGTCCTGCATCACTCAGCTCACTGGCGACTTCAAACAAGGAATCTCTTTTATTTTGCGGCAATTTATTTACAAATCGATTAATCTTTACAGGGGGTACGAGGTTCCGAAATTTCACTCCACCATATTTAATAACTCGTTCTGGCAAAAGAATCCCTCCTTATTGATTACCTTCGGATATATCGTCGTAAAGCTAGTATGCATTAGATTTTAGAATTACATACAAAAACAAGGCATGCACCATTAAATGAAACATACCTTGCTCTCAGTCTCCTGATAATTCGCGCTAGACTTATTGATGGGGGCCTTTGACTTGGACTAGGGTTTGGTGAACTTGACCACGAATAAACGCTAAATATTCCTGGCGCAATGCTTCTTGTTCATCACGCTCCCATTCTTCAAGTCCAACACTTCTCTGTTTACGGGATAATTCATTAATTCTTTCGATCAAGGTATTTATCTCCACACGAACTGCTCCTTTTCAATCGGAAATATTCTATGCATTTCAACCCAAAACTATTATAAGCGAAGGTCTAGTGAAATCTCAAGTTGGTCTCGGTATTAAGAAATGATATAATAATTTTTATGATTGAGGAGGGATAAATTTGTCATTACTTTCAGAGACTAAGCTCAGAGTACGCTATGCTGAAACAGATCAAATGGGCGTTGTTTATCACGCAAACTATTTGATTTGGTTTGAAGTCGGAAGGACTGAACTTTTCCGCAACTTAGGATTACCATATACCGTTTTTGAAGATCAAGGTCTGTCGCTCGCTGTCGTCGAGGCAAATTGCCGATATCGAAAACCTGCAAAATATGATGATGAACTTATCGTTATCACGCGGCTTGATAAATTTACTTCGCGAATAATCACGTTTGGCTATCGAGTCATGAAAGGGGATACCCTTTTAACAGATGGAAAAACGTCGCATGTATTTCTTGATAAAGAAGGCAGGGTAGCTGATGTTCGAAAATATCCCGTTTGGAATGACTTGGGTACAATAATACCCTCCTTAAAAAAGCAACTTTTTTAATAGTTGCTAGGGAAAGTCCTTGAATTAAATATGTCCTCATGGTATTATGTATACATAATACAACAGGGGGTGTTCCGATGTATCTCGTCACATGGATTGAGGGAGAAGAGGTAAATTATCGATTGGTCAGCAAGAATGATCTTGCAGTCCTGATGAAGACCATCGGACAACATGTTATTGTTCAGAAGTTAGCGTCTTAAATTAGCTTGAAAATACAATGTCTAATGACTTTAATGAGCTTACTTAAACAGTAGGCTCTTTTTTATTTTTACAATTCTGCCTATTATTAAAAATTTCTTTCTGATCTTTATTCAAAGCAGGGAACAAAGGTAATTGTCCCGAATAAACATAAGATGCCGATAACATCGGTACTTTTGTAAATACTTTACTCTTAGTAAGGAGGACTTAATGTGTCTTTTGTTACGGTGGTGGACAGTTCCGCAGATATTCCTTTAAATGTTGCTCGGGAAGAAGGAATTGTTGTTATTCCAATGCCCGTAAATATTAATGGAAAAACCTTTTTCGAAGGGGTAGATGTTTTTCCGGATGAATTTTATCCTCAATTTAAATCATTCCAAGAATTGCCGAAGACTTCACAACCCAATCCCGGAACAATTAAGGAAACTTATGAGAAAGTCATCGCTAACGGGGATGAGGTTGTAGCGATTCATCTTTCCTCGGGTTTAAGTTCAACCTATGCTACAACTTTGATGGTGCGGGATATGTGTAGCGCTCCGGAAAAAATACATATTATAGACAGCTTGGGGGCTTCTTGGGGTTATGGTTTATTGGCACTGCTGGTAAATCGTTATTTGAAAACTTCACCTTCATGGGACGAGGCGGAACCTCGTATCCTGCAGATGAGAAATCAAATGCGGTATACATTTACCCTGGATACCCTTGAATATTTAGTAAAAGGGGGACGAGTGAGTAAAACGGCTGGTTTTATTGGCGGACTTCTTGATGTAAAACCGGTATTAGAGGTTACTCCTGATGGACGATTAGAACCCTTTGCTAAAGTTCGTTCTCGTAAAGCGGCTTTGCGTAAACTCATCGAGGTTATGGTTGAAGAAATTGATCATCCAGAAGAACAAATTATCGGAATTTCTCACTCCTATTGTTTAGCAGAAGCACAAGCATTTGCTGAAGAAATTCGTAAACATGTTAATGTAAAGGATATTATGATCAGTGATATCGGTTGTGTTGTAGGAAGTCATACCGGCCCCGGTACAATGGCTTTATTCTATACACGTATTCATAAATAATATATGTATTATGTTTATAATATCTAGGGGGACACAGCCTTGAGAATCATTACTGCTCTTGTATGCACCATCTTGATCCTTCTTAATAGTGTTCCTCCGGTCTATGCAGTGTCGAGTTCTGATCCGCCTGAAATACGTGGAGAAGGAGCTTACCTGATTGATGTTCAATCTGGGCAGACGTTATATAGTAAAAATGGTGATGAACTTTTCGCACCGGCAAGTACGACTAAGATTATGACCGGATTATTAGCTATTGAGAAGGGTAATCTTGACGATATTGTTACTCTAAGTTCGACTATGCTTGATTATCAAACCGTTTATGGTACACGAATCTACCTCGAACCAGGAGAACAAATGTCTTTGCGAGATCTTCTGTATGCATTATTGCTTAACTCAGCAAATGATGCTGCAGTTGGTATCGCAGAACACATTGGGGGAAGCCTTGATCAATTTGTGTCCATGATGAATGTGAAAGCGAAGGATTTAGGCTTAACGAATACGACCTTTAAAAATCCCAGCGGGCTTTCTGAAGAGGGGCATATGACAACGCCCCATGACCTAGCCCGCATAGCTCAAGCAGCATATGCAAACCCGATTTTCCGAGAATATATTCAAACTAAAAGGCATACTATAACCCGCTCCAAACCCGATGTGCCGACTGTCATGATCAATGAAAATAAACTTTTAAGTGAAAATCCTTATGTTAATGGAATGAAAACGGGTTATACGGCAGCCGCAAAGAATTGCCTGGTGGCCTCAGCTTCGAAAGATGGTCGAGAGCTGATAGGCGTAATCCTTAAGTCACCGGGTCGAGAGATTTACAGTGATATGGAGAATCTTCTTGATTATGGTTTCTCCCAATTCCAGACAACGGTTAATAAACCTGCCGGAAGTGCTATTGCTAAAATGACAATTGGGTCAGAAGAAATTAACATGTTATCTGTCTCACCCATCTATACTACCCGAAAAGTGGGTGAAACAGTTTCAGAGCCGACTCTAAAAATTATTCCCTTAGAGACAAACGTAACAGAAATTGAGCAAGATCAAACGGTTGGAACGGTCGAGGTCTGGAATGGCAATGAGAAGACCGGAACGATTTCACTAATATCTGATCGAAGTGTAAAGCCGAAACAAAGTCTTGGAAATAATTATCAAAGGGTAATTTTCCTTATATTGTTTGTATTTTCGGTGATAACCCTTCTTTTCGTTCAGAGCAAAAGAAGCGCTGTCCGTAAACTCCGATGCTCACGTTCAAAGAAAAAGGAAGCTCAACTTCAAAAAGCGAAAAATACGGATTTAATATAGCGAGAACGTCATAATTATACATGATGCAATCATAGTCAGGAGTTGAATAAGGGGAATGTCCAATAGTTTTAAGGATAAAAAAGTCGTTACCTTAGCCTATGGGTGTCAAATGTCTGAGCGAGACGCTGAAACGTTAACAGAAATTTCTGCTCAGGAGGGATATTCACAAACCAATGATTTGGAAAGTGCTGATCTTATCATTATCAATACGTGTTGTGTCCGTGAAAGTGCTGAGAATAAGATTCTCGGAAAGATTGGCGAGCTGAAAAGGCTTAAGGAAAAAAATCCTCGTTTAAAAATTGCCGTATCAGGATGTATGGTACAACAACCGGGCGCACTTGAACGGTTACAACATAGGGCCCCCCATGTTGATATCTGGACAGGGACACATAATCTTTCGGAATTCGGTTGCTTTATCCGGCAAGCTGAGGAGGATCAAAAGGTTGCGGAGGTATGGAAGGAACCTGGCCCTGCTTTAGAAGCCACTCCCCTAGCTGAGAAAGGTAAGTTAAAGGCTAACGTTAATATCAGTTATGGCTGCAATAACTTTTGTACGTACTGTATCGTACCCTATGTTCGGGGAAGAGAACGAAGCCGAAAGCCGGAAGACATTCTCCGCGAGGCTCAAAAACTCGTTGAGTCAGGATGCAAAGAAATTACCTTGCTGGGACAAAATGTTAACTCATATGGCCAAGATTTAGATATGACTTATGATTTTGCGGATTTACTGAAAAAAGTTGATGAAATTCCGGGGCTTTTGCTAATCCGCTTTTTAACGTCCCATCCCAAAGATCTTTCGGACAAACTCATTGAAACTGTTGCGGCGGGAAAACATCTATGTCCACATTTTCATCTTCCCATCCAGGCCGGAAGTAATGAAATTCTTAAACGAATGAATCGCAAGTATACACGGGAATACTATCTGGAACGTATCAAAAAAATTAGAGAGATTATTCCGGAGTCAAGCATTACTACAGATATTATCGTCGGGTTCCCGGGGGAGACAGAGGAGGATTTTGAACAGACATTAGATATCATTGACAAAGTTCATTACAGCCAAGCCTTTACCTTTATGTACTCCAAGCGTTCGGGAACACCCGCTGCAAAGATGAAAGACCAAATTCCCCTTGATGTTAAGAAACGACGGCTCCAGCAGCTTATGGATTTACAGAATGATCAAAGCTTGGAATGGAGAAAGAAAATGCTGGGTAAGAACTACGATGTTTTAGTTGAGGGACCGAGCAAATCAAATCCGGATCGTTTGACAGGCCGTACCGCCGGTAATGAGCTTGTGGTTTTTCCCGGTGATCCCGCTCTTAAAGGTTCTCTTGTAAAAGTGCATATGATGGAAGCACATTCATGGACACTTTTAGGCGAAATTATTAAGGGCTAATTAATCAATGGGGAACCGTAAACCGCTCTAGCAGGAATCTCTTAAATAGTGTAGAATAGATCAATGGAGGTGTATCAATGACAGCGGATATCTTAGAAAAAGCCGAAATCCTAGCAGCAGCAATTGCTCAAAGCGGGGAACTAAAAGAATTAAGAACAAGCGAAGAAGCAATGCTGGCAGATGAACAAGCAAAGGGAATCATTGACGAATTTAATCAAGAACAACAACGGGTATATGCTCTTCAATCAGAAGGCAAAGAACTTTCGGAAGAGGAAAAAAAGGCCATTGATGAGATGGAGCAGCGGGTTGTAAGTCATGCCCTAATTGCCGCCTATTTACAGGCTCAAGATCGTTTTACGCAGATGCTGGATAGTGTTAACTCTGTTTTAGCAAGTGCAATTGCAAATGGCCAGGATAATGCCAGTTGTTCTTCTTGTGGATCAAGCTGTGGCGAGAGCCATGGCGGATGCAGCTGTGGCGGCTGCTAAAGTTCTTTAAGGCATTTAACACCTATAACGAAAAAGAAGGGAAGAGTTGAATGCTCTTCCCTTAAGAATATTTCCGCTGTTTTTTCCTTCCTAACTTTATACTTTGGAGGATTATGATCAATGACAACTCCAATGATGATTCAATATAAATCCATAAAATCACAAGTTCCCGACGCCATATTATTTTTTCGCCTTGGGGATTTTTATGAAATGTTTGGGGATGATGCCCTCACAGCTGCACCTATCTTAGAAATTGCCTTAACCGGGCGAGAAGCGGGTGGGGGCGAGCGTACTCCGATGTGCGGTGTTCCCTATCATGCTGTCGAGAATTATTTGGGTAAGCTTGTTTCTGCCGGCTACAAAGTCGCGATTTGCGAGCAAGTTGAAGACCCGCGTACGGCGAAAGGAATTGTTCGCCGAGAAATTATTCGTATTGTTTCACCCGGGACCGTTGTAGATTCTATAGCGGATAGGAAAAATAATTATTTAGCTTCAATTTTTCATGAAAATAATTGGGGCTTGGCTTTTCTTGATGTCTCCACCGGGGAATTCACGATTTTTGAAAATGCATCATTAGATATTATACTTACAGAATTATCAAGAATTCAGCCGGCCGAACTTGTTATTCCTCCGGAACTTGTTCGTTTGAAACATTGGCGGGGGTATTTTATCACAACACGAGATCGTAACTCTTTTACGCAGACGGATGCTGTCTATGATCGCTTTAAGCAACAACACGCTCTTCTTGATGAGTCACCCGCGGCTGCCAAAGCGGCTAATGCTCTTTGGAAATATCTCGGAGAGACTCTTCCGGGGAATGAACTAACTCATTTCCTTGAGATAAAGATATTCCAGCCAGATCAGTGGATGATCCTTGATCAGTGGACACGCCGCAATCTTGAACTCACGGAACCGCTTCGAGGGCAGGGCAAGAAGGGAACACTCCTATCCGTTCTCGATCTGACAAAAACAGCCTTTGGAGGACGCCTTTTAAGGCGGTGGATTGAACAGCCTCTTCTTTCAAAATCCGAAATTGATCATCGTTTAGATATTATAGAAGTTCTGACGGAGGATAGTTTTTTACGCGGGGATTTAGCTCAATTGCTAACGGGAATCTATGATCTCGAACGTTTAATGGGTAAAGTCGCCTTCGGAACCGCTCATGCTCGTGATCTTCTCGCCTTAAAGCAGACTTTAGCCGTTTTACCTAAAATTTGCTCAGCCCTTTGTGCCTGTAATGCGGATAACTTAAAAAACTATATTGACCATCTCACAGGATTAGATGAATTGGCCGAGGAGCTTGAGAATGCCCTTAATCCTGAAGCCCCGCTTTCGTTAAAAGAGGGGAATCTTATTAAAACGGGTTACTCTGCTGAAATTGATAATCTCAGAGGAACGTCTTCAGGAGGCAAAGACTGGGTTGCCCAACTAGAAGCTCAAGAAAAGGAACGCACAGGAATTCGCTCTTTAAAGGTGGGTTATAATAAGGTATTTGGATATTATATCGAAGTTACCCATGCTAATGCTCAATCCGTGCCTCCGGAATACATCCGTAAACAAACCTTAGCGAATGCCGAACGGTACATCACTCCTGAATTAAAGGAATACGAACAGAAAATCTTGGGAGCTGAGGATAAACTTATTCAGCTGGAGTATCAACTCTTCTTAGAACTGCGTGAGGATGTACGAAAACATATCCCCCGAATTATGGATGCCGCCCATGCACTTGCGGAGATCGATGTTTTTGTCGGTTTAGCTGAAGTGGCCATCCGAAATCATTATGTCCGGCCTGAGATCACGCAGAACGGAAAAATTCAAATCATTGAAGGGCGCCATCCTGTGGTGGAAAATATGCTCGAGGATGGGAGCTTTGTTCCCAATGATACGCTTCTCACCCGTTCTCAACATCTTGCCCTGATTACAGGTCCTAATATGGCAGGAAAGTCAACCTATATGCGACAGGTTGCTCTAATCGTGCTCATGGCTCAAATCGGAAGCTTTGTTCCGGCAGATAAAGCCAGCATCTCAATTGTTGACCATATTTTCACTCGTGTTGGAGCTTCAGATGATCTGGCTTCCGGACAAAGTACGTTTATGGTTGAGATGCGTGAGGTAGCCTATATTCTTCATCATGTTTCAGAACATAGTCTTGTAATACTTGATGAAGTAGGGAGGGGAACAGCAACTTTTGACGGGTTAAGCATAGCTTGGGCTGTTACGGAATACTTGGCTGATCAGAAGATTAAACCAAAAACATTATTTGCTACCCATTATCATGAATTGACCTCTTTGGAAGATAATTCACCTGGGATTTTTAACTTACATGTCGGTGTTCGTGAGAACGGGGAGGATATCATCTTTCTCCATAAAATTCTTCCCGGCCGTGCCGATCGAAGTTATGGTATTCAAGTAGCAAAACTTGCTGGGCTGCCTGCACCTCTCTTGCAAAGGGCAAGATCAATTCTAGAGGGACTCGAAACGTCATCTTCACAGAAAGAAAAATCCTTCAGACCTGAAACAGCAACCCAACTTACGTTATTCGAGCCACCGACAGTACATCCCTTGCTGCGTGAAATTTCCGAGATCAATATAGATGATTTAACACCTCGCCAAGCCCAGGAATATCTCTATGATTTGCGTGAACGCATTAAAGCTCTAGAAACCTTGTAATCTTAATCAAGGATTGGAGGAATTTTTAGTGCTCCTAAAAGAAATCCAAGTTGGCATTGATGTGGGAGGAACTTTTACTGACGCTGTTCTATTAGAGGATAATAGGATTGTTGAAAAAGCTAAAATTGCCACTCAAGCCGAAAATGTGTTAGGTACGGTTCTTCATGCTCTTGATGAATTAAAAGTATATCATAAGGTAGTTACACGTATTACGGTTAGTACTACCCTAATTACGAATGCAATACTTCAGCAAAGACTGCCACAGGTGGATCTCTTATTATTTCCCGGCTCGGGGATGAGTCTCAAGGCTTTGAAATGGCCGGTTCCATATCAGGTCTTAAAAGGAGAACTTGATTATCGTGGACGAGAGGTTTCCTCTCCGGATGAACTTGAATGGCGTCGGCTCCTTAATCGTTATCAGGAATTTCCCGGGTCCAAGGTGGCGATTGTCGGTAAATTTTCGCACCGAAATAGTTTGCATGAGGAGAATTTAGCGTTTTATCTGCAAAAACATTGCCCCGATCTCGAAATATGCTTAGGCCATGAATGGGGACAAGCCAATTTTTATCGACGAAGCTTGACCACATATCTTAATCTAGCCTGCGAGGAAGTTTATCAAACTTTTGCCCATCAACTACAACAGGCTGTTTTTCAGAAAGGCTCTTCTGCTAAGATTCATGTTCTCAAAGCAGATGGCGGAGTTGTACCGCTTCAAACACTTCGTCCCGTTGAATCTATTTATTCGGGTCCTGCCGCCAGCATTTTAGGGGCCTTAGCACAGACCAATACGGGTCCTGATTTTGATTCTGAGACAGATCAGTCTTTCGTAGTCGTAGATATTGGCGGAACGACAACAGATATTGGACTCATTTTATCGGGAGAGCCACTAATGAGTGCATATGGAGCAAAAATAGGTGATTTCTCAACTCTAGTACGGACATTGGCTGTTCGTTCGATTGCAGCGGGAGGGGATTCAACAATCCTTTCGGAAGGCGATGGCTTTAGGATCGAAACCTATCGACGCGGTCCTGCCTACTGCTTAGGAGGACCTGCTCCGACACCGACCGATGCGATGTGTTATCTTAATTTGATTCCCTTTGGAGATCGCCTAAAGGCTGAACAAGGCTTGGTACAGCTTCTGCCTGAATGCAAGCGCGATTCCTTTAACCTTGAGCGGCTTTCAAATGAGATTTTGGCACGGTTTGCTGATAACATTGCCCAAGCCATCGAAAGCATAATTAGGGAATGGCGTGAAGAACCTGCCTATAAGGTATGGGAAGTTCTTCATCCCCATGAGGAACAAAATATGTTCATTGAGGTTAGCGGCGGCGGTGCACCTGGACTTGTCAAGGCGTTAAGTATGCGCTTAAACAGTCCGGTCAAGATTGGAGATTTTCCGGAAGTGTCAAATGCGATTGGAGCGGCGTTAGCACGTCCGACCTTCTCTTGCACACTTCATTTGGATACCTTTATGAAGCGGTATCAAATTGAAGAAACAGGTCTGCAAGGGGAATGGCTAGGCTCTCGCAAACCGCATAAAGAAATAGAAGAATTTTTACGGGAGATTGCCGAGAAAAGTGCTCGCGATCAAGGAATTGAATTAAAGAAGCCTAAAATACAACCTTTTGATTATTTCCCAATCGTTAAAGGCTATCAAACGGTTGGTCAAATCATTCAAGGCTCACTAATCGTATCACCAGGCGTTAGAGGGAGGCTTAAATCATGAAACGCAGTGGAATTGTTTTCTTTCCCGCTTTTGACTGGTCTTTAGGGGATACCCATCCCGAACGGGAAGAACGCCTTCTCTATACGCAAGAACAGCTCTTTGAGGAAGGTGTTATGGAACTTCCCCAAGTCAAACAATATTCTCCGGGACTCGCTTCTCTGCATGAAGTTCTTCGTACCCAAGCCTTATTTCCACATCCGGATAAACATGATCTCGCAGCCCATTTAATTGCCGCAGGTTGCGCAATTGTCTTAGGTGATGCCTGGGCACACAATGAAATACAAAATGGGTTCGCTTTAGTCAGACCGCCCGGACATCATTCAGGGGCAACCGTACTTGGAAATCGGGGCTTTTGCACGATTAATAATGAAGCCATTTTGATCAATCACTTAAGAACGAAATATGGAATTAAAAAAATTGCGGTTGTGGATACGGATGTCCATCACGGCGATGGGACACAGGATATTTTCTTTCATGATCCTAATGTTTTGTTTATTTCCCTCCATCAAGATGGAAGGACCCTTTACCCAGGAAGTGGATTTACCCACGAAAAAGGAGGACCCAATGCCTGGGATACAACGCTGAATATACCTTTGCCGCCCGGTACAGGGGACGAGGGAATACATTATGTTCTTGAAAATTGGGTTTTACCCCGCGTACGTGATTTTAAACCAGATCTGATTATCAACTCTGCGGGACAAGATAACCATTTTACAGATCCGTTAGCAGCAATGAATGTGACGGCTCGAGGGTATGGCAAAATCACTGAACTTATCCGGCCTGATCTTGCTGTTTTGGAGGGTGGATATTCGATTGAAACAGCCCTTCCCTATGTTAATTTGGCAATATTTCTTGCTTTAGCCGGTGAAGATTACCATCAAGTTATCGAACCCCAAAAGCCTCAACGTCAACTCCTCAATTTCCAAGAGCTAAAACGCTATATTAAGGAATTAAAAATTAACAATAAACAAGCTAACCCGCATTGGACAACGCGTGAAGAGAAATCTTTACCCGGCGGTAAATGGGCCTTTATTCCACATTCTGTTTACTATGATACTGATGGCATTCAAGAAATTCGTCAGGATCGCGTTCGTATGTGCGAGCATTGCGGGGGCACTGTTTTAATCGAAAGCCAGAATGCGTATGCAGGTGAGAAATTCGCTCTGATTCGGATACCCTTCAATGCCTGTAAAGAATGCAGGCAGGCGGGGGAAGATTTATGGGGGGCTTTTATAGGCCGCAAAACGAGTGTACTTTTCCAAGATCAGGTACATGATTCGATACAGTTATGGAATGTTCAAGAGGGGGTAAGAAACTTTTGATGCAAAAAATCCAAGTTCTTGATCCCCAAGAAGCAAATCAAATAGCAGCCGGAGAAGTTGTTGAACGGCCTGTGTCTGTTGTTAAGGAACTCGTTGAAAATTCTTTGGATGCCGGGGCACAACAGATTGAAATTATCGTTGAAGGTAATGGAGTTCCATTAATTCGTGTTTGTGATGACGGCTGCGGAATTTCACCTGAAGATTTATCCCAAGCCGTATTGCGTCATGCAACCAGCAAAATTCGACACATTGAAGATTTGAATGAACTGCACACGTTAGGTTTTCGAGGTGAGGCGCTTCCAAGTATTGCTTCAGTGTCCCGCATAGATATTACCTCACGACCCATAGACAGCGTTCTTGGTATGACGCTGAAACTGATTGGAGGAGAACAAAGCGTACTACAGGAAGCGGGTTGTCCTCCGGGTACGATGATAACCGTTGAGGATTTGTTTTTTAACACCCCGGCCCGACGCAAATTCCTTAAATCTCAGAATACTGAGTTCGGACTAATCTCGGAGATGCTCGGGCGTCTCGCTTTGGCGCGTCCCGATGTTTCTTTTACCTTAAAACATCCGAAACAAGTTGTATTTCAAACTCCGGGAAGGGGGAAGCTGCTTGAAAGCATTGCTGCAATATACGGACAAAAATTAGCCCGTCAGCTCATTCCCCTATCTTGTTCAAAGGATGAATGGAGCCTTGAAGGGTTTATCAGTCCGCCGGATTTAGTTCGTTCCACGCGTCAGGAGGAAGTTTTTATTGTTAACGGAAGGATTATTCGTTCAAAGCTGATGAGCCGCGCGATTTCCGAAGGCTATCACACCCTTATTCCCAATCGACTTTATCCTGTCATTGTTTTGCAGCTTATGCTTCCTCCTCACCAGTATGATGTAAATGTTCATCCCACTAAAATGGAAATAAGGTTCCAGAAGGAAAAAGAGTTATCCCAATTTATTACTGAAAACGTACGCAAAACCCTTCTGGCAAGCCGTCCGGTAGCCCATTTTGAACACCTGAGTGCTAAATCTGCCCAATCACCGACTACGTCTCCCCATTTTCCTCAATATTCCCCTAATGACGCAACTCGTTCTTCTACTGATTTTTCAGCAGGACGTCCCAGTCAGGCGAAATTGTTCTTTCCCGATCAAAGTAATAACAAGGTTCAAGAAGCGCCGCATCCATTTACACCGCAACCCTCTGAAAATCTGATAAAGAGGGAGATTCAGACAAATACGGAAACTCAGGATAAACTTTTCTCACTTCAGAATTCCGATAGTATTCCCCCTATAGCTGAGGATGTGCATCCTTTATTGACTTATCATCCCCTGGGGCAGGTTTTAGGAACCTATATCATTGCAGCGAATGATGAATCACTCGTGATTATCGATCAGCATGCTTCCCATGAGAGAATTAATTACGAACGCTTGTTAAAGGAGCATCAACACCATCTTGGGGCCAGTCAAACTATCCTCGTTCCTACTCCTCTTGATTTTTCTCCCATTGAAGAGCAGGCCCTCCTTGAAAACTTACCTTATTTAACCAACATGGGCTTTATCCTTGAGCATTTTGGGGGAAGAACATATTTACTTCGAGGAGTACCTGCTTATAGCGGGAACTATTCTGGGGAAGAGCTATTAAGGCAGTTCCTTGAAGAAGTAGTTTTCAAGCAAAATCATCCGACCTTCGATGAGCTTTTGCGGGAATGGATCTATATGCTTGCTTGCAAGGAATCGATAAAAGCAAAGGACAAGCTTTCGCTTCTTGAAATGCAGGAACTGCTTGTACAACTGAGTAAAACGGAGAATCCATATACTTGTCCTCATGGACGCCCGACGATTATCAAGCTCACCCGAAATGATTTAGAGAAACGTTTCTATCGCACTTAATAGGAATTGAGATTTTGAAGCTTGGAGTGTAGTCTATTTGAAGGAAATTCCCGTATCCATACAATTAACGCATCCTGATGATCCTGTTTTACAAGCAAAAATGGAATGGTTCATGGATCAACCGGGCTGCTCATTCCGAATAGGTGAATTGGATTTACTGCCCATTTTGCATATCACGCGCAAAGGCGTTTTTTTGGATGATGGTCTAAAGCGTTTTGGTTTTCATCCGAACCTCGCAATTATTCGGATTTTGCAAGGCCTTCGCGGCGAACAGGATCGTTTCCTCCTGGCTGCAAATATTCAGCCGGGACAAACCTTTATTGATGCAACTCTGGGGTTGGGTACTGATGCTTTGGTCGCGGCATGGAAGCTAGGGGAAAAGGGAAAGGTTTTAGCCTATGAAAATTCCCCAATTCTTGCGGCTCTCATCAAGGACGGACTTATGGGTTTAAAAGATAAACAGTTACCCCGGTTGGATAATCCTGACAAGGCTAAAGCTTGGCAAGAGCTCATTCATGCCTCGCAGCGTATTGAAGTTGTATGGGGAGATCATTATGAACTTCTCACTGTTCTTCCGGATTCTTCGGCCGATATTGTCTATTTTGATCCGATGTTTAGGCATACCTGCGAAAAGTCATCCTCCATTCAACCCTTACATCGATACTCCGATCACCGCCCATTACAAACGAAGGTTATTCGGGAAGCCTGTCGTGTTGCTCGCTCACGCGTTGTCTTAAAAGAACGAAAAGGCAGTTCAGAATTTACTCGTTTAGGTTTCCGAGTTTTTGACGGCGGGCGGTATAGTGAAGTCGATTATGGAATTATCAAATGCTTCATAACCAGGGAGGAAACATTTTGAAGTCCCTTATTATCATTGTAGGGCCGACGGCTGTAGGAAAAACGGCTTTAGGTGTAAGCTTGGCTAAGCGTCTCGATGGAGAGATTATCTCGGGTGATTCTATTCAGGTTTACCAAGGGCTCAATATTGGATCAGCCAAACCAACAAAAGAAGAACAAGAAAATATTCCACATTACCTTTTAGATATTCTTGATCCGAGAGAACCTTTTACAGTTGCACAGTTTCAGAAGATGGCATCGGAACGAATTAGCGAGATTCAAAACCGTGGGAAAATCCCAATCGTTGTCGGGGGGACAGGTCTTTACATCCGTTCGTTGCTGGATCCTTTTGAATTCAATACAAATAGCTCGACAGAAATTCGTGAACGCTGGGTAGGTTTTCTTAAGGAGCGGGGAAAGGAGAAACTTCATCAAGCCTTGGATGAGCGCGATCCTGTAAGCGCAGAACGTCTTCATCCGAATGATACAAGGCGAATTATTCGTGCTTTAGAAGTTTATGATCTTACCGGAAAACCTTTTTCAGAGCAAAGAGGAAATCATGATTATGAATATCCGCCCTTAGATCCTTCGATTCTGTATATCGGATTGACCGCTCCACGTGAAGTGATATATGATCGTATTAATCGCCGCTGTGAAGAAATGATCCATCAAGGCCTCCTTGAGGAAACCTTAGACTTACTTAGGGATGGATATGATCACCACCTGAAACCGCTCCAAAGTATAGGTTATCGCCATGCAATCTGGACCTTGACAGGAAAAACAACGTCTTGTGAAATGCTTCGAATTTTTCAACGCGATACACGCCATTTTGCGAAACGTCAACTAACCTGGTTCAAACGTGATCCTCGTATTCAGTGGTATGATACGGTTTTAAATAATCTGTCAAATATAGCAGAAGGGATTTGCAAGACTTGCAGAGGGGACGAAAGTCGTGTACAATAAACAATTAGAAATAGGAATAGCTGGTGATGGAGGGAAAAACATGAATAAGTCGCCCATCAATTTACAGGATACTTTTTTAAACCAAGCACGCAAAGAAAATATGCCCGTAACCATATATTTAGTGAATGGGTTTCAGTTGAAAGGAATTGTACGTGGATTTGACAACTATGTTGTTGTTTTGGACTTTGACGGTAAACAACAAATGATTTATAAACATGCCATTTCTACCGTTATGCCTATGCGGCCCCTTAACTTAGTTACCGCGGCCAATGCTAATGGCAATTCCGAAGAATAAAAATATAAACCTGATTTCACTGCAAAAACCCCATTAACCTGACCGTCATAAGAAGGATATTTATCTCTCAATGTTGAATTATTAAGCATAAAGAAGTAATTGATTGAACGATTGAGATAAATCGGTTTCTTGGGGGTATTTGAAGATGTTC
>NZ_JAYFQK010000022.1:0-97956 GCF_034927245.1 Desulfitobacterium sp.
TGGTGCGCCCGGCAGGATTTGAACCTGCGACCTCCGGCCTCGGAAACCGTCACTCTATCCACTGAGCTACGAGCGCTTAAATTTAAGCCGCTCTATTATCTTACTGAAATCATATAAGTTTGTCAAGTAGAAGCTAACAAGCTTTTGGGGTTAGCTAAAACTAAAAATGTGATTAAGAAATATGTCTTATAACCACCTGATAGATCTCCTCGTGGATCTCTTCAATGGTCTTCAGCTTCCCTTGATCGGCGACGCAGGGTATATTCACCCAATCCTCCCGAATACGTATACGCTGGGCATTTTCGTAAGATTGCTTCAAAAATTCCAGATCCTTCTCATGAATATCCCGGCTCGAGACGGAGGACTTACCAACCCGATTGGCTATAAAGCCAACGCTGTACTCCGGAGGCATATTGAGATAAAGAATTAGATCCGGCTCAGGTAAACCGATTTGTCGATATTCAAATTCCTTTAACCAATCCAGGTAATGCTCCCACTCCTGCTCATCTTTTAGCTTAACCGCCTGATGAATCATATTTGAGGTCACATAACGATCTGCCAGAACAATTCCACCCGCATCGTAAAAATCGCCCCATAAGGTTTTATAAGAAGCATAACGATCCACTGCATAAAATGTTGAGGCTGCATAGGGATTTACTGCGTTAGGGTCCTTGCCAAACTCTCCGCCCAAATACATTTTAACCAACGACGAAGAAGGACTGTCGTAATTTGGGAACTCAACCTTCATGGTCAGAAATCCTTCCTGAGTAAGCCGCTCCCACAGTTTTTTCGTCTGGGTCGCCTTCCCACTCCCGTCTCCACCCTCAATGATGATGAGCTTTCCCATACGCTTAATACCATCCTTTATATCTCTTTTCGTCTTGAAAACCCTAAAAACTATTTGTCAGATTATGTTCTGAGGCCGCCGAAAACTCGGCGGCCCCTGCTCTACGTTAAAATAAAAGTTTATATTAACTCTTATTGCGCAATGTCAGCAAACTGGAAGTACCAGTAGCCATATGGGGAGTGCCAAGAACCAGTGATTTTGCTGTTTTGCAGATAGAAGTCATTATAATAGGCGATAGGAATAGCAGCAGCATCTTTCATCATCTGATCTTCTGCTTGGTGCAGATAACCGGAGCGGGTTTTTGGATCAACCTCGGCAGCTGCTTTTTTCATCAGTTCATCATACTTTGGATTGCTGTACTTACCATCGTTGTTTCCATTGGTGCTGACCATCAGGTCGAGCATGTTGGAAGCATCGTTGTAGTCAAAGAGCCAACCGTTGCGGCTGGATTGATAGTTACCGGCGCGGCGCATCGGAGTGAAGGCAGCCCACTCTACGACTTCAACATTAACGTTGATGCCTAATTTAGACCATGCTTGTTGAAGGTATTGAGCAACTACTTTGTGGTAACCGGCATCATTGGTGGAATAAGTAATGGTTGGGAAGCCTTTACCATCCGGATAGCCGGCATCAGCCATGAGTTTTTTAGCTTTAGCCAAATTTGCGTCAAAGGTGTTTACATCGATATAAGGCTTGCCACCGTTAGCATTGTCCATAAAGTTGCTGCCATCCCAGTCAGAAACTCCGGTACCAATGAAGTTGCTGGCAGGAGTATAGGTACCTTGCATTAGTGTTTCGGCAACGTATTTACGGTCGATTGCTAAGCTCAATGCCTCACGCACACGGGGATCGGAGAATTGAGGCAGCTTGTCATTAAGACTGACATAGTAAGTACCAAGGTCAGGATCAACATGGAACTCTTTATTACCACGCAGAGAAGGAATCTCAGCAGTAGGTACATCTTTAATCATCATTGTTTCGCCGGTTTTATAAGCGGCATAAGCAGCATTGGGGTCTTCCATCAACAGAAGTTTGATGGAATCAAGTTTGATGGAGCTTGCATCGCGATAGTTAGGGTTTTTCTTGAAGAGGATATAAGAGCTAGGAACCCACTCTGCGACAAAGAAAGGTCCATTTGAAATGTAAGATTCCGGCTTAGTAGCCCAAGCGTCGCCGTTCTTTTCAATGGTAGCCTGATTAACAGGGCTCAATGTTGCAAAAGCTGCAAGCTTGTCAAAGTATGCGCAAGGGGTAGCCAGTTGCACAACAAAAGTGTTGTCATCCGGAGCGGAAACACCGAGTGCATCGAGGTTTCCTTTAGCGGCTTCACCAAAGCCTTTTACCATACCCAATACAGTTTCACCGTAAGGAGCAGCGGTCTTAGGATCTGCAACGCGCTTCCAACTGTAGACAAAGTCTTTAGCAGTAAGCGAAGAACCGTCAGACCACTTCAGACCTTTGCGCAAATGAAAGGTCCATGTCAGACCGTCTTTGCTGACATCATAGGTCTCTGCTGCGCCAGGGATAATTTTGTTATCCTTATCCACGTTGAGCAGTGTGTCAAAAGCGAACAGGATCATGTTACCGCCATCAACAGCACTGTTCAGGGCAGGGTCGATCGTCTCAGGATTGGGTCCGATTTCTGCAACAAGTTGCTTAGGAGCAGCACTTGTTCCAGCGCCCGGAGCTGGCGTTTTGCTACCGCAGGCTGTGACTGTCAAAGCCAAGATCAAGGTGATGACCAGCAGTAATGCACTTTTTCTTTTCATTCATTCTTTCCCCCTTATTTTTTGGTAGATATTTATCATTCACCGTGCATATTTACACGGCGGATAACACCTTTAAACCTATAAAGCGGAGCAGTCCGCTTTTACACGGCTGCCCGGCGTCATAAAACGACGTCGGGCGTTATAGATACTTTATCATTGCACCTTTTCCAGGTGGTGACAAGCGGCGAAATGACCGGATGAGACCTCTCTCCACTCCGGTTCTTCAGCAGCACAACGTTCGTCCGCATAAGCACAACGGGTGCGGAAGTGACAACCTGAAGGTGGATTCACAGGGCTTGGTACATCGCCTTCCAAAACTATGCGATTAGTACCGCGCGAAACCTTTGGATCGGCAATCGGGATAGCAGAAATCAAACTACGGGTGTAGGGATGAACGCTATTAAAGGTCAATTCATAACTGTCAGCCAGCTCTACTAGCTTACCCAGGTACATAACACCTATACGATTGGAAATATGCTTCACTACGCTTAAGTTATGAGCAATGAATAAATAAGTCAAGCCCATGCGTTCCTGAAGTTCTTCAAACATATTGACGACCTGAGCCTGAATCGAAACATCCAATGCCGAGATTGGCTCGTCGCAAACGATGAACTCCGGATTTACTGCCAAGGCCCGGGCAATACCGACGCGCTGACGTTGTCCACCTGAAAACTCGTGAGGATAACGGTTAGCGTGCTCTGTATTAAGTCCGACCAAGCTTAAAAGCTCAACGATACGTTCACGCCGTTCCCGAGCATTGGCGGCCAGATGATGAATGTCAATAGCCTCACCCACAATGTCACCCACCGTCATGCGGGGATCCAAGCTTGCATAAGGATCCTGAAACACGATTTGCATTTTTCGCCGGTAAGGTAGCATTTTCACATGGGTAATGTCTTTTCCGTCATAAATGATTTTACCACCGGTAGGCTCATGTAGACGCAGCAGGGTTCGTCCGGTAGTCGTTTTGCCGCAACCGGATTCGCCGACTAGACCCAAAGTCTCACCCTTATTGATATAGAACGAAACATCATCTACTGCCTTAACTACTTTTTTCTCAAACATTTTATCACTTTTGACAGGAAAATATTGTTTAAGATGCTGTACCTCTACTAATTTATTATTTTTCATTATGCCTGCCCCTCCGCCTGACGTTCGAATTTTTCCTTGTCCAGCAGCCAGCACGCACTGCTATGATGATCACTGACCTGAGTATAGTTCGGCATACTAGATAGGCAGATTTTCATGCAGGAACGGCAACGGGGCGCAAAAGGACACCCTGCCGGTGGATTAAGCATATCTACCGGAAGACCTTCAATCGGCACCAACCGCTTGTGTTCTCTCTCATTTAAGTTCGGAATACTCCGCAGCAAGCCTTTGGTGTATTCATGTGAGGGTTGATAAAAAATCTCATCCGTGGTGCCATACTCCACCACTTTACCGGCGTACATAACTGCAATATGGTCACACATACCGGCCACGACACCCAGGTCGTGAGTGATAAGAATAATTGACATGCCTAACTTTTCTTTCAGATCCCTCATCAATTCCAGAATTTGAGCCTGAATCGTCACATCCAGAGCGGTAGTTGGTTCATCTGCAATCAATAGCTTAGGTTCGCAAGCTAAAGCAATTGCAATCATGACCCGCTGGCGCATACCTCCGGACAATTCATGGGGATATTGTTTTAAGCGTTTATCAGGCTCGTTGATGCCTACCAACTGTAAAAGCTCCCGAGCCCGATCATTGGCTTCTTTACGGGTTTTATTGGTATGCAGGAGGATAACTTCCCGAATTTGATTACCTATGGTAAATACCGGGTTAAGACTGGTCATGGGATCCTGGAAGATGATCGAGACCTCATTCCCCCTTATCTTCTGCATTTCCCGCTCGGACATTTCATTGATATAGTGACCATTGAAATAGAGGTCACCACCAACCAAACGACCAGGATGAGCAGTCAAACCCATGAGACTATAAGAAGTAACGGACTTTCCAGAGCCACTCTCACCCACGATGCCCAATACCTCTCCCTCACGGACATGCAGTGATACATCATTAAGCGCCTTCACTTCACCTGCGGGGGTGAAGAAGGAGAGCCTTTCGTTACGGATATCAACCAAATACTCTTTCATTATGATTTCTCCTTCCTCAACTCTTCATCTTAGCTCTTCATCTTAGGATCAAATGCATCCCGCAAGCCATCACCGAACAGGTTAAAGCTGAGGATGATAAGGCTGATGAGCAAAGCCGGTGCCAACAGCAAGTAGGGATATGTGTTTAAGCCGTTAAGAGCATCGCTCGCTAGAGAACCCAGAGAAGGTAATGGAATAGCAACACCGAGACCAAGGAAGCTCAAGAAACTCTCTGTAAAGATTGCAGACGGAATCTGCAGTGTGGTCATAACAATTAGAGTACCAATACTGTTTGTCAGCAAGTGCTTGCGAATGATGCGACCGCTTCCGGCACCTAAAGCCCTTGCTGCTGTAACATATTCATTCTGCTTAAGCGTAAGAACCTGACTACGGACAATCCGAGCCATACCCACCCAATACAGCAAAGCAAATACTAAAAAGATACTAATAAGATTGACGCCTATTGTCTGAATCCAAGCAAATCCTGGCTTCTCGGCCAACGTTTGCATTGGATCTTTGAGCGCGAAGGAAATTAAGACGATCAACAAAATGTCAGGGACAGTGTAAATGATATCGACAATCCGCATCATGATTAAATCTACCCATCCGCCGAAGAAACCGGACACTGCACCGTAAATGGAACCGATAACCAAAATAATTCCGGCGGCAATTAAGCCGACCGACAGTGAAATGCGACTCCCTACCATCACTCGAACAGCATAATCACGGCCTAAGTTGTCCGTTCCTAAAATATGCGGGAATACTTTTTCCCCGGCATCAATGCGAACCTGCTCCTGCGGTGAATACGTCATCGGTCCGAGGTACTCAGAGCCCTGAATTTGTTGCCCATAGTGATATGGATAGTAACTCGGAAGAATAAAGGAAAAAATCATAATGATTAAAATGACACAAAGACTTATCATTGCCACTTTATTCTTTTTCATGCGTCGCATGGCATCCTTCCAGAAGCTGACGCCAGGACGCATCTGCGTGAGGCTTTGTTTTTCTGCGTCAGTTGCGGGCAGAAAGTCTTCGACCTTTAATTGAAAGCTAACTAAGTTTTTTTCAGCCATTATTCTGCCCTCCTTACTTAAGCTGGATGCGTGGATCAACGAACTTGTAGACAATGTCAACCAACGCATTCATCATAATTACAAGCGTAGCCAGAAAAATTGTAGTACCCATGATAACAGTGTAGTCGCGGGTCATGATGGAGCTGACAAATTGACCGCCCAAGCCGGGTATTACAAAGATTTTCTCCACAACCATGCTCCCGGTCAGTGTGTAGGCCAGCATAGGACCTACATAAGTAATTACAGGCAGGATTGCGTTACGCAGAGCATGCTTAAAAAGGCTAACGTGCTGTGAAAGGCCCTTAGCACGAGCCGTTCGCATATAATCCTGTCCAATTACGTCAAGCATTGAGGAACGCATCAGTCGTGTAATATAAGCTGTCGGATAGAAAGCAAGCGCAAATACCGGAAGAATATAGTGCAACGGTGTAGTAAGGCCCATTGTCGGCAGCCATCCCAAGTAGACGCCGAATATATATAGACCCACGGTGCAGATTACAAAACTCGGAAACGCGATGCCACAGGTCGCGATAACAATTATTAAATCGTCAACCCACCTGCCGCGATTGAGTGCGGCAATGCTTCCTAAGGGAATTCCGATAAGCAGTGATAAAACAACAGAGATTCCACCTAAGCGGGCGGAAACAGGGAATTTACTGGTGATGATTTCTGCTACGGTACGGCCCCGTTGTTTTAAACTTAGGCCAAAATCACCGTGAGCAGCGCTAAGCATGTAGTTTTTGTATTGTACAATTAGGGGTTTGTCCATTCCGAATTTCTCATTAAGCGCGGCCTGAGCTTGTTCACTAATGGACTTCTCTGCAACGAATGGACCGCCAGGAACCATATTCATCAGGAAAAATGTGATGGACGCAACCACAAAGACCGTTAGCGCCGCAAGCATAAACCGCTTTAAAATGTACTTCGCCATACGTTAATACTCCTTACTTTTATCGAAAAACTATCAAAAAAAAACTGTTCTCGACATAAAAAGACATTTGGGCGTTATCAGCGCACCCCAAATCTCGTGTCACCGTTTTTATGCGATTATAGAACAGACATGTGTGATAATTTTAGCAACTAGAATAGGCTTTGTCAATTTAGCAAATTGAGACAAATATTTCCACTTCATTCTATAAAATTTGTAATTTCAGCAGGCAAAGGCTTTACAGCCCGAAATTCGGATTAAATAATAAAACGGGCCTGCTCGACCCGTTTCTATTTTATCAATAATATAATTTTGATTTCAACTTGAATCAACATGTTTATGTAGAAGTAAAGAAAGTTCAATTTAGCTTACTTTAGTCATTACCCTTAGCTTATCAGCAAGCAACGCCACAAACTCAGAGTTCGTTGGTTTTTGGCGCTCAATATTCATTGAATAGCCAAAAATACGTTTTAAGGTTTCTGTATGGCCGCGTTCCCAAGCAAGCTCAATGGCATGGCGAATTCCACGTTCTACTCTGCTTGGGGCTGTATCATATTTTTTGGCAATCGCCGGATAAAGCTCTTTTGTAACTGCACCAAGCAGCGAAACATCATCGACAACCATCAGAATCGCATCTCTAATATATTGATACCCTTTGACATGTGCCGGTATACCAATTTGGTGCATCATCGAAGTCACTTCAGCCCCGAGATTAACTCGGCTCCCTGCACTTGTAACTGAAGATACTGAAGAAGGAATAGGAGCTTGATTAACAGCAACTTCTTGTGTTAAACTCCGAATACGCTTACTCAGAATTTCCAAATCAAAGGGTTTAAGGATAAAATAATCAACGCCGAGCGTCATCGCCTGATGTGTTAAAGATTCTTGGCCAAAAGCCGTCAGCATGATAACTTTCGGTCGCGGTGCGGTGGTTCTTGAATTTATTCTTTCAAGAACACCTAGCCCATCCAAACTTGGCATAACCAAATCTAAAATCACTAAATCTGGCTCCTGGGCCTGGATCATTTCCCAAGCTTCAACTCCATTATAGGCAAGACCAACGACTTGTATATCTTCTTGGCTTTGAAGATGATCTTGTAATAACTGACATAAACTCCGATTATCATCCGCGACAACGATCTTAATCTTGTTACCCATTTACCCATCATCCCGTCTTATTTTATTTACCGGATCAATATGTCTGAATTATCGTCATGTCTTTCTGTCTTACCGGCGACTTTATTATACGTTACCCTTAATGTCGAAATCGTAAAAAAATAGTAAAACATAAATCAATTGACGTATAATCAATTTCTCTAGGGAAATGCGCGTTATTGGTATTTATTGTAAAATAAATTCTACCGTATTTTTATTCCATTTTTATCCATAAAATTTATGGGTACTCTTATTTTTTAGAATTAGCATGAATCATCATATTTTCAGGGAGTAAAAAGTCAGAAAATCCTCTGTACCACTACCACATCGAGAATTTGTCCGAACTTCTTTCCAACTTCCCGATACCGCCCTGTTTCTTGAAAACCGCATTTAGCTGCAAGTGTTAAGCTTTCCGTATTTATCCCCGTGATAAGGCCTAAAAGGGTATGATATCCTATTTCTTCGGCAATTTGGCACAACATACCGAGAAGCTTTGTTCCAATTCCCAAGCCTTGATATTCCGGTGCAATATAGATCGAAAATTCGCCGCTTAACTTATATGCCGGGCGCGGATGAAAAGGGGAAATACTTGCCCAGCCCAAAACTTTCCCGTTATATTCCGCTACTATAAGAGGATAATAAGGGTCTTGATGCAAAAGGAACCATTGATTTGCCTTATCCTCCGTGCGATTTTCCAAATCAAAGGTTGCCACTGTATTTTGTACGGCCCAATTATAGATTTCTGTGAGTGCTTTCAAATCTGCCTCTTTTGCCCTACGGATATCAACACTTAAATCTTGCATAAATCTACTTTATCTCCCTTAACTAATAATCAATTTATTTAAGTACTTTTATCCTAACATATTTGAGCGTCCAGGTATAACCTTTCCTGACTCGGATAGAATAATCGTGATTATGAATTAAGGAGGTTCCAAAGTATGAATGCTGCAGTTGATAAAGATACCTGTATAGGATGCGGAGCATGTCCCTCAATTTGTCCGGAAGTTTTTAAGATGGAAGACGATGGATTAGCAGTTGCCTATGTGAAACCTGTACCGAGTGATATCGAGGCCTCTGCTCAAGAAGCGGCCGATAGCTGTCCCGTCGATGCTATCCATGTCGAATAAATTCCTCATGATTCGCAAAAAGCATAGTCAAAACAAGCAGGTAGAAATCTACCTGCTTGTTTTGATTGAATTCATCCTTTATTTTTCCAATGTTTGATTGACCCGCTCCCGCAGTTCATCAAGACCGATGCGATCGATGAGGCGTCCCAATCTTTCATTTTGTTTAGCAGTATTCTTGTAATAATCAATGACACAGTCAATGACAGGAAGCAACTGATCGTGCTGAAGATTTTCGAGCAAAAGATTTCCTTGGCGTGGTTTTACCCCGCCGTTGCCTCCGATATACAAGTGATATCCTTTACTTGTCCCCATTAATCCCAGATCGACATTCGCCGAATCAGTACATTTATTGGGACAACCCGCTACCCCAATCTTGAATTTTGAAGGCAGCGCCATTCCATGATAACGTTTATCTAACTCTGTCCCAATGCCCAAAGTCTCCTGCAAGCCGCGTTTACAGAAATCCGAACCCGGGCAAACTTTGACACTGCGTACGCAAAGTCCTATGGCATAACCGGGATCCATTCCCAAGTCTTCCCACGCTTTCGGGACATCTTCCGGTTTCAGCCCGACTATTGCTATCCTTTGAGCAGAAGTGACCTTAATAGCCGGAGCGTTGTATTTTTCCGCGACATCCGCTATTTTGCGTAATATCTCCGGTGTCGCCACCCCGGCGGGGATATGAGGCGCGATAGCATACGTTTCCTTGTCAGCCTGCAAAATTGCGCCGACCGGTTGAGCGTTTGCGGCGGCTTGAGCCGACATCTCGCCCTGTTCTACGGTATTTATTTTCGCTAGAAGCTTTTCCGGATCTAGGTTATGCATCTGTGCCGCATTTTGAAGGCTTTCATTAACGGAAAACGGACAGCCAAGACAATGAAGCCCCATTTCCTGCATTGCATCCACTGTCTTCGGATTTGCTGCCATTATATCTTTGAGTTTCATATCTAAAGTAAATTTCATAGATTACACCTCTCAACCGTGAATAAGCATAGGCAGACAATGAGTACAGATGTGCTTCTCTTCCCCTTGGTAAACGTAGGTTAAAATAGGTGTAAGCTCACTCGTCGTTCCACATTGTTCACATTCTAATTCAAGATTATCTTGTTTGTTTTCAGTCATTAGGATAACCCCCTTTTTCAAATTCGAGCTCAGTTTAACATAGATAGACAGTTAAAGGTGTGACATGTAACACATGATTAGTGTGTTTTTCAAAACATATTTGGCATGACTAACCTCAATCTGTGTTCATTGTGAGCGATTCATCACTCAAATATACACACATAAAAGAAAAACGCGCCCAGCGCGTTGAACAACGTATAGCTTATCTAGTTTGATTGGGCTGTCATAGATTGCGGCGTAATCTTTTTGATTTGGGATATTTTCCACCCTTCGGATGTAGCTTTAGTTTCTATAGCATAGGAAGCCGACAAATCCTCTTTTAGAGGAGAAGTCCAAAAAACACGGATCATCATCTCTTGCCCTGATGAAGAACTTAAAAACTCAAGCTTCTTTAATGAGAGAAATGGATTTTTCTCAACCTGCTCCTTCCAAATCTCAACCTCCTGCTTGCCAAAAGAAGACAGATCTTGACTAAGAAGGAACTGTTCGGCTAACTCCAATTGTCGTTTATCCAGGCAATCCCAAAAGCGCTGAACTGCAACACGCGGAGAATCTGCGAACTGGGGCTGGGCTATCGCACTTACCACTGTTTGGGGTGTTTTCCAAGCCATCATAACCATCATACAGCCCAGGATAATGACCGAAAACCAGAGATATCGACTATGACGCATACTCACCCTCCTTGCTTGTCTTTATTATATTTATAGGAGGGAAAGTTAATTTCATGTCACCTCTTAAGTAAAAAATTTTACGACTCCGGAAAGAAGATCGGTTTAATTAAAAACCTTACGCAGGAAATTTAGAACAAATTCGGGTAACCTGACATAATAAACTTTCATTATAGTACTCACCTCTTTTCCATCCCTCTCATCCTAGTTTATGCTTAACCAAGCCACGATGCGTTATTATATAATTTGGTAATTCTTTACTGCTTCTTCAAGTTGAGCAACTAATTGTTTCTCTTCTTCCGTGCTTGCCATAAAATAGAGACGCCCAATAATTGAGCTGATAATTTTCAATACATCTTCAACAACGAGAACTTCCTTCATCGCTAACTGTGCACTTGTCTCAACCAAGGCAATGCCAAATTGATGTCCTACTCCGTCTTTCATCATTTTTGTACAAGTTTTGCCCAATAAACGCATCACTAAAGATGCCTCCTGAGCATCTAATTGACGGATTGCATCAATTGTGGTTGTTAAACCTTGTACCATCCGCAGGCCAACATTCGGCCAATTGACTTGTTGATTATTTTCCATTGAACAATCCCCCTATGCATTAACTCCTTTGTGCCTTACTATATGCCCTGAGAAGCAAAGGGGTGAAAGAAATAAGATTAATATATAGAAAACTCCGAACCACTATAGTGATTCGGAGAATCGTTCTTAAAATAACTTTTCTTTTTACATCTTAGGAACTTTAAACGTCGATACCATTAAAAAGGCAAGAACAGGGATTAGAACCGCATAGATCAACCATGGAAGCATACCGTGGAATAAAAGAATTAAGGCCATGAACCCACCTGCAAACGTTATCGGTACACCCACAAAATAATCGCTGATATGAAGCACATTAAAACGTGCTAAGCGGATCGCCCCGCAGAGTGCAAATATCGCTGCAAAAACCAGTCCCCAGTATCCGAGTTGGTCTTGCAATATGGATCTATAAGTTAAAATAGCCGGTGCTACTCCAAATGAAACAAGATCACTTAAAGAATCGAGTTCATAGCCAAAATCGGAGCTCACTGAAAGTTTACGGGCCACCTTACCATCCATGCCATCCATTAACGTAGATAATAAAATCAGACCTGCCGCCAGCTGGTATTTACCTTCCATGGTTAAAGCTAAAGCCAGAAAACCAAAAAGGAGGTTGGCTAAAGTAAACAAACTAGGTATTACACGAATATTGATAGGATTATTATTCACAAAAAATCACTCTCCCAACATTAGTTTCTCCGCCCAAGACCTTATTCGTAGAACTTGTTAGCAGAGCGAGAACAACCATATATAACTGCCCATCACAAGAAATGGGGTACTGTTTCTACCGAAAATATGACCTCCCTCACTACATTTCTTTTAGTTTATCATCTTTCTGTAATTTATTAAAGCTCTTCGTAAGGATATTCAACTTCTGCCCATTTTTCGATTCGTTTCAGAATTTGCTCGTGACCCTCCCTCACATGGGTCTGAACAGGTAACGAGCGGAGAAAAACTTTACCGTAACGCTTATTTATTACCCGCGAATCTATGAGTATCACGAGCCCCTTATCCGTTTTAGAGCGAATGAGACGCCCAAAACCTTGTTTAAATCGCAAAACTGCCTCCGGAAGCAAAAAATCCTGGAAGGCGTTCTTCCCTTTTTGTTCCAGATATTCGGAACGAGCTGCAATAAGCGGCATACTTGGAGGCCAAAAAGGAAGTTTAAGCAAAATAACACAAGATAGTCCGTCGCCGGGAATGTCAATCCCCTCCCAGAAACTATTCGCACCCAGCAAGATTGATTTAGGATTTTCGATAAACTCAGCCAGAATCGAAGCTCTGCTCCGTTTTTTACCCTGGGCTAGGACCTGTATTCCTGTTGGTGCCAGTATATTCGATAAAGAGGGCTCAATTTGCCGCAATAATTGATATGAAGTGGCTAATACTAAAGTGCGTCCCTTCATTCTAATTCCGACATCCGCGACGAACTGGGATAATTCCCCGATATTAAACAAGTTAGTAGCCTGGGTATTGATAAGATCGTTTACGATAAAAAATTGCAGCTGTTGGTCATAATTAAAAGGAGAAAGAACATCTAAGGCAACTGTCTTAGGGGGCAGTCCTACCTCGGTAAGATAGTGTGTAAAAGATCCTGCAATACTGAGAGTAGCAGAAGTTAATACCGCTGAATCCAATTTTTCAAATAGTTTTTCGCGAAGAAGATCGCTTACGTCCACAGGAGAAGTTTTGAGGTATACTCTTTGTCCATTCGCCTCAATCCAACTCACACGCGCAGGATTATCAATTTGAAGAAGGAGTTCAAAGCACTCTTGAATTTCTTCAATTGATCGTATATGTACCGAAATCTCATGACCTAGTTCCGCTAATTCGTCAATTTCCAATCCGCCTATTGTCAGCATCATTGAATTAAGAACTTGTTTTAACCGATTCAATCGCCCTGTCATATTTTCGATTTGGGCTGCAAAATAGGTCCACCAGACTTCCTGACGCGATTGGGGTATCAAACGCAGTGACTGTCCCTGTTCTAAAATACTCTTTAACCAAGGAAAAAGCTCGTCAGCTTGTTCGATAATCAAATTACAGACTTCGGGTAACTCCGCCCATTTCGTCTGAAAATTTTCCCAAACGTCAGAAGGCATGAGCTGAATCCAGTACCCTTGTTTCGATTTTATCCCGCTATAAAGGCTTGAACCCATAGGACGGAAGACCTGATCCAAGGTTCTGTTTAACTGTTCCCAGCTCACTTCCTGTCCTAATTGTTCCAAAGCGGTTTGATGAAGATGGTGGGCTTCATCAATAACCAACTCGTGATATTCGGGAAGAACATTATGGTCGGCTTTAACATCGGCAAGTAATAAAGAGTGATTAACAACAACAACATCCGCCTCTTCGGATTTCCGACGTGCTCTCAGCATAAAACAATCCCCTGATTCCGGGCATTTCTGAGGAACACAGCTCTCATTTTCAGCACTGATATATGTCCATACCCTAGAAAGAGCATGGACCTGTGCTATTTCTTGCCAATCACCCGTATGCGTTTCACTCAACCAAACAAGAACACTGGCTAAAACAAGGCGTTCTTGATGCGGTAATTCTGCGGGATAGGATTTAAGTATCCGCCATTTTTTCAGGCAAAGGTAATTACTCTTCCCTTTAAGTAAAGCTCCCCGAAAATCAAAAGGCAGCATGCTTTTTAATACAGGTAAATCTTTTTGGTAGAGTTGTTCTTGCAAAGGGATAGTATGAGTTGCTACAATAACCTTTTTACCTGTCTTCCGAGCCCACCACAAAGCAGGTATTAAGTAAGCATAAGATTTACCCGTCCCGGTGCCGGCCTCGACAACGAGATGATGGGCAGCTTGTAAAGCCTCACTGACAGCCTGAGCCATTTTCAATTGACCGGGGCGGCTCTCATAACCGGGAAGCTTCTTTTCGAGAAGCCCTTTAGGCGCAAAACACGATTGAATCCAACCTTCTGAATCGGGAACACCCTCAAAGGTCTGTTCTTGAGAAAAAAGTCCCTCGCCTTCCGTTGCTAAAGCCAACCCGCTGCGGATAGATCGGCTCGGAAATTTCCGGCTGATCTCTTGTTCAAGTGCTTTAAAAAAGTGTTGTTCATCAAGTCCTTGTAAAAGGGGAAGAGCTTGGGCATAAAAACCGAGATCGAATTGCAGCCCCTTCTGCCAGCATTTTTCAAGAAGTTTCCAAGCAGCCCACGCATCGGTTTCAGCACGATGAAACGATTCATCGACACCCAATTGAAGTTTCTTCGCTAAATCGGAGAGTCGAAAATGTTGCATGCCCGGAAATAGAATTTGAGCTAGTTTACATGTATCCCATACGGTTTGGTGGAACACTATTCCAAGCTGCCGCTCCAAAAAATCAAGATCAAAACGAATATTATGTCCTACCAGGACGGCATCCTGTAAAAATTGCAGGATACTGTCCCTCTGATCATGCAGACTTATTCCCTGTTGTAAATCCAATTCGGAAATTCCGGTTAATTTTAAGATTTTAGGAGGCACGGCACATGAAGGCTTAATATAATAATGTTGAAGCACAGGATCTTTGCCCTCTTCAATACACCAGGCTGCATATTCAATGATTTCATCCTGTTCAGAATTTAACCCGGTCGTTTCCAAATCTAAGACGACAATTTTTCCTGTGTACATAAATCTGCCCCTTTCCCCTGTCATTGTACACAGTTTCCCTTATAGAATCAACGCGCGGAAAATTAATGATAAAAGAGGATTCCGCGAAGATATCGCGAATTAATGGCTTTGTGTATCATATACGATTAAGGAAGAAGGTAACTTCATTGAGCGGCACTCGTAAATTTTATCGTTGGTTAGCTCTTTTACTGCTTCTTCTCCTCCTAATTCCGGGCTGTAAAGGTAAATCTGGATTAAGTCAAGATGATAATTACTCGATTACTACTGTTTCACCCCAAGGTCAATCCCAAAGTTTTCCGGTTGAACTGAGTTGGAATTCGAATATGGTTGTTGTCCAAAAGTTCCTCATGGAAGCGACCTTTACTCTTAGTGATTTGCATACGATTGATCAGCCTTTTGATAAGTCCCCTGAAACTAAGACTCCGAGCAAAAGTATCATCTTGATCAAAGCGAAATTCCCTGAAAGCCGTGTCTTTAACTTAACTATCAACGGAAAAGCTCAAGATCTGACACTTGACTCCATTGAAATTGAAGTTGACGGACCTCAGCCCGGACGTGTTACTCTTAATGATACTTATATTTTGCAGGGGATTCCTAACCCCAACCTAAAGAACACCTTTGATGAATTGCTCAAGATGCTTCGTGCTTCAGCGGCAAAGTCTTCTCCCATAAATTCTATACCTGCAAATTAAAATCAGCCGGAGTGAATCTCCGGCTGAATCAAATACTTTCCTTTATGAGTTGGGCAAAGATTCCTTAAGCGGGCTTGGATAGTTTGAACAATAACGATTAAACCCAAACACATAGGCCGCCAACTTTTCAGGCCGCAGGTGATCCCAATCCTTTAACTCGAGAACTTCCCCAAAACGATTTTTCGCGGTTCCATCACTATAAATCCATCCGCGGGGACCCTGTTCAGATAAACGCAGCTCCCATGTAGTCCTTCCCTCCGAATTCTCCAGTGTAACAATTTTCAGCCCGCAACGAGCATGGTAAATTTCAACGAGTTTTATCAGTAAACTATAAAGTTTATCCTCTGATGTTGGATTTCCTTCCGGTAAGGCAAGATTATCCTGAATATCAGCCACTATCTCTGCTAATCTCTTACCGGATGCATAATGTTGCTGCAAGGAAATACTAAGTGATTGATAACTGAGTTGTCCGGATTGCAGATTGATCGTTAACGATCCTTCCAAGGAACTTAAGTTAATAACTAAAGTGTTAGGATCCATTGTCATTGTACCCGAATAGTTTCTGATAAGCTGATTCGCAACTTGATATGCTAAAATATATGCCGAAACTTCTTTCTCCTCCTGCTGTACACAGGAATTACATTCCTTTACATGATTATAGGCCGGTAACGGAACTCTCATCTTGCAGACACCCCCCAATTATTAACTTCCCTTTTCTATATTATAAACGATCAGATTAGAAAAATCTCCCTGTTTTTATAATTTTCTAATAATTTACTATATTCTATCTTATATTATTAATTATTTATTTCCTAATAATTTTAAATAAGGGAGATTCGCCAAATTGCGAAATTCTCCCTTATTTTTAATACTTTTCTTCAACTACTTCAAACATTTGCGGCGTTGCCTGCTTAAAGGCATTATTTTCACCTATTGTATTGGCCCAGTTTTCAAAGACATGTCTGTTTTCCCATTTTGAAAAAAGCATAATATCATGAGTATTAGTTTGTTCGTTAATGGATGCAAATTTAAATCCATCAACACCGTCGATCTTATTTATACCTGATCGAATATCGGCTAAAAGTCGGTCATGGTCCGGGTTATTAAACGTATGGATAACAGTAAGCATCATTAACCCCCTTATTCAGCTTTGGCTGTGTTTTATTTATTTTATCCCGGCAATTCATCTTCCATACGTTATTACTATAACCTCCTAAAATCATTAAGCATAAGATAAGGTGAAGATAATCCCGGTATTTTCAAGAATCGTTTTTTTACCCTTTACATGCTATACTAGAACTGATTAAACTCACGAGCATACTTAAAGGAGGATCGTGATGAAGCTGATTTACAATCGAACGGATTTTCCAAATGGCCGTTCCCATATCCTTATGCGCGATGTAGACTCACCCAGTCCCGAACTTGTTCATTTTGTTCTGGTCCTAAGTAATAAAGGTACAATGTGGGTCGATGTATTTTGGCCTTATGATGAAGAATCCGAGCGATTAACCCGCCGCATTTCAGAACAGCAATATTGGCAGATTTTTCGCGAGTGGCGATTAAACGGAGTAAAGCTTGGCAATAGCGAGCGGGTAGCTGAGATCTTGGCTCGTAAACAACTTTCTCTTAAAAGTCAGATGATAGCGAAATCCTAAATCTCGTTTTTAATAACATAAATAATACTTAGATGTTAAAGAAAACCCGGCTTTCGCCGAGCTTAGCGAGAGCGAAAGCCGCTGGTTGCACTTAGAGTTTATCTGCAGAAATATTTATACTTTCTGTTAGTACAAAACAGGGCTGTTGCGCATGCAACAGCCCTTACCATTATGTGTCCACCGTAATATTTTCTCTAAAAATAAAGATGTCTGGCTTTAATTCCGTGGTTATCAATTTTCAATAACCCCATAGAATATTTTAATTGACGACGTTTATCCGTAGGCGAACCCGGATTGAATAACAAAATATCCTCTTGCCACTGGGAATAAGGAATATGGCTATGCCCAAAAATAATTATATCAACTTCGTTTTTATCAAACGCTCGAAAAGCGCGTTCAGGCGTCGTTTTTCCCGGACCATAAGCACCGTGAATCAAACCTATTCTTTTTCCTTCGCAGATCACAATCTTCTGTTCGGGGAGTTTATCCAATTCCCAGCCGTCACAGTTCCCTCGAACGGCTTCAACCGGAGCTAAAGCAGACAAATCTGTCAATAGATCGGGTCTAATAATATCACCTGCGTGTATTATTAGATCCACTTTGGATAATTCCTCCCATACTCGCACCGGAAGAAACTGACCCGCCCGAAGATGCGTATCCGAAATGACTCCAATAATCACCTTAATGCCCCCTTATGACGGTGCAATATATAACCGATGAAAGCCAGAAAGCATAAAGATAAGATTCCGCTGATTACAAATGTGATTCCTGCTCCCAAAATATGGGCCAAACTTCCCGCATAAATACTTCCAATTGGGGTAATCCCTCCAAAGACAAGGGAATAAACGCTCATCACCCGCCCCCGGAATTCATCCGCAACAGTTAGCTGTATCATCGAATTAACAGAAGCTGAAAATGTAATCATCGACCAACCCATAAAAACAAGCATGATCGCCGCAGCCGCATAATCAGTCTGTAAACCGAGTAAAATTGAAAAAACGGCCAATCCAACAGCTCCTGTAAATATAGTTCTCCATTGCGTCTTCGTCCCGCTTCTTACAGCAACAGTCAGCGCTCCAACTAGTGCACCGACACCCATTGCACTCATCAAAAATCCATATCCTAATGCTTGCTGATTCAACTCCATTTTGGCAAAAGTAGGCACTAATACGCTCATATTCATAGCAATTGCACTTATAAAACCCATTACGGAAATACAAAGTAAAATTGTCGATGTCTTACGAATATAGGACAATCCTTCCTTGATTTCCGGCCATACTCTTCCTTTTTTGGGGGCAGTCTTATTATCCTGTGGAATAGATGGCAGAAACATCAAAATAGAAATAACTCCTATAAAGCTTATACCATTAATGAGGAAACACCACATCGGACCCCATAACCCCATGATAATTCCCGCAATAGCGGGGCCAACGATTCGACCGGCGTTAAACACCGCAGAATTTAAAGCAATAGCATTGGTTAAGTCTTCGCGACTTGCCAGTTCAATAACAAAGGATTGGCGTGCCGGCACATCAGCGGTATTTGCTATTCCCAGAATAAGAGCTAAAATAAGCAGCATCCAATATTGAATCAGACCTGTTCCAACCAAAAGGGCCAAGGTAAAAGCCAGAATCATTAAAGTGGATTGTGTCATAATGATAATACGTCGTTTTGAGACTCTATCAATCCATGCCCCCGCATGTAAAGAAAGCAGCATCATCGGCAGAAATTGTACCGCGGAAACCAGACCAAGCAGAAAAGGTGAATTTGTCAGTTGAAGAACAAGCCACGCTTGCCCGATATTCTGAGTCCACGTTCCGATAACCGATATAATTTGTCCGCCCCAAAACCATCGAAATGGCTTATGAGAAAGTGCCGGAAAGGCACGAAAAAAATGGCTCTTAAAATCAGTTGAATTATTCATTATCTATTACCTTTCCATACTTCGACTCTATGTACAAATATTACTCTATTAGCCTTTTAGCGGGCAGTAAAAAGGCATGAACTTTATTATAACATAATTTATATGTTGGACGAGAATAATATATCATAACTTATGGCTTTAAGAAAACTATCAACCGATAAAAGATTTATACTTTGTCTGATAGTAAAAAGGCGTTGACTTTAGTCAAACGCCTTAACTGATCTCAGTGGAGATATCCCCCATAACTTGTTCTCTGCATTCTAATGGCCTTTCTTACTTCGTTGGCTACTCGCCATGTCTCCTGATACTGCGGAGTCAACAGGCTTAACTTCCCGGTAACCTTATCAAGGAGAATATCTACGGAAGGTTTTCGATCCTGAACTTTCTCGCCGGGGTGAAGAATGTCAATTCCAACTTTATTTTCATCATATTCCGGGGGAACTAAGTAATTGAGAACTTCCTCTGTCGCCTCAATAAGTTCCTGAACTTGATCACTGGGATAGCCCTCACGGAGAAGAATATCTTTAACCTGAGTTAGCGGATGTTCGAGAGTAAGCAGCATCTGGGCCCTTTGTACAAGATTATAATCGATATCCACGACGCCACCTCTTTTTCTAAAGTTTTTACATTTACATTTTCCCCTTTCATCCGAAAACGAATACAAGCTAGTTCTTAACGAAGCTGGAGAACTTGTCCATCGGTTCAAAAAATTAAGCAGGAGGTTTTCCATGACAAAATTATTATCTTTTCCCTTTCTTATTGCAGCTGCATCAGGAATTGCGATGGCAATTCAAGGTTCATTAAATTCTTTACTTCAGCAAAAAACACATCTTTTGGCAGCAACCTTTGTGGTTCATCTTATTGGTTTAATCGTGGCTTTACTTACTGTACTTGTTTATCGTGTGCCAATTACCCAATATCCTTGGGCTTCTATACCATGGTATCTTTATCTTGGAGGAGTTTTAAGCGTTCTAATTATTGGTCTAGTCGCTTTCAGCATTCCTAAAATTGGCGTATGCAATGCTACGACTGCAATTATCATCGGTCAAGTCGCAGCAGCCCTTATCATCGATCATTTTGGTTGGCTTGGAATTGAGCGTCTACCCTGGAATCCATGGCAGATTTTAGGTTTAATTCTTTTTGCTGCAGGTGCAAAACTCCTTTTTGATTGATCATTTAGTCTTTGTTCGACTATCGATTAAAGCCATATTGGTGATTATTGTATAGACTTCCTCACTGACTGTAAACTTAAAAATCTGTCCATTGGCGGCAAGGATCACCGTATTTTTTAGATCTGCCTTTGTATCCCTGCCGATTAAATTTGTCAGAAAAGTATAGGTCTCATTCGTTATCGAAAGCTGGTTGAATCCCCCATCAGCCACGAAGATAACCCAATACCCTGTTGATACTTCGTTATTATTTCCATAAAGCCCTGTGATTACATTAGAAGAGTATCCCGAACCCAGATAGTTTGATGTATCCTGAGTAGTATTGCCGGAGTCGAGATTTAAACCGTAATCCGCTAAGTTGCCTTGCGTTTTACCCGTGCCTGTGGTAACCGCCGTCGTTGGTTCAGTTAAGCGGGAGTAAACATCCTTAAAAACGTTTGGAAAGATAAAAAACACGGCCAATCCGATAATCAATACCCAAAATGCCAAAGCCTGCAAATCCTGCCCCATATTATTGTGCGGGGGATGTCCCCAGGAATTCGGCATGATCATCCCTCCTTTGTAAATTTGATTACTCTCTCAACAGTATACGAATCAAACGACACGGTTATGATATGGCGTAAGTTAAAACTTGCATCCGTTCACTTCACCCACTAGAATGGTAGAGAGGTGTATGGAAAACATGGAAATTATACGTCAAAAATTAAATTTATTACCGGAGAAGCCCGGTGTTTATATAATGAGGGATCTGAACGATCAGATTATCTATGTTGGAAAAGCAAAAATTCTGCGGAACCGGGTCCGATCTTATTTTACGGGTTCACATAATGGCAAAACACAACTGATGATTAGCCAAATCGCTGATTTTGAAACGATCCTTACTGAATCAGAAGTTGAAGCCCTTGTTCTTGAATGTAATTTAATCAAAAAATACAATCCAAAATATAATATTCTTTTAAGGGATGATAAATCATATCCCTTTATTACCATAACCGATGAATTGCATCCTCGAATTTTGGTGACTCGAAAAGTGAAAAAAGGTTCCGGCCGATACTTCGGTCCCTATCCCAACGCGACGGCTGCCAAAGAAGCTTCACGCCTGCTGAACAGAATTTTCCCTTTTCGCAAATGTCGCCATATACCGTCAAAGCCCTGCCTTTATTATCATCTTCATCAATGTCTTGGTCCTTGCATTGACAATGTGGAAACTAGCGCTTATGAACAAATGCGCAAAGAAGTCACATCCTTTTTAAAAGGCGATCAGCATAAAATTCTTGTTCAGCTTGAAGAAAAGATGAAGGAAGCGGCAGAGTCCTTAGAATTTGAAAGGGCAAAAGAATACCGTGATTTAATTGCTGATTTACGCAAAGTGGGTGAAAAACAAAATATTACCCTCAATGATTTTGTCGATCGGGATGTCCTAGGGTATGCCGTTACAAAAGATCAAATCTGTATTCAGGTATTCTATCTTCGTCAAGGCAAATTACTTTCCCGCGACAACTTTATTTTTCCATACTTTGAGGACCCCGAAGAAGCCTTCATTTCCTTTATTGCTCAAATATATACGAATAAACTTACCCTTCCTCAGGAAATCCTTGTCCCGCCAATTGACATCTCACTTCTATCACTGCTCTTCCCCGTCTTTGTGCCTCAAAAGGGACAAAAACGGGATTTAGTAAAAATGGCGATGGAAAACGCTAAAAAAACCTTGCATGACCAAATTACACTTGAAGTCCGCCATCTGGAAGAAAACCTTCAGGCGCTAGACGATCTGGGAAAGCTTTTAAATCTTTCAGCTCCCCGGCTCATTGAATCTTTCGACATCTCAAATACTTCGGGGACAAATATTGTTGCCGGTATGGTTCAGTTCTTAGACGGTAAACCCAATCGTCATAATTACCGCAAGTTCAAAATTCAACCGATGGATACTATGGACGACACCGCTGCGATGCGACAGGTTATAACCCGCCGTTACGCTCGGCTTAAACAGGAAAACTCACCCCTGCCGGATCTAATTCTGCTTGATGGCGGCAAAGGACAAATCAGTGCCGCACTTGTTGCTCTTCATTCCCTTGAGTTAAATATCCCAATCGCAGGCATGGTAAAAAATGACCGTCACCAAACAGCAGGTTTGCTCAATGAAAATGGTCTTCCTGTTTTAATTGAGAGGAATTCGCCGATCTTTCATTTATTAGAACGAATTCAAAATGAAGTTCACCGTTTTGCGATCACTTTCCATCGTCAGCAGCGTGCCAAGAATATGATTCTATCCGAACTTGATGGAATACCGGGCGTAGGTCCGAAACGGCGCCAGGCTCTTCTTCGTTACTTTAAATCGACGGCTAAAGTTCGTACAGCCACTCTGCAGGAGCTGCAAGAGGCCGGCTTGCCTGCTCCGGTCGCCGAAAACGTCTATAACCATTTTCAGGAGGACAAACAATGATCCTTAATTATCGAGTAGTCCTATGCCGCGAGTGCTATTTTAAAAGAACACATCAATGCGCTAAAACCGATCTTTATATTCATAACTTAACTTTAGCCGAACCCGGGGGAGAGTGCTCAAAGTATAAGCCTGTTCCCTGGCTTCCCAGTTAGTATTATCCCAGTATTCCTTATGCGCACCAAAAAAGGGACTGTTTTGCAACAGCCCCCTTTTATGTCCGATGTCCTAGTTTGAGACTCTTCTTGCTCCCACATAGCGGGAAGCATAGTAACTGTCCGATAGACTAGTAGTTCTCACACCACTATTGGAAGCATGAACAAAGCTTCCTCCACCAATATAGATTCCAACATGGGAAGCGCCCTTATCGTATGTCGAGAAAAACACCAAATCGCCGGGTTGTAATTCATCACGGGATACAGCAGACCCAACCCCATATTGAGCGTAAGATGTACGCGGCAAACTCACTCCTGAGCCTTGAAAAACATACTGGGTATAACCGGAACAATCAAAACCACTTCGGCTTGTCCCACCAAATACGTAAGGAACACCTATAAGGCTCATAGCATTGCTGACTAATTTAGAAGAGTTAGTACTGCTGCTCCGTGATACTTCTGTCTGCTGTTTAGCAGTACTTGCAACTTGTTTTGTCTTGCTCGTTTCCGTCTGTGCAGCCGTTTTTGCTTCCGGCTTACTGGCCTCAGCCACAACAGCTTTAGTCTCTGAAGTAGAATTGGTCTGTTTGATCTGTTTGGTCTGAGTTTTTCCTGCATAAGTAATAATTTGGTTACGCGTTTCTGAAGCTGAAAACCTAGCTACTGTGTTCGAGGATAGTACTATAGTCTTCAAACTAGTCGCAGGTTCAGCAGCCTGGACAGGATTATGTACACCCATCAAACTACTGAGGAGCAGTACGCCGGACAAAGTCATACTGCCCACCCACACTTTCCGTGAGGATGAAATCATTAACGAAATCCACCTTTCTTTGCTTACGAGGTTAGTTGACGGATTCGGGCATCAAGGTGTAAAGCCCTACGCAAACTCTTGCGATTCACCCCAAAAGAAATCCCCCGCTCTGTAGTTTCAGCTCACAAGTGATCCAATCCTACAGAATTCAGCATGTCTGTTTACCTTTATTTTATTCGATAAAAATTTTCAAATTCCTCCCTCAAGAAACGGCAAATTTTAGGATAAAAATCAAAAACACCTCTCATAAAGAGAGGTGTCCTTTGGGCTTTAGGACACTAGTAAAGAAATATTGCGGCTTAGGTCAAGTAGGTTTTCCCGTTAAGATCCTCCGGTTTCCCTTGAGGCGGTTTCCCTTTTCTCTTAACCTGAGGTGTCGCCAACACTCAGAACTTGATCGCCACTGAGACCGCACTTTAATCCTCACTAATTATCGTTCTAGAAGTTTTCCTTAACACTATTTAACAGTCTAGCCTCTTTTGCAGAAAAGAATTTCCGGTAGATTGAACCATATCGGCCAACATGATCCAATCCTTCTCACCTTCCCAACTTTTCCACCTCAAGGCAGGCTACGCTGCACTAAGTTCCTTCCTAATGCAGGTTCATACCCTAAGCCGTAACCCTAAAAAAAGAGCCACGCACTTAGGCCTCCACGATTAAGGGTAGCGCCCGCATGCCATTGCAGATCCCCCTTAATCTTAACTCCCAGCAGCAACCCTCGACTGGGCGTCGAAAGCCACCACCAGGAACTTCATCGGTATGCCCTCGGCGGATTCTTAGGCCCGCCTTCGACTGCCATTCGTGCACTAGAATAACGCACCATTGCCCAAAGGAATACTGACAATAACTATTTTACACGGTAATCCAATACTTTTAAAGCATCCTCTAACTATTCATACTCAAGAGAAACCTTAAAAATGAATGCAATGATCACTAAACGTTAAAAAACTTTAGACCAAGATTAAATACCTGTTAATCTTAATATTCCTCTGAAAATAAAACAAAACCCATAAATTATTAAAAGTTTAAAAAATAAAGAGCTTAAATAAAGCTCTTTATTTTTTAAGTTAGCTTCCGCAGCTACTGCAACCTGAATCACAACCGCTGCCTGACTTATTCGTTTTAATTTCAAAGCCGCCGCCATACTGGGATTCTACATAATCGACAACTGCACCTTCAAGGTATTCAGAAAGTCTATCCTCAGTTAAAATCGTGACTCCAAAACCTTCATCAACGATATCATTTTCATTCTTTGACTCATCCAGAGCCATTCCGAAATTTGGACCCCCTCAGCCAAACCCAGCGACATAGAGCCGCAAGTAAGAATTATCTTTATTCTGACTTGCAAGAACCTCTTTCACTTTCTGGGCTGCGATTTCGGTAATACTTACCATACTCAATCGCGCTCCTTCTTTAGAATTATTTTAAATTTTTAGGAATACGTGTTCATAATACCTTGAATTTCAACTAATGTCAAACTGAATCTTTATAATTAGCTTAATTCTTCAGGGTATTCAAACAAGTTTTGCCCCATTGCTCGGTTTTACGTCCTTCCACAAGCGCATCAGTTCAATTTCGAGGTTGGCCGGTAAATCCTGTGCATTTCTTTGGATTTTATCCATTTGAAACTTTACCCGTTCTACAAAATTAGGATTTTCCGGCCAAACAATATATGCTTGCGTTTGAGGTGCAAAGTTTGTTCGAAGGAGTAAAAGCAAAACAATGACAACAAATATTCGCCAAAGGGTTTTAAACAAGGGTTTATCCAACCTTTCTGTTGCTGATAATCCTAGTATTACCCATCGGCGTAATGTTTAAGCTTAAAACCCAAATAATTTTACCCATGAACCCAATTGGATAAGTAAGCCTTCTGTTCCTCGCTTAATTCATCAATCTTAAGATTTAAAGCTTCTAACTTAAGCCGAGCAACGCGTTGATCCATTTCATATGGAACAGGATAAACCTTTGGAGGCAACGGTTCTGTTTGAGTTGCCAACGAGGCCAAAGAAAGCGCTTGAAGAGCAAAAGTCATATCCATAACTTCGGCAGGATGACCATCTCCGGCAGCAAGATTAACAAGCCGCCCCTCGGCAAGCAGGAAAAGTTTTCTTCCATCCTTCATTTTAAATTCTTCAATATTGGGTCGAACAATTCGTTTTTCCTTTGCTAAAGCATTTAGTTCAACTTTATTCACTTCAACGTCAAAATGCCCTGCATTCGCCAGAATAGCGCCATTCTTCATGACATTAAAGTGTTCACCCCGAATAACGTCTTTATCTCCGGTTACGGTTACAAAGAAATCACCCTGTGCAGCTGCTTGAAGCATGGGCATTACTAAAAATCCATCCATCCAGGCCTCATTCGCCTTTACGGCGTCTACTTCACATACGATAACACGAGCCCCTAATCCTTTAGCCCGCATTGCCACGCCCTTGCCACACCAGCCGTAACCGGCAACGACAACCGTTTTCCCCGAAACAACGAGGTTGGTCGTTCTCATTATTCCGTCCCAAACGGACTGACCTGTTCCATAACGATTGTCAAAGAGGAATTTCATTTGCGCATCGTTAACTGCAATCATTGGAAATCCGAGTTCTCCCTTGTTTTCCATCGCTTTGAGCCGAAGAATCCCTGTCGTGGTTTCCTCAGCGCCACCCTTGACATGAGCAATAAGTTCTCTTCTTTCCTGATGGATCGTGGATACCAGATCTCCACCGTCATCGATAATATAATCCGGGTTAAAATCAAGGGCTTGATGAATATGTTGCTGATATTCCTCCGCTGTTGCTCCATGCCATGCATGAGCACGGATTCCTCCTGCTACCAGAGCGGCAACGACATCATCTTGAGTAGAAAGCGGGTTGCTCGCAACTACTGTAACCTCCGCACCCCCTGCTTGAATGACCTTTGCCAAATAGGCAGTTTTAGCCTCTAGATGGAGGCATACCACAACTCTTTTCCCTTTAAAGGGTAACCCCTGTTCAAACTCCTTACGCAATTGGTTTAAAACCGGCATATGCTCTTGAACCCAGTCAATTTTCAGTTGACCTTGCGGCGCCAATTCAATATTTCTTATGGTTGATTCCGTTAATACTGACAAAGCCAGTTCACCTCACCTTTTAATTATTGATTTTGGAGAAAGGGCCTGCGTTAAACGCAAGCCCTAACGGATCAATCGTGTTGTTTTACTTCGCTGCATCTTCTGACTTTGCTTGATTGTCTTTCGCTGCTTCTTTCGCCGCTTCTACGATCATTTTCTTAACAATTTCCTCAAAGTCAGCGGTTTGATAATCCTCAATTTTACCTAAGTCAGACATGCTGGATAGTACGGGATCAAGAGGCAATTGACCTAAATACGGAATTTCATTTTTACTAGCCTCTTCTTCTCCCTTAGGTGTGCCAAAAACTTCAATTTTCTTATTGCAGTCCGGACAAGTTACATAAGCCATATTTTCAATCAGACCATAGAAAGTCAGATCATATTTCTTGACCATTTTTATAGCTTTCCGAACAATCATCCCGGCCAATTGTTGAGGGCTGGTAACCATAACCACTCCATTTATCGGTAAACTTTGGAAGATAGTGATTGGCACATCTCCGGTCCCGGGCGGCATATCGATGAGCAGATAATCCAGTTCTCCCCATACAACATCGGTCCAAAATTGTTGAACCAGCTGAGTAATAATTGCACCTCTCCAGACAACCGGATCATCTTCATTCTCAAGCATTAGGTTCAGCGACATGACTTTAATGCCGTCCTTGCTCTCGGGAGCGGTCACGCCAATTTTATTAACATTCGCTTTTTCCTTGATTCCAAAAATTTTAGGAATACTGGGTCCTGTGATGTCAGCATCTAAAATTCCCACTTTATAGCCTTGCCGCTTTAAACTAACAGCCAACATACTTGTCACTGATGATTTTCCGACTCCGCCTTTACCACTCATAACCGCAATTATTTTACCAATCTTGCTGGCTTTTTGAGCTTCAGTTAATTGATGTTCTGCTGAACAGCTTTCGCCTGAACAACTTCCGGCAGCCGAGCATGAACTACATGCTTCACTCATTGTCAACTCATCCCTTTCTCCTGTGTACCTATTCCCCCATGGGGTAACTGTATTTATCTTCGTTCATCTTTTGAACTTTGTCAAGGTTGTCCCAGACATTATCCTATTACTCCATTTAGCCTTCTAAAACTTGTTCAAGACGATCCAATAGCCCCTTAAACACATTTAAGGCGTCCTTAACCGGGATTGGGGTTTCCATATCGACTCCTGCTTGGCGAAGAAGCTCAATCGGATAATCCGAACTTCCGCTTGAAAGGAACGTAAGATAGCGATTCACAGCCGATTCGCCTTCCTCAAGAATCTTCCGTGCAAGAGCAGTCGCCGCAGAAAAACCTGTCGCATATTTATAAACATAAAACGAAGAATAAAAATGCGGAATTCGTGCCCATTCTATGGCAATCTCAGGATCGGAAACCACTTCCGGTCCATAATACTTTTGATTGAGTTTTAGATATTCTCGCGATAATAAGTCCGCTGTTAATGCTTCACCTTGTTCAACCCAATCATGGGTATTTTTCTCGAACTCAGCAAACATCGTTTGCCTAAAGATAGTCCCTCTGAATTGTTCTAAGTAATGATTCAGTAAATACGCAAGAACCTTAGGATCCTCCGTCTTCTGCAAAAGATGCTCCATAACCAAAGCTTCATTTAAAGTCGAAGCAACCTCTGCTACAAATATTTTGTATCCTGCGTAAAGATGCGGCTGATTTTTATTCGAAAAATAGGTATGCAGAGAATGTCCCATCTCATGCGCAATTGTAAACATTGAATCCAGTGTATCTTGGTGATTGAGCAAAACATAAGGGTGTGAACGATAAGTTCCCCAGGAATAGGCCCCGCTTGTTTTGCCTTGATTCTCATAAATGTCAATCCAGTGGGACTCAAACCCTTCGTTGAGAATCTTAAGGTAGTTTTGACCCAAAGGCTGAAGCCCTTCGCGAACCATTTGCAGGGCTTCCTGATAAGGGATTTCCATTTTTACCTCAGGTACAATCGGTACGTAGATGTCATACATGTGGAGCTCTTCGACCCCGAGCATTTTCTTACGAAGCCGCATATAACGATACATTTCCGGCAGATATTCATGAACTGTCTCAATTAAAGCATTATATACAGTGAGAGGGACTCGATCATCATCTAAAGAAGCTTCAATTGCCGAAGGATATTTACGCACTTTGGCATAAAAAACATCTGCTTTGACATTGGCATTTGTAGTCGCCGCCCAGGTATTTATTTGCTTTTCATAGGTATGATAGAGTGTGTCAAAAGCATCCTTACGAACCCTTCGGTCAGAGCTTTCCATGAATTGTGTGTAATTTCCCTTTGTTAATTCGACATCTTGTCCCTTTTCATCATTAATGGATGGAAATTTGAGATCTGCATTATTGGCCATTCCGAAAATTGCACTTGGCGCTTCAGCAATTTCACCCACTTCGGCTAATATTTTTTCTTCAGCCGTACTTAAAACATGCTCCCGTTTACGTAAAATATCTTCCAAAGCATGATCATATATTTCTAATTTAGGGTTAGTTTTGCGGAAGTCCGCCAACCTTTCCTCCGGCATTGCCAATAGTTCGGGAACCACAAAAGCCAATGCACTGCCTAACTTTACAGAAAGCGCTCCCGCGCGGTCGGTCATTCCCTGATAAAGAGCTTCTCGGTTATCTTCATCTCGTCTCATGCGGGCATATGTATAAATCTCCTCTAACTCCATTCCTACTCCGTCCATCCACTCAAGACAAGCGAGCAGGTGCTCCGCACTCTTTCCTAATTCTCCCTGAAACTTTGACGCTTGTTCCAGGCTTTTCTCCGGCCTTGCGAATTCCTCTTCCCATGCTTGATCACTGGGGAAAATATCTTCGAGATGCCATTTGTATTTATTCGGAATTTCAGACCTGGGTTTTAATTTTGCCTGTTCCACGGATAACCCTCCTTAAGATGTACTCCTCATTTATTATACACAAATGCAGAAAAATTTAGCAATTTATTCGCTGGAATTTACCCATTGAGTATAGGGTTTTTGTCCGAGATTAATATTAAAGTATCGGGCATCCTGTGTGATCTCTTGTTGGGAATTTATCCAGCTGGGAAATTCCAGCGCATAATCAAGGCTGGGAATCTCCACATCAGCCGTAATCAAACCCGAATTCTTTCCTTGGTAGACATCAATTTCCCATACTAATCCCGAATAGGGAAGCCGATATCTAACTTTTTCAATACAGGGAAACAAGGTCAGCTTCATAAGCTGCTCCTGTTCCTCCGTGCCGGCTTGATGTTTAATCGTTTCCAATTCAAAGCGGCTGCCATCACTTCGCAAATCCTTTACAGTGATAATTACATCCTGCCCAATTATGCGAAAGCGAATTGACGGCTGCATTGCTAAATATCCCTGAATCATTTGCTGTCCGTCTTTCAATGACGGTAAAAGCCCCTTATGCACTAAATATTTGCGTTCGATTTCAATAGCCATTCGCATCCTCCTTACATTGGTGGTGTTAGTATAAAAAAACCCGGTTATCACCGAGTCCTTGTGTCAAAAAGTCGAATAAAAATGAAACAGACAGCGTACGTTCCACTGCCTGTTTCTGCCACCTCGTCCACCTATCTCCCAGGAAGGTTCCCCAACCTTCCAATATGTATTTTAGCGTGCGAATCTCATTTCTGCAAGTTCATTCTATTGATTCATTGAAAATAAATATAAACATCTTTCTTATTCAGAATTTTCCTGTTATAATCATTTAAAATACTTAACCCAGCCCCATAGGGAACCAGGGTGATATAATGAGGCTTAGCTCGTCCCTTTTGGGAGCTAAGCTTTTTTATTTTATTTTTAATTTTATATTTCTATTTTCTACAAGCATCTAAGGAGGTCTAAACGTGAGCAGTATTGGTTACCTCGGTCCCAAGGGTAGTTTTTCGGAGGAAGCCCTTCAACTCTTCTTATCCCAACCAAACGAGTGGAAGGATGAGTGTCCTCATCCGATTCCTTTCAGTACAATACCTAAACTTCTATTAGCGTGTGATCGCCATGAAATAGATTATGGCTTTGTTCCCCTGGAAAATTCAACTGAAGGACAAGTGGGGGCTACGCTGGATACTTTGGGGCAAACCGAGAATATCTATGTTTTTAAAGAATTTATTCATCCCATAGAGCAATGTTTACTCACTCCACAGCCATTGGAATTGACTGAAATTGAACGGGTCTATTCCCATCAACAAGCCCTAGGTCAATGCCGAGATTTCCTCGAAACCCATCTTCCGCAGGCTGATCAAATCGTATGTCTTAGTAGTGCCGAAGCTGCACAAAAAGTCTCCTCAGCCCATGAAAAATGGGCGGCCATTGGTACACACCGGGCTGCCGGGCTTTATTCTTTACATTGTCAAATGGAAGGAATTCAGGATGCCATGCTGAATGCAACCCGTTTTATTTTGGTCAGTCACTCTTTGGCCGAGATGAGCATGGAATCAAGTGCCGAAGATAAGACATCTTTACTTATCATCGCTCCCAATATTCCGGGTTCCCTCTCCCAAATTCTTCAGGAATTTGCGATTCGCAATATCAATATGAGTCGAATTGAATCCCGACCGTCGAAAAAGAAATTAGGAGAATATGTATTCTATATTGACATCGATGGCTACGTCTTTTCCCCCATTATCCAAGAAGCGCTCTGGGCACTCCGTGAAAAGCATGTTTCAACTAAACTATTAGGTTCCTATCCTAAGGCTGTTTCGCAAATTTCCACTCCTTGAAGGTATAAAAATAACGGGATGTTGTATATGAGCTTAAAGTTCATTGTACAACATCCCGTTGGCTTAGAGAAACATTTTTCTCAATAATTGGGGTATCTCAGAAGGACTTGTTTTTTCCACTTTTTGAACGGTCTTTTTGTCCAGTCCACGAAGGCCCTTCGGAATCTCCCAACCTGTTAGAGCGCTGAGCTGTGTAAGATTTTCCCATTCATTCTCGATGATTAATTCTGGTTTGATACTTTGGAGTACCGTCCCTGCAAATTTAAAAGGATTTGCCGTTGAAGCAACTATCGTATAGGTTGAATCCCCGGAAAGCTTCACATAGTCTTGATATACCTTAACCGCAACAGCTGTGTGAGGATCCAAAACATACGATTGTTCATTATAGACCGTATGAATCGTTTCTTTAACAGCATCTTCGTTCGCCCATCCTGCCTTGACAAAATCTTTAGCCTTGGTCAAGGTCTGTTGATCCACTTCAAATTTACCTTTTGACCTAAGATCTTCATACCAAGTTTTAATTTTTTCTTCGTCCCGGTCACTCATTTCATAGAGGAATCGCTCAAAGTTACTGGAAATTAAAATATCCATAGAAGGCGAAGTTGTCAAATAGAATGGGCGTTGGCGATTATACACTCCGGTTTGGAAAAACTCGGTGAGCACATTATTTTGATTAGAGGCACAAATTAGTTCTTTAATTGGCAGGCCCATTTTTTTAGCATAATATGCGGCTAAGATATTACCGAAATTACCGGTTGGAACAACAACATTCATTAATTCTCCGGCTTTGATTTGTGCCTTGGCCACGGCTTGTAAATATGCCCAGAAATAATAAACGATTTGCGGTAAAAGCCTTCCCCAGTTAATCGAGTTTGCTGAAGAAAATGCATATTTACCGTTTTGGAAATCCTCTTTCATCTCTTTTGATCCGAAAATTTCCTTTACCTTAGACTGACATTCATCAAAATTGCCATTAACTGCGATAACATAAGTATTATTACCCTCTGTCGTCGTCATCTGGCGCTCTTGAACTGCGCTCACACCGTTTTCCGGATAGAAAACCGCGATCTCAATTCCCGGAATATTACGGAAGCCTTCTAATGCCGCCTTACCTGTATCCCCTGAGGTTGCCACTAAAATTAGGACCTTGTCAACCTTAACCAAAGACTGAATACTTTCTTTCAATAAATGAGGAAGTACCTGTAACGCCATATCTTTAAACGCCGAAGTCGGGCCATGCCATAACTCTAAAATGCCCATTTTCCCAACCTGAACCAGAGGTGCCGGATTTTCCGAACAGAAAAGTTCGGGACGATAAACAGATACGGCTTGATCCAAAGTACTATCAGGAAATTCAGGAAGATAAAGTTTAAGTAAAGTTCGAGCTAAATCGGGGTATGATAAAGTTATAAGTTCTCTCCAATTTATTTCAGGAATAACCTTCGGAACAAATAATCCCCCGGCAGGGACCATTCCTAAAGCAATAACTTCTTTGCCGGTTCGTTCCGGAGAATTTCCTCTCGTACTTATATACACGTTTTTCCCTCCTAGATATAATAATCTCATATTATTCGCTCTCTAGAGACATTTATCCTTCTATAGGATACAATTATATAGTATAAAGAGTGAATTCATTAAATCTAATCTTCTGAAAGGAGGAATTTTCTTGAACCTTCTTGAAAGTTCTCACCGCCAATATCGTCAAACACTTATACTCGGGCTTATCAATAGTTGTGGAAAATTATATCCCCAAGAACAGTTGAAAATTTCTTACTCAATTTTGGATGGTATCTATTGCGAATTTGAAAATTCCCTCGTTTCAGTTCGAGAGGTTAATCGGATTGAGGAAGAATTGAAGGCTTGGGTCAATGCTGATCAGCCCATAACCTTCCAATCCGGTGAAGAAGATGGATTTTTCCACTGCGTAGCGAATGGGAAAACGATAAAATCTCTTTTTCCTCCATTTCAACAAAGCGGCCCGATCTATCCTTTCCGTCTCATTCACTATCCACCCGGATTTATTCTTCTTTTTTCTAATCCCAATAATCCCGAAGAGCTTGCCCCCTTCGTCCCCCCCGAAAAATTAACAGCCACTTTCCGTGAAACTCAACGTTGGGGAGAGAATCTTCATCTCTCTGAAGTTAAGGATATTAACCAAATCATTCAAGAACACCGCTCCCAAGAACTAATCTGTCTAGCTGAAGCACTTCATGAAAAAAAGGTATCCCTTGTTGCCGACCGGATTCTTGAACAACGCAAAAATGTAAAAGTCATCTTGATCTCGGGTCCATCTTCGTCCGGGAAAACGACCTTTGCCCAACGTCTTGCGACTCAGCTGCGGGTTAACGGCTTACGCCCGGTAGCCTTATCCCTTGATAATTATTTTTGTAATCGAGAAGATACTCCTAAGGATGCGGAAGGTCACCCTGATTTTGAAGCTTTAGACGCGCTTGATCTTCCCCTCCTTAATCTCCATCTTCAAGCATTGATTCAAGGCAAAGAAATCGAATGCCCAATTTACGACTTTGAAACCGGGCAAAGAAAATCTAAGGGCCTGAAAATGCAACTCTCAGATGATGATATTTTAGTAATGGAAGGAATCCACGGTCTCAATCCCCGACTTCTTTCCTCCCTTGACCGTAATCATATCTTTCGAATCTACGTTAGTGCCCTTTTTCAACTTAATATTGATCCCTATAATCGGATCCCTACGACAGAAGTCCGCTTAATTCGAAGGCTGGTTCGCGATGATAAATTTCGCGGTATTTCATCCTCAAATACACTCATCCAGTGGGCAAGCGTTCGTCGCGGAGAAAACACCAATATTTTCCCTTATCAAGAAGAAGCGGATATCATGTTTAATTCAAGCCTGCTTTATGAATTAAATGCACTTCGCTCCTATGCGGAACCCTTGCTTGTTTCTATCCCTAAAGAACATCCTTATTACTCAACCGCATCCCATTTGTTAAGACTGCTTGCTCATTTTGACCCGTTGGATACGACTAAGATACCCTTTAATTCTATTCTGCGTGAATTTATCGGCGGGGGAATCTATTCTTATTAAGTCATTAAATTTTAATTGACTTCAATAGGAAAGTCATATCCTTTCCGCTTTGCCCATACTTGAATCGCTTCAGGGTCTTTAATCAGCTCTTCTTTAAACAACCGCGGACATTTTTTTAACCCTGATTCGAGACGCAGCGCTTGACTCCAAGAAGCTACCTTCCATGCCTGCATCAGTTCAACCGGTTTGCGGCTTCGCGTGTATTTTGCACCTTTACCCTCATTATGTTCCAATAGACGACGCTTGAGATCCGTCGTTGAACCCGAATAGAGGGTCTGATCAGCGCATTTAAGGATATAAACCCAGCAATTCATCCTATTCCCTCAACTGATTAATTTCTTCTTAACGTATACGATTTCGCAATTCCCCAATGCCTTCAATCCGCACCACAATTTCGTCTCCTGATTTCATCGGGCTTACCCCTTCCGGAGTACCCGTCATTATAACATCACCCGGCAACAGTGTCATGATGTGGGAGATATAACTCACGAGCTTTGCAACAGGATTTAAGAAATATTTCGTGTTCGATGATTGCATCACTTTACCATTAAGCAGGGCCTGAATGTCTAAGTGGCTGGGATCAAGATCGGTAACGACCCAAGGCCCGAGTGGGCAAAACGTATCAAAGCTTTTTCCTCTCGTCCATTGTCCGTCTATACGCTGAAGATCGCGTGCCGTAACATCATTTCCGCATGTATACCCGAAAATATAATCATAAGCTTCCGCTGCCATGACATCTTTTGCAGATTTACCAATAATAACAGCCAATTCAGCTTCATGATCGATATGTTGACTCATTTTCGGGGCAACAATTTCAGCCTCCGGCCCAATTACGGAGGTACTCGGCTTTATGAAGATAATCGGGTCTTCCGGATTGTTGCCTCCAAATTCCGCGATATGTTTTGCATAATTTAACCCTATGCAGACTACTTTGCTCGCTTGAACAGGGGCCAAAAGCCGAACCTCGTTAAGATTTAGGGTTATGCCTGTTGATTGATGCTCTTTTTCTAAGAATGAACGGTCTAAAACTGTGATTATTCCCTCATTTAACATTCCGTACTGAACTGCACCTGCATAGAAAAATCGTACGTATTTCATTGATTTTCCTCCTTTTGATGTCTATTATGTCAATTAACGATAAATTTGTGTTAAAATATTATTTTATACGGAATGAATAAAAAGGAGGAGCCAACCTTTGAAAAACCATCGTCTAACCCCACCCCAAACCCTCTTTAATCTGCTAGAACAAATGTATCCGGATGCTCATTGTGAGCTTAATTTTACAAATCCCTTTCAGCTGCTGATTGCCACAATTTTAAGTGCTCAGGCTACAGACCGTAAAGTAAATCAAATCACTGATCGGATGTTTCAAAAATACAAAACTCCTCAAGAGTTTCTTCAGCTTACACAAGCGGAGCTTGAAACGGAAATCAAAGAAATCGGGCTCTTTCGCAATAAAGCAAAAAATATTCTTGCCACCTGCCGAATCTTGGTTGAGAATCATCAAGGTGAGGTTCCCAACACTTTTGAAGCCTTAACCGAACTCCCGGGTGTAGGTCGAAAAACGGCTAATGTTGTCCTAAGCAATGCCTTTGGTATCCCTGCATTAGCTGTCGATACCCATGTATTGCGCGTTTCAAACCGCTTAGGTCTAGCTGTGGGTAAGAACCCGGATCTTGTCGAGGAACAATTAAAAGCTTTGATTCCCCCTGAAAAATGGAGCCTTGCCCATCATCTTCTGATTTGGCATGGCCGAAGAATGTGCTATGCCAAACATCCTCAATGTCAGCTTTGTCCGCTGCTTTCCTATTGCCAGGACGCACAAACAGCTAACTCAAAACCTCAGTAATAAAGATTGTACGCCGTTCTATCATGTTGTATTCTTTGCCTTTGCTTGAATTGTAATCAGCATCGTCAAATACGCGAACTATTGGACGCACCGGCATACTTAAGTTTTGATCTACGACAACCCCTATTTCTCCTGTATTGAGACGAACTGTTACACCCGTAGGATAAGCAGCGATGTTTTTTAAAAAGAGGCGCACTAACTCCAGCGGAAAGACCTTTCCTACAAGCCCCATTAAAATTTCACACGCCTCATGGGGCATGACCCTTTGCAAACCACTATTGTCGGTCGTTAACTTATCATACATATCAGTTAGCGCCACGATTTGAGCCAGCGGATGGATTTCACCATCTTTTAGTTGGCGCGGGTAACCTGTGCCATTGATATTTTCATGGTGCTGAAAAGCAATATGAGGAACAACCAGACTGAATTCTTTCCGTTTTCTCAGCTCTTCAAAACCCAAAGTCGTATGGAGTTTGAGACGTTCCATTTCATCTGTCGTTAGCTTTTCCGTTTTACAGACGAGTTCCGGTTCAAGCTGCATTTTACCAATATCATGCAGCAAAGCTCCAATCGCCAGCGTTTCTAACTTTTCCCGGTCTAAAAGCATGGCCTTACCCAGAACAGTGGAAAGCACACAAACATTGACTGCATGAGCAAACATCTGATTATCTCTGCTTCGGATATCCATGAGGCTGACTAATATATCTTTTTTAAACATGATCTCTTCAACAATTTTACTGACAATGTTTTTTAACTCGAAACCGTTCATATCCTTGCCAAGCCGAACAGCCTGGGAGCTCTTTTCAATAAGTTCCATTGCCTCCCACCGTTGTTGCTCGCTGATCACATCTTCAAGCACAACATCATCGAAACGCTCATCTTCGATATAAACGATGGATATCCCCATATCCTTTAACTTTCCAATATATAATGGAGTGAGTTTAACATCCTTACCGAGCAGGACTCTCCCTTTGCTTGAGTAAATCGTTTTGCCTAAGACGTCACCAATTTTAAGTGAATTTACACTGACTTGTCTCACTCGGGTAACCCCTTCCTAATATCTTTCCATTACTTCTATCCTACATCATTTCCCTTAGGAATAAAACTTCTCGACAAGAATCTTTTAACTTAAATTATAGTTTAATATGAAATGAGCCGCCATATGGCGGCTCATTTCATATTAGGATCAGGTTTTATCGGATAGCCATCAGGTTCTGCAAGAACGGGATGGTTTTCATCAGCAACCCCATAAATACGTATTCTGATCCAATTGTTCCCCGTGCGAGCGTTAATATAAATGTATCCCTGGGTAGTATTTCGGAAACGGAAATCGAGTAACCCATACGCCACAGTGGCATCCTGTCCTTTAGGAACATACGTCACCGGCAAAGAATGAGTATTTCTTTCCAGAACTTGAAGCTGTGATTGTTTCACCGCATGATAAAGAGTACTTGAATCCTGGCAAATTCCGCCGCCATCATCCAAAACAACCGTTTGATCAACAAAAGTATATGCGGGTAAATAACCTGTTTCCTTATCACGCTTGCCAACAACCTGGTTAAAGGAAAATTCTCCACCCGGCTCAATCAGCTTTCCATCTATTGCATTCGCTGCTAAACGAACGTTATTTGTCCTTGCGGTATTTATAGGATCGAAATAGGTCGTATAATCTCCTATAACGTCTTTAATTTTCCGCAAGTCTGATTCTGTAGGAGTAAGTTCCAGTGAGTTGACAACCAAGGGCACAGAATTTAAACCTTTGCTTTCGTTAAGATGCTCCCAAGATGCAGGAATATCCATCACAACACTCGGTAATCCTGATTGAATAGCAAACTTGCCGTTATGCAACTGCATACTTGCCGGCTTACCCCCTTTATTGATTTGCTGCGCAATATTCTCCAATTGGGGATATATTTCATTCTCATCCAAAAGTTCTGGAGAAAGTTGTTCAGGCCCCATCCGTTTTAAATGGTTGACCGCATTCATCCACCAAGAATCACCCTCAGGTATCAGTTGCGTGTTTAACCAAGACTGCAAATTATTTTGGGATTGTGTGATCGTAAGCGGATATGTCGAATCTTGATAAAAAACCCCACGCGGTATTTCCCTTTCGAGATATTGATAGGCCTCATTATTAGTTCGCCCCGACAAATCAATCCCCCAAACCTGAAACCCTTCAGGGGCTTTGGCATAGTCCATATCATAAGTAACAGAGGTAGCCAAGGTAATTGATACCGCAACCTGTAAGAATAACAATCCAGAAATCAGGAACAGCTTTGGATTCTTCATAAGCCTTAATTTTTATGGAGATAAGATGTAATTTCCATTAGTTTATTGCGCGAAGTTATTTTACGAATGATCTCATCGCTAATCGGTTCACCCGCTTTAAGCATTTCCCCATTATCCAAGACAACATCCTTATCTACTGTTTTTCCCAGAAAGTATTGTAACTGACGTTGTTCAAAGAGATTAAATTCGGTACTGGTCTCATTCACATCTAAAGGAGCCTCAGGACTTGGAGGGTTAACCCTTTCCGTATCTTCAGAAATCGGCTGAACTTCATTATTAACCGCTTCCGCCGGGGTGATCGGTTCCTCGGTATAAGCAGCATCAATAATAAGCAGTTCTTTGCCGAACGTGATAATATCTTGAGCACTGACTTCTTTGCTTTGACCGTCAGGGGTATCAAAAATACATGAAGAAATCTTGCCCTTTTCCTCATCAACAAGAAACTCTTGGACCTCTCCAATCAAACTTCCCTTATTAGTCAGAACTTTTGTCCCTATAACATTTACATCCTGTTTCAATAGTTCTTGGGCGGCTAGATTCTGGGAAACATCTTGAATAACTTGAGGATCAGGAATAGTAACCGCAAACTCACCTAAACCAATAACATCATCAAAAGGAATAATCTTAGCCCCGAAATAGTCAGCCGGTTGATCAATGATAAAAAAATCCATACTCCCTGTTTTAGGATTTAGAATAAAATCCTTGATAATCCCAATTTGTGTCCCATCAGCTATACTAATGATCCTTAACCCCTTAATTTCTTTGCTCGCTTTCATTATAATCATTTCCTTCCCTCTCTATTTTCTAAAGTTTAATTTCATTATCAAGAAGCCATGCGTCAAAACGTTTCCGCCAAACGGCAGTGGCAGCATGTTGGAATTCCATCATAAAAGGCTCAAGCTTTGAAAACGCCATCTCTGCAAGATCTGTCGATTGCCATAGGGTATAACAATCCGTAATTAAGTAATAGGCCAGATCTGGTTCGGGTTTTGTTTTTAGGGCGGAATAAAAATATTCTGCTGCTTTTTGATAAGTACCCTGTTCTTTTTCCTTAAACCCTTCCTCTAATAGCTCCTCAAAACTTAACACCGGAATTTCTTGCACGGTGCTAACTATTTGTTCAACAGGATAAGGATCAATTATAAGCTTAGGTTTAATTACCGTTTTAAACTCTGGCTCTGGCTCTGGCTCTGGCTCAGGCTCTGCCTCCCCCTCCTCATGTATTGCTTCGGTTTCGGGTTCTCCTTCATCTTCTGCCACGTCCTCGGGCACTGCTTCGGTTTCGGGTTCTCCTTCATCCTCTGCCTCGTCCTTGGGCACTGCTTCGGTTTCGGGCCCTTCTTCATCCTCTGCCTCTGGCTCTGTCTCGACTTTAGGTGCTGATGTTTTATTCTCTGTAGTTGAAGAATTAAGTTCTAAATGGGGCAAAGTTTTATCTATTTTTTCGTTTTCATGAGGGGGCTTAACCCCCGTCTGTTTATGTAAATTCCGGAACAAAAACGGAATAAATAGACAAACGCCAGTCATAATTACCCAGCCTATCATATGGCCTGTTTTTAAAACGAATGGAAATATAAGTGCATCTAACCATACTAAAGTGGAAATAATAAACCCTTCAAAGCCCTTAAGTCCCCATACTGAGGATTTGAAACTAAAGATAAGGATAAATGGAAGGCTGACAATAGTAACTACTAATCCATACAGGAAAATCCTGCTCGCCTCCTTGTCGTGAATAACTTTGCATGTATTCGACAGAACTTTTGATTTTTCCTCCTATAAATATTCTAAGATCGCTAAATCCTGAATATTGTCCAGAAAAAGGCATAAAAAAGCACCACCCTTTGGTGATGCTTTTGAAAATTCTATTTTATGAAATAGACAATCGCAATCAGGTTCTAATAGCTTTCATTACCGGCTTTGGTTTTCTTGGCGTTCTACGGATAACATTTACAATCTGATAACAAGAAGCGCCAATGACTACTCCACACGCCCCCAGGAAAACGATAATCATAAGAAGTGCAACCCATGCTAACATATAATCATCTCATTTCTGTTTATATTTTTATTCAATACTTGCTATGTATTCATTTTTTTAATAACTACTTTCTAAAACTATTATACGTGAAATCAATCACTTAATGCAAGTGAAAGTTTTATTTTTCATAAAGTTTTAATAGTCTAATTATTTAGATTTAGGTATTAAATAAGCCTCGTTAAAAACGAGGCCTTGCTGGCTCAGCGCGCATTATATTTCCTTTTTCTTGAAAAGTCACTTCTCGTTGTGTAAAATCTGTTAACCACTCTTCAAATTTCTGTCGTTCTTCCTCACGGATAAATACTTCGACCTTAACTGTTGCTGAAAACTCTTCATTCCCAGTCACCCAGTTCTTAAGCCGATACTGATACTTCAAAGTCTCGTACCAATTATACCCGGATTCTACTTCGTAAATCGTATGAGGAACTAGACGACTAACTTCGAGTTGATCTAAGAGTTGACGTGCTGTTCCCCCATAGGCTCGAGTCAACCCTCCTGTCCCTAGAAGGATTCCTCCGAAGTAACGGATAACAACGACTAACACATCCCAAAGCTCACGAAACTGCAGAACATCTAAAACGGGTCTACCCCCTGTACCCTGCGGCTCTCCGTCATCTGTTGATCTTTCCAGTTTGCCTTTATAGAGACGATAAGCATACACATAATGACGAGCATTAGGATAAAGCTGCCGTGCTTGCTCTAAAGCTTGATTGATTTCATCCGGTGTTTTTACAGGAAACACTAAGGCGATGAATCGTGATTTCTCAATGACCTGTTCCCAGTTGCCCTTTTCTAAAACCGTTAAATAACTCACAATTATACTCCCGATTTTTGATAGGCCTTGCTTAGGAAGCGTTCAGTCTGAATAATAAACCTTTCATGCCGTCCCGATCCAATTTTTTCGACTTCATCATAGGCATTGATCGCAAAGACCAAACGCCGCCGGTCTATTTCTACGAGCTCAGCCTCAGCCCACACTTTCATGCCAATAGGTGTAGCCGCTGCATGCTTAATCTCAAGGGCAGTTCCCACGCTGGATTCACCTGCCTCCAAATTCAAAGCATTAACCGCCGCTGCCTCCATAAGTGCTACTAAAGCAGGAGTTGCGTACACTTCTAAAGAGCCGCTCCCCATACTTTTTGCGGTATTCCCTTCATTAACCACGTTTTCCGCTCGTCCCTTTAAGCCAATTTTAAGTTCCATCGGTATATTCCTCTCCCTTCCTTTTCTGACACTATTCAACCTTGGTAAGAGAACTCGATTATTCAGGTTTTCTGCCGCTGACAATCGCAACAACGCCACCCAATAAATTATGATACCGTGTTTCTACTAAGCCGCAGCGGGCAAAAATTCGAGCGAGTTCTTGCTGGGGTGGAAATTCTACAGCTGAATCATGAAGGTATTGGTAAGCCTTTGCCCTACCGGCCCATATTTTTCCCATCAGAGGTACCAATTTATTAAAGTAAAGCCAATACACCTGCTTAAAAACCGGAAGCGTCGGTTTAGCCATATCTAACGAAACAACCATTGAGCCCGGTTTTACCACGCGCAGCATTTCCTTGACACCTTGTTCAAGATTTGGCAGATTTCGGAGTCCCCAACCGACGGTTGCACCATCAAACGTGTTATCCGCAAATGGAAGCTGCATCGCATCCCCTTGCATCAATTCAATTCGAGACTGATATGGGAAAGATTGAAGGTTATCCCGAGCCTTTCCTAACATGTTCTCTGAAAAATCCAAGCCCGTGACCTTCCCTGTTTCGCCAATTGTTTCCGCAAGTTCGATTGAGAGTTGTCCGGTCCCACAGCAGACGTCTAAGATGTGCATTCCCGGCTTTGCTTCTACCGTTATTACTGCCTTCCGACGCCACCCCTTATCCAGTCCAAAACTCATCAGTGTATTCATTAGATCATAGCGTTTAGCAATTGAATTAAATGTATCTTGTACATAGGTTGCTTTATCTTTCCCAGAAAAGTCCATCTTGTTAGAGCCTCGCTTTCATCTTGTCACCTAGAGTTGATTGTAAAGGATTGGGGATTTATTGTCCATGATATCTCGGAAATTAGTGAAGAGCATTTTTACCGCGGTCCGTGATTACCCATGAATATAGTATTTTCGTTGGGTTTGGGCTGCTCTGACAAAACGATTCTTTACCAAAGGAACAGCCCGGACAGCCCGAACACCCGCCCGCTTTGCAAGAAGAAGAAACGATTTCTCTCTTGCGGATATAACCCATACTTTCGAGTTGCTCTATCGTATTTTCTACGCGTTGGAGCGTCCATCCCAGCTTCTTGGCAATTTCCGTAACCGCAAGCGATTGTTCCAGATCCATTATTTTTAATACTTCACTCAGCATATTATTCACCTCCGGGTATGAAATACTTCTCTAAAACCCTAAAGCGTGTCCTATCTGTAAAAACAGCCAACCGACTCCAAAGCTGAAGAGCAAATTATAAACGACACCAAATCCTGTCCACCGCCAGCTCCCTATTTCCTTATGCATGGTTACTACAGTAGCCAGACAAGGAATATATATCATATATACGACCAAGAAAATATAGGCCACCAATGGTGTCATTGCCCCTGTCATAGCATAAGCAATCGATTGGGGAGTATCCGCAGCAACACCATATAAAATTCCTAAGGTAGACAGCGTCGTTTCTTTTGCCGTAAAACCAAAGAGCAGCGCGACCATGATCCGCCAATCAAACTCCAAGGGATTACCTATAACAGATAATGCACTTCCAAGTTGTCCTGCCCATGTTTCTTCTATTGGAACCCCTGCCGGATAATTGCTCAATACCCAAATAATAATGGAAGCAACTAAGATAAACGTCCATGCTCTTTTGATAAAGGAGTATGTTTTCTCCCAAGCCGGAAGGAAGATGTTGCGAAGCGTGGGCAAGTGATAAAGGGGGAGCTCCATGACAAAAGGTGACTTTTCGGTTTTGAGCACTGTTTTTCTAAAGAAAAAAGATGAAAAAATAATGAGTAACAGGCTTAAGACCAATAAACTGATCATAACTATGGCCCCGCGTCCTCCGGGGAAAAATACTGCCACTACTGCGCTCATCACCCCTAAGCGGGGCACACAGGGAATCAAAGGATTAAGGAAAATGGTTATCATGCGATCTTTAGGGTTTTCCAACGTACGGGTTGCCATGATTCCCGGAACATTACAGCCATAGCTAGAAACAAAAGAAAAGAAAGACTTTCCATGCAGCCCCATAGCCTGCATAAATCGGTCTCCAAGAAAAGCCGCTCTCGCGAGATAACCACTTTCCTGAAGGATAGAATAAAAGATAAAAAACAATCCAATTTGGGGAACAAAGGCGAACACCGCCCCTACACCGGCAAATATTCCATCCTGAATTAAGCCTTGCAGCCATTGAGGCCCACCCATAATCTGCAAAAGAGCAACAAGATCTCGCGCCGCCCAGGCCATAAACTTCGAAATAAGATCACCGATGGGAGCACTTCCGACGAATGAGCTCCAAAAAACGATAATCAATATTCCCAAAAGAATCGGATAACCCCAAATGGGTGACAAGGCCCAACGATCTAACCTTTCTGTCCAGCTTGCACCCTTTTGTTTATTGACTTGAACAAATTTAGGCAGAAGCGACTCAATAAATTGATATTTTGAATCGGTGATCGCCATTTCCAGTTTAGCCTCATTCCAACCGGATTGGCTCCACTCCAACAATAATTTGCGTATTGATTCCGGAGGCTCTACTTCAAGAGCCTGATCTCCTTCCATATATTTTAGAGCAAGCCAACGACGAGGAAATTGACCTTCTTTTAAATCATTCTCAATTTCCGTAATCTTTTTTTCAAGCTCTTCAGGATACTTAATTTTAATAGGCTGCGGGGCTTCATCCCGCCGGCTTGTCTTAATAGCCTCCTGTAAAAGTTCATTAATTCCCTTGCCTTTAGTCGCAATTACCTCAATTACCGGAAGCTTTAGTGTTTGGCTCAATTTCGAAGCAGAAATAACTATTCCTGAGGCCGAAGCAATATCCATCATATTAAGACCAATCACAACATTAGGCGTTAACTCTAATATTTGTAAGAGCAAGTATAAGTTGCGTTCAATATTTGAAGCATCAAGCATTGCCACCACGACATCCGGCTTTTCATTAAGGATGTATTCCCGTGTTACAATTTCCTCTTGGGAATAAGCCGTTAAACTATAGGTCCCTGGGAGATCCACCAATTCAATTGCTAGATCATTTACCTTAAAATAGCCTGCTTTATGTTCAACCGTTTTACCTGTCCAATTGCCTACCTGTTGTTTTAAACCGGTTAGAAAATTAAAAACTGTACTTTTGCCGACATTGGGATTACCGACAAGAGCGATTCTCAGATTTTTCATCGAATTTTTCCTCCCTACGTCAGCAAGAAATTTTGCAAAATATCTTAAACACTCTTTGAACAAATATTTTGGATTCTAAGCTATGCAAATTATTCTCATTTAGAATCAACGAGTATTTTAGCACACTCGGAAAGACGCATGGCTAAAGAATATCCCTTTATACGTATTTGCATGGGCCCCCCCCAAGGAGCCAATCGAATTACTTCTACTTCAGCACCTGGCACAAGCCCCATATCCATCATTCGACGCCGTAATGCTCCATTATCCAAAACAGTGCGGATATGTGCCTTTTCACCGGGATGCAGTAAGTCTAATGAATATTCCATATAAACCTCCTATCTGTATAAACCCCTTAATTGATATTCATTCTCAATACATGAGTGCAGTTTTAATTGATAACTCTTCTCATCCATACTTTACAATGTGTGCAGAAACATGTCAACCTTTAATTTTTAACAAAGCTGCAAAACGCACCATAAAGAAAACCCGGCTTCGCAAAGCCATTGGTTGCACTTATACTTTCCGACAGTACAAAAAAAAAGGATCAGAAAAACTCTGATCCTTCTTGCTTTAACCTATTTTATTAAACCTAGGATTAGTAGCGGCGCATTGCTTGGAAGCAATCACGGCAATAGACTGGCTTTTCGCCGGAAGGTTGGAATGGAACTTCTGTTTCAACTCCGCAATTGGAGCAAACTGCCGGATACATTTGACGTTGAGGACGAGCACCAAAGCCTCCGCTTCTTCTTCCGCCATTAGCAGCTTTACGGGCTTGACGGCATGAAGGGCAACGTCCAGGTTCGTTTTCGAACCCTTTTTCAGCATAGAATTCTTGTTCACTAGCAGAGAAAGTAAATTCTTGGCCACAATCGCGGCAGGTTAAAATTTTGTCTTGAAACACTTAATGTTTCCTCCTTATTTTGGGTAGTTTTTTCTCTTTGATCTCTGCGCAAACTCCCGATCCATGACAACCCAAATTAAGGGTAAACAGAGATTTCAAGATTTTTGCAAAGTAACCTCGAGTTGCTTCTAGTATAACAAAACTATTTTGATAAAGCAAACAAATGTTACCTTTAAGCATAAATTATAGTAACCGCCGTATAATATCGAAAAGCCTTGTACAAGAAGGTCTTAACAATTATTATAAAGTTAGGAAGAAAAAATGGAGGGAAAGTTATGTACGAATTAAAAAATCATATGGAAGCAGTTTCTCGTCAAGCTCTCAAAGAATACATGACCCAAGTCACCCTTCCCTGTACATGCGAACGTTGCGTTGCTGATATCCTTGCACTTACGTTAAACCAACTGCCTGCTAAATATTACGTCTCCTTAAAAGGCGAGATTCTCACCCAATGGGAGAGTCAAACACGCCCTGACCAAGCTAAAGTTATGTCAGCTATAGTCAGGGCCGCCAAACAAGTAGAGAAGACCCCTTCTCATTCTTAAGATGCTGCTTAATCAGCGTTTATGGCAATAATCGCGGCCAGCAAAACAAGCATCACAATAAAAAGTACCCGAAAAGGTGTGGTAATTGTTGACTTTATTGAGATCGGTTCAATCACAAGATTTTGCACAATTGATCACCCTAACTAACGGAATAACCTTGTTGCAGTTTTCTATGCTCTAATTAATATATGTTATCCTAAGATTTAAGTGAGGTTTTTCAAAGTGTTTGATCCTCAAATATTAAAGCGCTTTCCCCTTTTTTCCAATCTATCTGATGAGGATCTCAAACCTCTCCTTTCTCAATTTAAACCTCGGCATTTTCGTAAAGGTCAAATTCTTTTTGTAGAAGGAGAAATCGGTTCTCACGTTTATTTTGTGTTATCCGGACAAATTAAAATGAGTAAGACCTTGCCGGATGGCAATGAGCAAATTCTCGACTGGTGCGGGCCCTATGACAGCTTTGCTGAAATTTTATTGATTGAGGATGGCCCCTATCCCGCTACGGCTGAAGCCATTCAAGAAAGTCAGGTCCTTGTTCTTTCAAACCAAAGAATCCCCGAACTCTTAGTTAAACATCCCGAGCTTGGAATTGCTCTCGTTCGTACCCTGAGTAAACGCCTTCGCCTTAATCAAGAGTTTATTCGAATTTTAACCAGCCGCTCAACAGCAGGGATACTTGCCGCCCTTCTTCTTCGTTTGGCACGTCCCGCCCCCAATCCCGGCGAATGGATTTATGTTGACGGAACCCTCACGAACAAAGATTTAGCGAGTATGATTGGAACCTCCCGTGAATTGGTTAATCGATCCATTAACAATTGGAAAAGGCAAGGTATTGTTCAACTTCATGAAGGACGACTGGAGATTCTCAAACCACAAGAACTCGCCGATTGGCCTTAAGTCATCAATTATAAAACTTATGATCGCGCATACCTCCTGAAAATCGATAATCTGAAAACCCTTCGGAATCCAGCAACTTTACTTTTTCCCAGACTTCTTCCCACGTCAAGTTTGTTCCGCGCCGCCAAAAAATCATGGCGGCGCGTATTTTTTCGCTGCTGTTCTGCTGGGGAAAAGCTTCTAACAGGCCCGTCCCTCCCCAAGACTTTACCCATTCACTATAGCAGTGAACAACCTCTTCGGACTGACCCTTGATTTGGCGAAGGGTAAAATAACAGGTTAATTTCGACAGTACTTTTTCGTCATTATTACGTTTACATCCTTGACCATCAAAATCCAGTCCCTCCATTAAAAGTAAAAAGACCAGATAATGAAGGCGAACCGCAGATCGAAGATGCTCAGGATTAAGCTGCAGAATTTCCGCTAAGCGCCCTAAAGGCCTTAAATAAAGCTTTACCGCAGGTTCCTGAAAACCGATTTGAGCGAAAGCACCCACAGGAATTGGGAATAAATCCTGTATTCCGCTGTCCTCCAGCTTAATAAGCAGTTCCTTTTCCATCTGCCGCAAACGTTGATCCTGCCGGTGCAATTGTTCCGAAGTATCTTTTATATATGTTTCGGCTTCTCTCGGTTGCTCGGGAAGCTGATCAACCCATTCTCTAAAGCGTGACCGCCGCGGCAAAAGAATTTCCAGTAAATTTGCTGTCTCCTGTTGTAACGTTTGAAAACCGTGCTTAACCTCCTCGGGATTTTGGTACATTCCTTTCATTAAGTGTTCTGCACCGCGGGGAATTTCCATAGACTCTTCAAATCGAATCATGGCTTCACCATTTTTTACAGGAAACTTAAGTCCAATAGCTTGTTCAACCTCAAGGCGCAAGGAGCACACCTGAATTCCCCCTTTTAGGGTATTTCCTTGATTAAATCATATGGCTGAAAAATAGGGTTCAGACCACCGATTTGCGTCTTCCCGCGTAGTTTGCTAAAATTAAGCAATCATAATAGAAATGAGTGATCCTATGTCAGAACGGACTTATCGGGGGTTAACCTTAGATCGCTTTCAGATAGAGGCTTTAGATGCCATTGATGAAGGGCGTTCAGTTATCGTAGCTGCCCCAACCGGAACCGGGAAAACATTGGTTGCCGACTATCTGGTTGACAAAGCCATTGAGGCAAAGCAGCAGGTTATTTATACTGCACCGATTAAGGCCTTAAGCAACCAAAAGTTTAAAGACTATAAAGCGCTTTTTGGATCAGAAAAAGTGGGCATTATGACCGGAGATGTCGTGATAAACCCGGATGCCCCTTTACTCATCATGACAACTGAAATCTTTCGTAATCAAGTCATCACCGAAGATCCTGCGTTGCGGCACGTCACTCATATCATCTTCGATGAAATTCATTGGCTCAATGATGAAGAACGGGGAACCGTCTGGGAAGAATCCATTATTTTAGCTCCTAAACATATGAAAATTCTCGGGCTCAGTGCGACTATAGCCAACGCCGGCCAACTTGTACAATGGATTGAATCGATCCGCGAGGAAAAAGTCACACTCATTGAAGAACAACGTCGCATCGTCCCCTTAGATTATTATTTCTATACCAAGGATACAGGTCTTGTAACCTATGAACAATTATGGCGCTATTACCATCACAAAATAAAGGAACATAAAAACCCCGAAAGCTCCCCCTTTTCTTCCACAACTCACCTTGACTTAATCCGGACAATACAGCGTAAATATTTACCAACCCTTTATTTCGTTTTTAGCCGCAAACAATGTGCGGATAAAGCCAGGGAACTTGCCGGCTTTGCTAATTATCTGAAACCCAGTGAGAGCGCTCAGGTTGAGGCTTTATTTATTCAGCAATTCGGCTCTGAAGAAGAGTGGTCTGCTTCAACACGACAGCTAAAACGCTTATGTTCTAAGGGCATTTCCTTCCATCATGCCGGTCTCTTACCGGCTCAAAAAGCAATTGTCGAAGAATTGTTCTTAAAACGTCTTATCCATGTTCTATACTGTACCGAAACCTTTAGCGTTGGCATCAATTATCCCGTTAAAGCCGTTTGTTTTGACTCTCTCAATAAATTCGACGGGCGGAATTTTCGCCCCTTGGCCAATCACGAATTTTTTCAGATGTCCGGACGGGCAGGACGCCGCGGAATCGATGAGCAAGGTTACTCCTTTGCTTTAATCGATTTGAACTATATGGAAAAGAGTCCGCCCCCTCGGTTCAATATAAAACGCTTGGAACCTTTAACCAGCCAATTTAAGCTATCTTATAATACCGTATTAAATCTTCAAGCGACATTGACTTCTGAGCAGATTGAATTATATTTTCAAAAAAGTTTTGCCGCGTTTAGCTATGTTCGAACCAACGAAGATTTAAAAAATGAACTTGCTCAGGTTGAAGAAAAAACTAAGGGGGTCCAAGAAATCGTTTGTGAAAATGCCGGAACGTTTTCTTGCTGCTTAAAATATTACCCGAAGAAGAAAGAACTTGACCGATTAAATCGTTCTTACCAAGCCTTAGGTCCCCGTCGCCAAAATCGAGCTTACGGCCGGGAAATGGCTCGGAAAATACGGACCTGGCAAAAACTCCTTAAAGTAAAACCTAAAAATTGCCCCGCTTCCAAACTTTCCGTCTGTGAGAAAGAGACCAAGAATTTAGCTAAACTTCAACAACAAGCCGCCGAATTAAAAAAAGAACTGAGTGTTCTCCCTGATCAGCACTCCTTTCTTCATGAATTTCAGTTTAAGTTAAACCAACTTCGTCAAATGGGTTATATTCGCGGTGATGATCTGCTTCCACGCGGAGAGTGTGCGCGGCATATTTATGTTCAGGAGCTTCTGGTGACCGAACTGATATACTCTGATACATTTGATTCTCTGGACGATGATCAGCTCAATGCTTTGCTATCGGCTATCGACTTCGAATCCAGGAAAAACGACTTCTTCCAAAAGCTCCCTATTCTTGACTGGATACCTATCGTGAAATTTGAGCGCTATATTCAATCCGTCTGCGGCCCGGATACAGTGCGTTATGACCCACGTGTGTCAATTATTACATATTTTTGGAGCAAAGGGCATTCCTTCGCCGAAATTCAAAAGCTTTGTAATCTTGACGAGGGTGATATTATCTCAGTCTTTCGCAGAACCATCGATCTTTTACGACAGATGCGCGATGCCGTAACCGATCCGAAATTAAATCAGCGGTTAAAAACGTGCATGGAAAAACTTGATCGTGATGAAGCTGCTGTTCTGGGGCTTTAAGCGGATTACGATTATATAAAAATACAAATAAGGCAGCTGTACTTTCGAACGAAGTGCAGCTGCCCATTTTTATGTCGTAAGTTCATTAACTAGTCTTCGGAGACTTCAAAGGAATCTTTGTCCACTCCACATTCCGGACAAACCCAATCGTCCGGAATATCCTCAAAAGCGGTTCCCGGGGCAATACCTGAGTCAGGATCACCGATTGCAGGGTCATATACATACCCGCAGACTGAACAAACATATTTTTTCAATAGATAACCCCCTTTTCTTAAAACATTTTTTAATGCCTTTATGGTATCAACCTTTGTACTTTAACCCTTAAAGGCAATCATTTCGACTTCAATTTTAACATCTTTAGGAAGACGTGCAACTTGTACAGCCGAACGTGCAGGGGGTCGCGCATCAAAGAACTCATCATAAATACTGTTCATCACTTGAAAATCGTTCATATCAGCCAGAAAAACAGTCGTCTTCACAACATTATCCAACGAAGTACCTGCTGCAAGCAAAATTTGTTCTGCGTTTTTCAAAGCTTGTCGAACTTGTTCTTCAATATTGGGGCCCACAAGATTACCCTCAGGCGTTAACGGGATCTGACCTGAAGTAAATACAAAATTTCCAATCTCAATTCCCTGTGAATAGGGTCCGATTGCCGCCGGGGCTTTGGTTGTGGAAATAACCGTTTGTTTCATTTAGCCTACCTCTTTATCCATAGTTTAGTTATAGTTTATCCTCATAGAAGGAGATCCGATAATGTTCCCAAACATACTTTTTGAATTGCTCTGCACATTGGCAATTGCCCGGATGCTCGCAAAAACCGACTTCCAACTTTCCTAAAAAATGAAGATATAAAATATGTACATTAATATAAAGATGAGTAACTTTCTGTTTGATACTGAGATAATAATGCAGCACCCCAAGGAAGAGCAAAAAAAGCAAAATATTTATTGCCCATGCCGAAGGAATACTCGCCCATGTTGCAAGATTCGTTAACCCCATAAGCATCGTTGCTGTTAACCAAGCAATTTCGCGTTTTTGGTAAGACCTCCACTCATGGTAGCGCGAAAGGAACTCTTTAAATAAACGTTCCATCCGCGGTGAAATGGTCGGCATGCAATCTTGCTTAATGTTTTGCACAGAGAGAGGATGGATTATCACACCCATAGCAATTCTCCTTGAGCCTATATATTTCCACGAAGAACCAGTTTATTCAGCTCCGGTAAATCTCCATAATAATCTGTCTGAACTTCATCCGGGGGTGTCCCCACTAAGAAGGTTTTCATTCCTATTTGCCGTGCTGCCAAGTCCTCAATCGGATGATTGCCAACCATCATACATTCCCTTGGAGATAAGCCTAAACCCTGGGCAATCTCTTCGTAAAAACCTAATTGGGGTTTGCAAAAATGAAAGTTTTCCATTGCCGGAATCAGCGCAAATTGTTCAGGCGATAACCCTGTCCAGCGGATACGCTCTTCAATGGCAAGCGTCGGCATAACCGGATTGGCTGCAACCGCCACTGTATATCCTTGTTGAATCGCGGACTCGACCGTACGCTTCCCCTCTGCATCAGCCTTAACTAAGCAGCTTAATGCCGGAAAGTCATTTTGATAAAATTCTTCAAAAATAGGCCAAAGTGTTGTATAAGTAAGCCCGGTAACCCGTGTAAAATCTTCGAAGAAGGTTTGGAGGTTGGTTTTAGCGTCCTTTGGTTCTTTAATCATTGTTTCGGTTGAATGCATCACATATTTCCCGAATTTCTCCGGAGAAATAAGATGGCTAAAACGAGGAGCCAAAAGGCCAATATAATTGCGCATGAACTCCTCTTGATCCATCTGCGTCAGTGTCCCATCTAAGTCGAAAAGGATTGCTTTAATCATCGTTCCACCTAATTCTTATCGTTATACTTTAGATATTTCTCTCTAAATTTCTGAAATCCTGCTGGAATCCTTAACTTTACCTAGTTTCCCCATTTTTAAATAAAGAAAACCCGGCTTCGCCGAGAGGCAAAGCCGCTGGTTGCACTTAGAGTTTATCAACCGATAAAGACTTATACATTCTGATATGTATGAAGAAAACCTGCCTGCATGATTGCAGACAGATTTTCTTCAATAAATAGGCCGTGCGCTTTATTTTGTCCACTTTTCAAGTACAAGCTCTGCCGTATGCATAACCTTTACGGGGGAGTTTTCTTTATCTAATCCTCCGGTAATTTGCATAAGGCATCCTGGGCAATCCACAGCGACAACTTCTGCCCCTGTATTGTTAATATTCTTTAATTTTTTCTCAAGCATCGGACCCGCCATCTCTGGGAACTTAATGGAATATGATCCTCCAAAACCACAGCAACGGTCGGAGTCTTTCATTTCTACAAGTTCAATTCCGTTAATATTCTTTAAAATCTCGCGTTGTTCCTTATAAACACCTAGACTCCGCTTTAAGTGGCAAGAATCATGATAGGTAATTTTTAATGGTTTACCATCTCCGCCCGGTTCCAAGCCACCAAGATCGTAGAGAAGTTTCGAGAAGTCAAACGTCTTACGGTTGAGCTCCTCTGCCCTCTTCAACATTGCGGGATCGTCTGCAACTAAGTCCCTGAAGCTATCTTTTAGAGCATGGGTACAAGTCGGGCAAGCCGATACGACATAATCCACGTCTTCAGCGTTCATCGCTTCAATGTTAATAACTGCCGATTTACGAGCATTCAGACGATCACCCATATAGCTGGCAGGAGCGCCGCAGCAGGATTGTCCTTCAGGGAAAGTGACCTTATACCCTTTTTCATTTAAGCCCCTGACAACACCTTCACCAATATGAGGATAAACAAAATCGATAAGGCATCCGCCAAAGAACGCAATCGTTCCCTTTGGATTTTTAACATCTTGCTTAATTGTCTTAATGACATCACGAAATGGAACATCAGCAACTGTCGGTAAGCTCCCATTCTTAGTTAATCCTGAGAGGAACATGGGAAGATGACGAATCATCGGTTGTCCTTTGGAAAAAGGTAATTGAGCTTTCGATGCGATCTTCAAGAGAGAATGGAACAAGCGACGATTGGAAACCACGTCCAGCGCAAATTTTTGGACAAACGGCAAGCCCTTTTGCTCCCCAATTCTATTGCGGACTTCTAGGATCATTTCCGAGATGTTAAGCCTTCCTGCGCAAACTTCATTGCATCTTCCGCACTGAATACAAAGGTTTTGAGGATTAGCCGTATCATCGGGAGAATTGAGGAAATTAGTGAGGATGATTCCTATCCCGCCGGTATAGATATGCCCATAAACATGCCCTCCGACAAGTTGGAAGGCCGGGCAGACATTCAGACAGGCAGCGCAACGGATGCATTGGAAGGTTTTCTTAAATTTTTCGTCCTCATACATTTTTCGGCGTCCATTATCCATAAGGACAATATGAAAATCTTTATCTTTTATTGTGCCATCCGGATAATAAGCCGGTGTTGGGCCCGTAACCATCGTAACATAACTTGTAATCTGTTGACACGTGCCATTGCGGGGGAGCATCTGAAGGATTGAACTCGCATCCTCAAAATTGTTGACAAACTTTTCAATTCCCACGAGGAAAACATGCGTTTTGGGCCAAGTGGAGGTTAAGCACGCATTACCTTCATTGGTAACCATCATTAAAGTTCCTGTTTCGGCAACGGCTATATTTGCACCGGAAATACCCATATCAGCTTCCATGAATTTTTTACGCATTTCTGCCCGTGCTGTTTTAACTAATTTAGATATTTCAGGGTCGTTATGATAATGCAAGTTCTTTGTAAATTCATCCGCAACTTCTTCTTTGGTCAAATGAATAGCCGGCATAACCATGTGGGATGGACGTTGACCGGCCATCTGAATGATCCATTCCCCTAGGTCTGTTTCTTGTACATCCATTCCGGCATCAATCAGAGTCTGGTTCAGGTGAATTTCTTCCGAAGCCATTGATTTAGATTTTACAATATGCTGGACGTTTTGTTTTTTAGCCAGTTCGAGAATGTAGCGTTTGGCATCTTCACCCGTTTTCGCACGATAGACTTTAGCACCGCGCGCCGTAGCCGCTTTCTCAAACTTATCGATCATTTCATCAAGATGTTCGGCCGCATAGGCCTTAACTTCAACAACTTGATCACGAAGTGCCTCAACATCATACCCTTCGTAAGCCTTTTCCCGTGCATCTGAGTACGTATCTACAAAACGTCCTAATGCCCCTCTTAGTGTTTTATTTTCTAAGGCATTTTCGATTTGCTGTTTAAATTGTGCATCTGCCATTTTATTTCCCCTCCTCGGTCGAATCATCCACAAAGATCGCAATCAGCTCTCCGGGTCCATGTACGCCAATGGTTAGTACCCTCTCAATATCGGAGGTTCGGCTTGGACCTGTAATAAACCGTACGTATCCCGGAATTTGAGGTTCCTTGTTGATTATAGCCAAGGCCTCTGGCAGAGTTGGGATTAAAGAAGATGTCCGCACAAGCGCAAAATGAATGGGTGTAAAAGAAGAACATAAACGTTCATTCACATCTACAGCATATTCAACCAAAGTTCCTAATTCGGCGATCGCCCATTTAATTTCCGTTATTCCGGCATCTACAGTAGGGGTAACTTCTTGATAATGATCCATGTGCAGGGTTATACCGTTTTCAGGAATATAATGAGCTAAATCACAGCTTCTCGCCAGAGGTGAATCCACCATTGCCGCACTTTTAATTCCTTTTTTCTGAAAGAGCTCACCCACCAACTTTTGAGCTTCCTCTATCGTGTTTGCACGATAACACTCACCGGATACAGACTCCAACTTACTTTTGAAACGCTCATATAAGAGATTAACATCTCTCACATTACTCAACTCCTGTCTCTCTTCAATCTCTTTATAATACCTCCAGGTGGTCAGGCCACTCTACTACATTAATTCTAATCCAGAATATTTAAAATATCAAGATTAAATATTCTCCATTTAACAAATAATTTATCCTTTCTGTTAGTTAATCGCCGTGCGTGGCGTAAACAAAAAACTGCTTCCAGATTACCGGAAGCAGCCCTTATTACAAATTATCTAACTTTTGTATTTACTTATATTGATTTGCTAATCTCTTTCTTAAATTCCCAGCAACAATTTCGGGATCAATCGGGTTCCTTGCAATGCCGCTGTCAATCGCTGCTTTAGCCACCGCTTTTGCTACTGCGGGAGCAACTTCCGGATTAAATGCATTCGGAATGATATAATCCTTACGAAGCTCTTCCGGTTTAATAAGGTTGGCAATTGCGTATGCTGCCGCCACTTTCATCGCATCATTGATGTCTGTAGCCCTCACATCAATTGCTCCGCGGAATACACCGGGGAAAGCTAAGATGTTATTAATTTGGTTTTGAACATCGGAGCGGCCTGTAGAAATTACGGCGGCACCTGCATCAAAAGCTCTCTCTATTGGCCAAATTTCTGGAACCGGGTTGGCTTGACAGAATACAATCGGATCTTTGGCCATTGCACGAATCATATCTTCATTCAATACATTTGCTGCCGAAACACCGAGAAATACATCGGCCCCAACTAAAGCGCCGGCGAGATCCCCATCGAATCTTTCAGGATTAGTTGCTTCAGCAATTTCGTCTTTATATTTGTTCATGCCATAGGGGCGGCCTTTATAAATAGCTCCCTTGGTATCACACATAATGACATTTTTGAGTCCCATGCTCATCAGCAGTTTAACGATCGCAATACCCGCAGAACCTGCTCCATTAGCAACAAGTTTGATATCCTCAATCTTCTTGCCGACAACTTTAAGGGCATTGACTAAACCTGCCAGAGTTACAATAGCAGTTCCATGCTGATCATCATGGAAAATCGGTCCTTTGAAAATGCCGTGCTCTTTCAGTTTACTTTCAATTTCAAAGCACTCAGGTGCTTTGATATCTTCTAGGTTAACACCGCCGAAGGTAGGAGCCATAAGTTCAACTAATTCTACAATTTTATCCGGATCTGTGGTGTTAACACAAATCGGATAAGCATCTACATCTCCAAAGGTTTTGAAGAGCAGTGATTTACCTTCCATAACAGGCATGGCGGCAGGTGCGCCTAAATTACCTAAACCGAGAATTGCTGTTCCGTTCGATACAATACAGACAGCATTGGCATGATTGGTATATACATCGAGATCATCTGCATGTGCCGCAATCTCTTTAACAGGTTCAGCAACTCCGGGGGAGTATGCTAATGTTAAGTCATCAACGTCATTAGCGGGTACGGTTACTCTAACTTCGAGCTTCCCAGGCTGTACCTTATGAAACTCTAAGGCTTCCTCACGGAGGTTTTTAATACGTGTCATTGGCTTCGCCATCCTCTCTTTTCAGTAATTTCGGGAAAATGCTTTAGAATATGACGCCTGGTTACAAATTAGCAACCAGGCGTTAATAACTAACAATTTTTCAAAAGCTAATTATTTTTTCATTGTTGCATTTTTAGCTTCGATTTCTTCGTAAGCTGCTAAGATGTCTTTTGCATTGAGATATACCGGTGTATCAACCATTTTTCCGTTAAGGGAAACAGAAGCTTTACCTTTGGCAAGACCTTCTTCTTCAAAGACTTTAACAACATCTTTAGCCCATTGTACATCTGCAGGATCCGGAGCATATAACTCATTGGAAGGTTCAACTTGTCCTGGATGGATGATCATGCGGCCTTCATAGCCCATTTGACGACCATCGGCAACATTTTTCTTAAAGCCTTCAAGATCCTTATAATCAGCAAAAGGAGCGTCAATTGCAACAATTCCTGCCATGCGGCAAGCTACAGCTACTTTTGCACGTGCATATTGTTGTTCAACAGCAGCAGAAGTTAATTTTACACGCATATCACGGCAATAGTCTACGGCACCAAAGATAGCGTTTACATTACGTTTGCTGGCTAGGCAGCATTCTTCAGCATTGGCAACACCTTTAGCGGTTTCAAGCAGCATGGAAATTTTAACGGTTCCGACGGGGATACCACGACGACGCTCGAGCTCTTCAAGTTTCCAATCGAGGCGTTTTACGTCATCTGCGCAACCCGTTTTAGCTAAGGTTACACCGTCTAGACCAGGCCATACAATTTCTTCAAGGTCATCATCGGTTAAATTGGTTTCCCAGTTATTAATACGAACATAAACTTGAGCTCCGCCCGCATGACCCGCTTGGAGATTTTCTTTGATCATTTGGCGGGTTGCCACTTTTTCTGAAGGTGGAATAGCATCCTCAAGGTCAAAAGTGATAATATCGGCTGGAATTGACGGTATCTTGGAAATAAATTTGGGATTGTTTCCTGGGATGTACATAATAGATCTCATAACTGCCATGACTAAATTACCTCCTAAAATACTTTTAATTTTTATTTCTAAGGTATAAAAACCTTAGCAGCGTAAGTAAGTATGAATCTTGGAGCTATCAAAAATCAGTTGCTATCTTTTCTTTTAGAATCAGCGGAATATCTGTGGGTGTATCTGCTACATAACCACCGGCTTTGCGAATGGCTTCCATCTTACTTTTGGCAGACCCTCGCCCGCGCTCCACTATATTAGATGCGTGAGAAAAGCGCTGACCTTCCGGAGCCCAAGCTCCGGCCACATATATCACAAAAGGCTTCGTGAATTTGCCTGCGGCAATCACTTCCGCACATTCTTCTTCTTGTGTGCCGCCGATTTCAGCATATACCGCAACACCTTTGGTTTCAGGGTCCTCTTCAAAGTAAGGAAGTAAATCCGCCATTGAAGTTCCCAAGACAGGCTCTGTTCCTGTGTGAACCACCGTACTGACCCCAAAGCCGCCTTCTCTTAAGACCCAGGGAATTGTCCCTGATTGTCCTCCGCTGCGCGAGAAAACACCAATACTTCCTTTTTTAAAGAATTTGTTGGCCCACTCGACATTACCTCCAAGCCATCCGACAACCGATTCTCCCGGGGTAATAATCCCGATTGAACCGGGTCCAATAACCCGTGAGCCCCTAAGCCTGGCGTATTCAATCATCTCCATAATGTCATGGATAGGAGTCCCTTCGACACAGGGAATAATATTCTTAACCCCTGCATCAGCAGCCTCCATTACTGCTGTTTTTAAAGCACGGCCCGGTACAAATACGACACTAAAATTGATTTCCCCATGTGCACTCACAATTTCTTTCACCGTGTTATACACAGGGACACCATGTACTTGCTCTCCGGATTTTCCCGGACTCGTACCGCCGATAAGATTCGTTCCATATTCTTTCATATATTTTGTCCTCACCGATCCCTCACGTCCGGTGATTCCTTGGACAACAACCTTAGTCTCATTATTGATTAAAATGCCCATTTTTATCCCTCATTTAGCTTATTGCTCGGTTTTTTTACCTAATTACAGGGTTAAGCCAAACTGCGTTTCTTGAGGTATTCATCTAAACCGGAAACCGGTACTTCAATACGAATTGCATCATTTCCGCGGAACTTGCATGCAAATTCACAGGCGAGACATTCCGTTCCTAAGCGTAGAACCTCCTCATTGCTGCGATGGGCAACAGAGGCCCTTCCCTGATCATCAATACCGAGCAGACCGCGAGCATATTTTTGACAAGCATCAGCGCAAGCCTTGGTCTCGCAAGAATCGCACTTGCTGGTATCGATTATAATCGTACAACTTTTTTCTGCGAATTCCAGCACGGTATTTCCCTACTTTCCTAGAGCTTCTTTTTCAGCTCGATACTCTTTACTCAAATATAAGAGTCTTTCACCAATAAACTTTGTATCTGTTACATGTTCCTTGCCATAGATTTCAATTCTTCTCCCAGGACCTTCCGGAGTCATTAAATCTGCTAAACCTGTGCGAAGAATCTCCAAGGATTCATCTTCCCTATTGCCGCAAAGCAACAGCACACAAGGTAAACCCGGTTTTTGCGTTGGCAGGACTTCACGTAAAACTTTCACTATGGCGTGTGCATGATGCCATTGTTCTTGATTGGCCATCATGAAGCCCCCGAGTAAATAACCATCAATATTCGGTTGAGTCAGAACAGATTTGGCGACACGATAAATTTTTGAGGCAACAGGGTTTCCACTCGTATCCGCATAATTAGCCGGCTTTAACCCGACCTGATTCAAAGCATCAAGCCCCATCATGGCAGAACCACCGCCAATCGGATGATATCCGATATAACCCGGACTTACTTCGTCATACCCCATGTTCATTAGGAACCCCGTGCCTCTGGCATCGGTTTCTTCGATGCTCCACCCGATATAATCTAATTCAGTCGGTTCTCCGGGAAGGTCACGGGCAATCTTAATATCAAACTCCGGATGACGTCCTACCGCGCTGTTATCAATCTCCATCTTGCAATCAGCGCAAACAAGATCCCCTTTGTCAGTCATAATAAACGGATTGATCTCTAAGGTTTGACAATCATATTTTTGATACGTTTGAGATAACTTCGTTAAAAAGTTAGCAAATTTACTAATATCTTTATCTGGGATACCCGCCTTTGCCGCTAAATCAACGGCATCATATATTTGCAAGCCAAAAATCGGATCAACATTTACTTTAAAAATTTTCTCTTCGGGAACACTTTCAATGTCCATTCCCCCTTCTGTACTAAACATCAGCATTGGGGAACGGGCTTCTCTGGCTCCATTAACTACAAAAGAGCAATAGAATTCTTTCTTGATATTGAGTTTTTCTTCAACAAGCACCTGGCGAACCGGTAATCCTTTAACCGTCTTGGCAAGGATTTCCGCTGCAACCTGTGCTGCTTCATCAGGCGTGTTGACTAATTTAACTATACCGGCTTTGCCACGGCCGCCGGCTTGTACTTGGCCTTTTACGGCAACGGGTCCGCCAATCCATTCCGCTGCTTCTTTTGCTTCTTCCGGAGTGGATGCAGATCGGCCTTTGGGTACCGGCATCCCTGCTTTTGCAAGCCATGCCTTTCCTTGATATTCTAAAAATCTAGCCATGCATTATCCCTTCCATAATGTAAATTTCCGAGATCCTTCTTAAACTCAAATACACTTGGGAAAGAAGTCTCTCACCCCTTTCTTAACTCTCAAATTTATAACTGAGAGCAAAATAATTCGAATTATGGAGGCACAAATAATGCTAAGTACGTTTCACTATTTAAAACTAGGTTTCATTTATCGATATGTTTATTATGTAACGAAACTCAACAGAAGTCAATAAAATTATTTAAAGAATTTGTACAGACAAAAAAAGGGGTTCAACGAAAATATCATATCGTTAAAACCCTTATCATATAATCTTAATAATGGTGGAGGTAAGCGGGATCGAACCGCTGGCCTCTAGAGTGCGATTCTAGCGCTCTCCCAGCTGAGCTATACCCCCATCGCTCATTAGTATAAATGAAACCTTTCGAATTCTCAAGTATTTTATTTTATTCTATACGAAAATTATTTTTGCCAGCCTGTATTGCGGAGGAATTGAATGAGTCAAAATATCCAATATGACCGAGAAATTTTATATGTTTATAAGCTCTATTTTTTTCTTACCTTATGGAGTTTTTCCCTAGCTCTGAGTGGACTAACGCTTTGGAGATTTGGGCTTCTTCCGGGGCTGTATTTTTTCTGGATCTCTACTTTGCTGTCCTATCTGGCAATGATGAGAAAAAAACAATTTCCCCCTCCCGATAAGAAACTAACGGTGCTGCACATGGCCCGAGAAATAACTAAAGATACGAGCCCCCTGGCGATATCTCATTTTGCCAGCCAGCTCTATTTTTACCTTCACGAAACTGAACAGGCCATTCAACTGCTGCGAAATTATTTACCTTCACAGGACCCTTTACTTTGTGCCACTCTCGCAGATATCCTTCTTCGGGAAAATCGCCCTCGCCAAGCATTAACCATTCTTCGCGAGAATCCGTATACACTTGCCGACCCTTTGCTCCTTATTAACCAGGGACACGTACTTCAGCATCTCGGACGCTTCCCCGAGGCCATTAAAATTTATGAACGCAGTCTTCTTATATCCCGGAAAACGGGGTTTCCCCACAATGGTGCATCTTGGTTTACCCAAATCCTTTTATCCTTAAGCTATAAAGCGAGCTTACATCATTCCCTTGCTGATTGTTATATCCAGCTTAAAAAGTATTCACTTGCCCAAAGGCATATTTTAGCAGGAAATTTAAGATTGTTTGATCTCTCTCTCTGGCGAAAAACTAATCTTTCACCAAACTATTCTCCTAAAAACTACAGGAAATCACATTAGTTCTGCATTCTTTTCTGGGTTTAATTCATTAAACTTCTCACTTTTACAACACATTTCACCGTCGAAATTTCATATAATAAATACAAGCCAAAAATTTACATGATCTATCATCAAATTTTAATATAACCGATTTGCAAGGAGGAATGTTTAATGCTGTCATCTAATGAAGAGGTTCTAAAGTTTATTCGCGAATTTGAAAGTTCTTCCCGTGAATATCTGATCGCCCATGGAACAAGCGAACATGATTTAGGCAATGCCTACTTAGATTTACAATGGCAGTTTCTCCAAACCATTCTAAAAACAAAACCCAGATTACGCCGACAGCGTACTGCTCAAGCGCTAAGAAAAAATTCTCGCGTAACGATTGCTTAAAACATTTTTTAACCAGACGGTTCAATACCGTCTGGTTTTTTACTTTTAGTCATTTAAATTTATATCGATAAGTAACGCATTTTCATCGCAGTTTGGGAATTTTACACAATAAAGGCATTCTTGCCATACTTTCTGCGGTAACTCTTCTTTGTTCACACTGTGAAAACCTAAATGGGCAAAAAATCCCGGCTGGTAAGTTAAAGTAAATACCTTTGGAACACCTAACTCTTTAGCTTCCTCAATCAGGGAATCTACAATCATCTTTCCCAAACCCTTTTTCTGATAATCCTTACCAATGGCTAAAGCCCGTACCTCTGCCAAATCATCCCATAGGATATGAAGCGAACCGGCCCCTTTAATCTGACCCCCTTCTTCATAGATCAGAAATTCACGAATATGTTCACACAGCATATGTCTTGAACGAGCAAGCATTAAACCTTCTTCCGCAAAACCATTGATCAGCTTTTGGATATACTCAACATCAGCAAGCTTAGCTTTTCTTAATCCCATGATTCAATCACTCCTCTGCTTCCGTATAATTATACATTAAGCAGAGGATTTATACCATAACTTCCTTTAATTTAATACTCTATCAGCGAAGCATTGACATGACTGCGGCAGTTTAACTCATCTAAGCCACTTGCTTGCCAATGATCAGGTAAAGTCCAGATTGGGAACTGTTCCGGATTCTTCAGCCAGGACTGAAAGAGCCGCAGGTCTTCCTCGAGACTTACAGTCGTAAGCCAAATAATCTGCCCGTTCCACCGGATTCCCGAAGGTTTTAGCTTATTTGAACAGAGCAGATCACTATTTTTTAAAACACTGCTTAAGAGCAGAGAATGACTGGCACAGACCATCGCCTTTTCCAAAATCGGGAAAACAACGCTCAGCTGCCCATCTCCCAGAAAATAGAACCATTGACCTAATTCATTGACCCAATTTTCTCCCCGTTCTTTGGGCAGCCATGGCCATTCCCAGGGGATCCCCCAGAGGGAGCTGATAATCCCGCCTCCTTGACGCAAATAACGAGAAAGGATTTCCTTCGGCTTAAGTTCCCCACGCTTTTCCTTTCTTTCTAGGTGATCCAAAATAGAGGTTATAGTCTGACGGAATTCTTGATTTAATACTCCTGAAGCATCAACCCAACCTAAACACTGCCATTGTTTGCTGAGCATTGAATCACGTTCCCACTTTGCTTTGGTCATGATCTCAAATTTCTTTCCCTTGCGGCGGATTTCAGCGATTTCGAAATTTCCCCAGAGAAGGCTGATACTCAGGGGTTTAATGTCCACCCTGACTTGGCGATTAACTAATTCGTCAACATATCCTTTAACAACATCAAGCTGATACTGGGCTACCGGATTAAGTTCTTGACGCCATTTTTTCCAATCAAGACGTTCTTCCCCTAAAGCGGTTTGCAGGCTCTTTTGATTTATATTCTCCGGTATAAGGTAAAGGCTCGGTGTTAATTTTTCGCGCCAATAAACAGCATGAGCTTTTATAATACCTCCGAGCATATTTAAAGTTTGTAAGAAAAAAGGAGAAAAATCAGGGGCAACAAAATAGATGACGGTTTTGACACCATTGCTCAAACGGCTTCCCCATAACATACCTGCCAGTAGAAAATCCTCTTCTTTGGGGAGCTTCGCGCTCGCAATAATCCCTACACGCAGAGATGTTCCTCCGCCCAAATAATAATCAAACTGGCTCGGAAGTCGCCAGTTTTTCTTCTTTTCCGCGGGACATTCTTCAAAATTACTTGCGATAAAAATATCAGAATGAGTCGTCCAAACTGCTTGCCATCTCTCCACAATGAGATCCTCCCTTTGCTTTTGGTCACGTTTATTGTGTCATATTTCATATCTACGCGTTGAAGTCCCTTAAAATGACACAAGCAGAGGAAGATATCCCGAAACAATTCAATCATACCTTATTTAGCAAGCCCAAAACTTCTTTGATGGGTAGTGCATACCGAATTCTGTTATCTCTACCCTCCATGGTTTGGGCGAGAAAAAGAGCATTCCAAATACTCTCAGCTGATGCCTCAATAGCTGCTTGATAAAAGTCATCCATTTCAAAATCGGATACAATATCTTCATTTGCCGTACCTTGGGTACTCACCATAAGACAAAATTCTCCGCTTCCTGTACGAGAAATTCCTCCGGTTCTAGCCATTCCTAAAAAGGATCTCTCGGCAAGCTTAGTCAGCTGCCATCGTGTAAGAGGTGCATTCGTTATTCCGACAAGAATCAAAGAACCGGGACAGTACTTTTCTTCCACATGTGATAACAACAAACCGACAGGCACCCCATTGATCAGCAGATCCTTTAATAACCCGTAGTTGGCTAAGGCAAGGATCCCCAAGACATAATTTTTGTTTCTTAATCGGAGGATACGTGATGAGCTGCCAATCCCACCCTTAAGCTGGAATAAGGACATTCCGGTACCTGCCCCGACATTACCCTGGGGAACACTTTCATTATTTGCACGCCCTAAAGCGAGAATAGCATCAGCCGGTTTTACATGTCGGCCCCGAATATCGTTTAAATACGAATCATCACACTCAAAGACAACAAGGTTCGGAGTTCGAGCATCGTTTCCAATTTCCGGGTTCTCATTTAAGAGATGTGTCAATAGCCCTTCAGCTGCAGCATTTACGCTCAAGGTGTTCGTGAGGAGGATTGGTGAATTAAGAATTCCTGTTTCCAGAAGATAGGGAACCCCCATAGATTTTCCATAGCCGTTAAAAACAGAAATTCCTGCCCGGCATGGGTTTTGATACATATTTCCGGGATGCGGACGAATGGCTGTCACTCCTGTCCGTACAGGACCTTTACCGGGTACAAGAGCTCCTTCGCCCCTAATAATCGTTACATTTCCAATCAAAACCCCCGGAACATCACAGATATCGTTCTGTCTGCCCGGAGGCAGTTCTCCCATCCACAAGCCATATTCGCGCGGTTTTTTCCGTTCCAAATAAAATCCCCCCTAAGTCACCTTATGAATTGACTTAGGAGGGTATAACTAACTCCAAAGCTTAATTAGCTTTCCGATATTGATTAACTTGCTTGTAAAAGAAACGAGCATAAGGGCCAAGGGATAAGCACGTTTTGGTTCTTCGAAATGTCGTTCTAAAATGTTTTGACTAAAAAGTTCATCTACTTCAGCTTTGAACGAGGGTGAAAGAATTCCCAGTTCGATTATTAAATTAAACTGATCCCTTAAATCCCCTGAGGGTTCTTTTCCTTCTTTTTTAAGCACATGAGCTGTTATGCTTTTAAGGGCTTCGGCAATCTTAGGGATAAACTCATTATAACGGCCGCTTCGCAGGAGATCACATGCTTCTTCTAATTGCTGAGATATTTCATGAGGTAAATTCTCCGCATTTTGCAGTTTTTCCATTTTTTTTAGACATGGGCAAGTAAATTCGGATACAATTCGCTCATCCCGCGCCATTGCCGGCTCAACAAGACGCGATGGAGATATACTTGACATGGCTGCAAAAACTAACTTTCGTGCATCCTCTTCAGAATTTCCCCGATAAATCCAGCGTGTCCGCCCTAATTTTCGAACAGCTGCTTCTTCGGGTGTCAGAACTTTGAGATCAGAACATAATGGAACCGGAACTGTGAATTCAAGATACCATCCTTTGCGCCTTCTCCGGATTTTAAAAATCTTTTCAGTATGATGATAGAAAGCCACTCCATCTCTCACGGGACAACTTCTCAATCTCTGTCCTACCCATTCAAGAACTTTGTCCAGTTGGGCTTCAAATTCCATCAAACGTCCCCTCCTACCTTTCTCAATAATAGAAAGTTCGAGTTTTTTCTAAAAAATCCTCCTCTTTTTTCGCTTTTCTCTTATACTAAAATAATTTTTCCACTTTAAAGGGCTATCTTAAAAAATAAATAATAATAACCGTTATTCCTATAATAAAACGATATCCCACAAAAACCTTAAAATTGCTCGTCTTTAGATAACGGAGTAAAAATGAAATACTGAGAAGCCCTACAATGAAAGCAGTACAAATTCCTATCACAAAGGAAAGATTAATATCTGAGGGTTGAAGATGTCGGAGACTAAGAATACCCGCTCCTAAGATAATCGGTGTTGACATTAAAAATGAAAATCGTGCCGCATCTTCTCTTTTCAAACTAAGCAGCCGTGCAGCTGTCATTGTACTTCCGGCCCTTGAAACACCGGGAATGATCGCCAGTGCCTGTGATAGGCCAATCAATAAAGCTTCCATCAAAGTCATAGTTTCCAATGTCCGCAATTGACGCCTGTTATCAGCCCAATAGAGAATTAGACCTAAGAGAATAAGCATAATTCCAATTAAAAGCGGGGATCGAAAAACAGTAGCTGCTTTGTCTTCCAGCGCAAAGCCGATCAGTGCCCCGGGAATTGTCGCTATGACCAAATACCAAAATAAACGTTTCTCATTTGAAGGTTTTCGGCTTAACGCACCTTTAAATAAACTTATCCAATCCTTCCAGAAATAAAGAACTACTGCTAAGAGTGTCCCCATATGTAAAGCAACATCAAAGGTTATGCCCATGTAATTCCATCCAAATAACCAAGGAATTAAAACGAGATGGGCCGAACTGGAAATAGGGAGAAACTCTCCTAGGCCTTGGACAATTCCTAATATTACCGCTTGAAAAATGGTCATTTTTAGCCCCCCAATACATTTTATCCGATGACTAACCGCCACTAAGACTCCCAAGTGGGAGATAAGTGGCGCTAAGTCCCTGGATAAGTCAACTTAATTTCAGAAACAAGTGCGATAGTTCCACCGGAACTATCGGGAGTCAAAACTCCACCTAGAGTTTCCTATATCCCATATGTATATCCTAAGCAAAGGGCAATAGAACTCAATTAAAGCGTTAAAGTATTAAGCTTTCATTTTTTGTTCAGATAACCCTTCCAGAAATAAGCTAATGATCCTCTCCATTTCTTCTTTTAGATTTCCGTCCTGCGTAACATGCCAATGAATAAAGTGCTGAAGGACCATCCCTTCCAAACTTTCGGCTAAAAAGTCCGGATCAAAACGATCTGAAATCTCCCCTTCCCGTTGTCCAAGATTTATAACCCCGATTATCCCATAATGAAGTCCTTTATCCAATTCCGCATAATCTCTCTGTTTAATAGTAATCCAAGCCATTTCCCGCTCATGAATCATAAAATCCGCCCAAGCTTCAAGAAAAGTGGATAACCGCTCGCGGACCGTATGACTCTGGGTAAGTCGTCCCTGCCGAATCATTTCCTGATAACGGCGTCGCGAAAATTCAAGAACCACCGCTTCCTTCGATTCAAAATAATTATAGAATGTCCCTTTGCCGACATCTGCCTGCTGAGTAATTTGCTCAATCGAAGTTATTTCATAACCCCGGGTATGAAAAAGATGAAGGGCTGTGTTATAGAGTCGTTCATAAGTCTCCTGTTTTTTACGCTCACGCCTTGAGATTTCAGTCATAAAAATGCCCCCTTTTTCAGCATATGTTATCTGACTATTGTAATCAATTCGTCAATACCCATATTTTTCCTTCTGAAAAAGGGGGACTTATTTTTCTTTATCTAACGGCACGCTTTCCAACAAGAATACCTGTATAAATCCATAGGCACATGCTTATAAAATCCACCCCAACGTACCCAATCTCAATTGACTGTCCTCCCACAAAAGCCAACCCATACGTCAAGCAGTTAAACAAAAACCCTGTCAGAAAAACATCCCGTAAGCGGCTTCTCGCACTGAAATATCCCGCCATAAATCCTGCCGGATAAAATATTGCAAAATTGAATACAATCTGCGTGGCAAACGATAGTTCAGTAAAATATCCGCTCCAGAATAAATAAAAGGCAAACATAAGTAGACCCAAATGCCAGGGCTTTAGAGTTCGGATAGGCTCCTGAGAGGTCCCATAATTCAAAACCGTTAACCTCCTGATTTAGAGACTATAATTTGGGGATTCTTTTGTAATCGTGACATCATGAGGGTGACTTTCCCTGAGTCCGGCCGCCGTCATCCGGATAAAGCGGCTTTCCTTACGTAAGACTTCAAGGTTCTCTGCCCCGCAATAGCCCATACCGGCACGCAGTCCGCCCAACATTTGATAAACTGTGTCCGCCAAAGATCCTTTGTAGGGAACTCTGCCTTCGATTCCCTCGGGAACCAGTTTTTGATTTTTCTCTTGGAAATACCGATCAGTGCTGCCGGCCTTCATTGCCGCAATAGAACCCATTCCTCGATATACCTTAAAACTGCGGCCTTGATAAATTTCGGTATCCCCGGGGCTTTCTTCCGTTCCGGCAAAGAGGCTGCCAATCATCACCGTATTAGCCCCCGCCGCTAAAGCCTTGACAATATCTCCCGAAAATTTAATTCCACCGTCTCCGATGATTGGAATTCCATGCTTGCTTCCTTCCTCGGCACAATTCATGATCGCTGTAATTTGAGGTACCCCAATTCCCGCGATAACCCGGGTTGTGCAAATTGACCCCGGTCCGATTCCTACCTTAACGGCATTAGCCCCGGCCTCAATCAATGCACGCGTTGCTTCCGCCGTCGCAACATTACCCGCTATAATCTGTAATTCCGGAAAAGCATCACGCAATTCTTTAATCTTGCGGAGAACGCCGCCGGAGTGACCGTGTGCCGTATCAAGCACAATGACATCCGCACCTGCTTTGTACAGAGCTTCGGCTCTCTCCAATGTATCTGCAGTAACACCGACTGCTGCTCCTGCTCTTAAACGGCCTCTCTCATCTTTTGTCGAATTAGGATATTGACGTGCTTTTTCTATATCCTTAATTGTGATTAATCCCTTGAGATAGCCTTGATCATCAATAATCGGCAATTTTTCAATACGATGATTCGCCAGGATTTCTTTGGCATGTTCCAAGGTTGTCCCTACGGGTGCCGTTATTAAGTTATCTTTGGTCATGACCTCGCCAATCGTGCGTTGATAATCTTTTTCGAAGCGCAGATCGCGATTAGTTAGAATTCCGACCAGTTTCCCCTCGACCGTAATCGGTACGCCCGAAATCCGATAGTGAGCCATTAAGTCTAAACAATTCTGAATCTTATCATCAGGATGTAAGAAAATAGGATCGGTAATAACCCCATGCTCAGAACGTTTTACCTTGTCCACTTCCGTAGCCTGCTGCTTAATGCTCATATTCTTATGAATAATTCCAATTCCGCCTTCACGAGCTATGGCAATAGCCATCCGAGCATCCGTAACCGTATCCATACCCGCACTCATCAAAGGTATATTTAGTTTAATTTTAGGGGTCAGATACGTACTGATATCGACATCACGCGGGAGCACTTCTGATTTCGCCGGCACAAGCAAGACATCATCAAACGTTAACCCTTCTCCGATAATTTTATCTGCAAACATATTGAACTCCTTTCGAATGTTTTCTCAATAGTATATCAGAATATCGACTAATTTAGAAGTATTTTTTGTACAAAGACGTAATATGTTGTACCTAGTCGAATGGGTATTTCATTGCTTCTCATTTTAATAAAGATTATGATATATTGGAATGAGTACTAAATGGACACACGCAACGCTTGGAGGTATACAATGTTTTATCGTGTTCGGCAATTTTACGATGGCTTATTTCCCCGGATAAGCTCAAAAGATCTTCAGCTTGTCCATTCTTTTCTATCCGGGGCATTGCTTCACCTATTCCAATCTCAATCCCCGGCTGACCAACGACACGCTCTTGACGTTGCTATAGAATTACTGCAAAAGCATGATAGTTTATCTCCTTCTCAAGAAAGAAGCTTAATTCAAGCTGCTCTTCTCCATGATTGCGGTAAAATCCGCTACCCTTTAAAAATATGGCAAAGAGTATATATCGTCTTAAGCGCTAAGCTTCCTTACCCGGCTCAGGAATTTCTTAAAGGGCTCACAAAGTACCGATCCTTATCATTCCCATTAATTTTAGCTCAACAGCATCCTAAATGGGGAGCAACGCTTGCCGCTGAGGCCGGACTTTCGAAAGAGGCTGTCGAGCTCATCCTTAACCATCATAATCCTTGTTCAGATGCCGGTGAATTACTCAACATAGTGGATAACCGCCACTAAAGATAAGAGAAGGCTTAACTTAAAACTAAGTTAAGCCTTCTCTTGCTGTTCTTCAATTCTTTCCTGAAGTTCAATTATTTCACGATTCTTTGAAAAAATCCATTTGGCAAATCGTGTATTATCCCGTTGCAAGCGAACGTTTTCCTTTTCCAGTTTGTGAACCAGGGCAACTTTTTCCCGTTCAACTTTTTCGAGCAGGTTCATTAACACCCTCCGGCTCACTCTTAAGTGTTCAATTCGCTGCTCTAATTCACCGACCCGGAGCTTAGTCAATCGTAGCTCTTCACGGAGATTTTTTAATTCTTCTTGGCTATCCAAGATGCACACCCCCGGCAATACCTTATAATTCTTTTTTATATTCTATGCCAGGGAAAAGGGATTTAATCCTTGGAGTTTAAAAACTCTTGCACTCTCCTTACTCCTTCTCGTAAAACATCTTCTTCTTGAACCAGAGCAATCCGAACGAACCCCTCGCCGTGCTCGCCAAAAGCTATACCCGGCACAACGATCACACCCGCCCCGCGCGCAAGATCTACTGCAAACGACAGCGAGTCCTGCTTTGTCGGGACAGGGGCCCAAATAAACATAGAACCCTTCGGAACAGGCATCTCCCAACCCGCTTCCGCGCATCCTTGGATCCAGATATCTCTCCTCTTTTGGTAGGTTGCACGCGTCTCTTCGACTTGAGGTTGATGTGTGCTTAAGGCATAGGAACCCGCTTTCAAAACAGGACAGAATATACCGTAATCGATATTTGACTTCAGCTCACTCAGGGCTTCGATAATCTCAGGATTGCCTACAACAAACCCTAGACGTGCTCCCGCAAAGTTATAAGTTTTGGATAAAGAATGGAACTCTATCCCCACCTTTTTTGCTCCTTCAGCTTGTAGGAAGCTTACAGGACGATAGCCGTCAAATGCCAGTTCAGAATATGCTACATCATGACATATAACAAGATCGTAGGTTTGGGCAAACTGAACGACTTTGTTAAATAATTCTAATGAGGCAACCGCTGCCGTCGGATTGTTCGGATAGTTCAAGACCATTATTTTTGCTTTTTTAGCGATTTGGGGATCAATCGACTCTAAATCAGGTAAAAAATTATTTTCTTTTAACAGGGGTAAAGACACTTTCTGACCACCCGCAAGAACAAGGCCGGCAGTATAGATGGGATAGCCTGGGTCCGGTATAAAAGCCAGGTCGCCGGGATCAGTTAGGGCCAGGAAAATATGTGCCAGTCCATCTTGAGAGCCCATCAACGGAAGAACTTCAGATTCCGGATCCAAGCTCACTCCAAATCGTTTCATATACCAATTGGCGCAGCTTTCCCTAAATTCCCTCGTTCCCCGTGTCAATGTATATCCGTATTGAGATCCATCCAATGCGGCCTCACTCAATACTTTCCTCACTTCGAGCGAAGGCGCCCTATCCGGGCTGCCAATGCTTAAATTGATCAGATTTTTCCCTTGCGACTGTAATTCTAATTTCAGATTGTCCATTTCCGTAAAGACTGAAGCTCCCAGTCCTTGGAGTCGCTGTGCTTTCATTTCTTTTCCTCCTGTTCTTGCTTCTTATCTTTTTGAAGTGATGGCTAATTCGCGGATTTCCTCGGTAACCTCGTAGGATACCCCCCAGCCCCCCAGCTTAACTCCGGGCTTACATTCTTCTCCATGAAAATCCGAACCACCGGTCATGATAAGACGATATAGCTTTGCCAGCGAACGGTAATGCTGTTCATCTTCAGGGGTATGATCAGAATGGCTCACTTCTATTCCTTGCAGACCTGCTTTAACCCATGGCAAAATTTGATGATCAAGTTGATTGATACCCGGATGGGCTAAAACAGCTACTCCTCCCGCTGTTCGGATAAGATTAATTCCTTCCTCAGGCGTAAGTTTCAAATGAGGAACATAAGCGGGAGCTCCTGTGCCGATGTATTGATCAAATGCTTCCTTGATCGTCTCGACATATCCTCGCTGCACAAGCACTTGCGCAACATGCGGGCGTCCGATCGATTCCCCTTGAGCGATTGCTTTAATTTCTTCCGGTGCGATTTTTACATTCATATCGTGCAAACGCCCCAAAATCTTGATTATCCGGTTACTTCTACCCTCACGCAGTTCACGAAGCTTCTCCTGAAACGGAATTGATTCACCTGAGGGCTCATAACCGAGAATATGAACTTCAATGCCGTTCCAATCCGTATTCAATTCAATCCCGCGCAGAATCTCCACGTCTAACTCTTCACCCGCGGCTACAGCCTCATTCCATCCACTGATCGTATCATGATCTGTAATACCAACAGCCTTTAGACCGAGCTTAGAAGCAGCTTGGACAAGCTCCCTTGGTGTCAATAAACCATCTGATGATGTCGTGTGACAATGCAAATCAGCTTCTGGAAATCTTGAAGATTTTCCCGTCATTCCGTAACCTCACTTCTAAAAATCCAACCCATGATTTTTATTTTATCACGTCTCCCAATAAACGCCTAAAATTCTTAAAAAAGATTTGTTCAATTTCATCTTTATTAAAACCTGCCAAAAGTAAGGCTTCAGCTAAATTCGGATATTTTGCGGCGTTTTCCAAACCCCTGGGAGCTTGATCAATTCCGTCAAAATCTGACCCTATGCCAATCGTTTCCACCCCGGCTACCTCGGCGATATGGGCAATGTGTTGTACCACATGCTCTAAGCTGCCCTCTCCCTTTTCTGTTAAAAAACGCGAATAAAAATTTACGCCTACTATTCCGTGGTTGCGGGCCAATGCTTTCAATTGTTCATCCCTTAAATTGCGTGGATGGGGGCAAAGCGCGTAAGAACAAGAATGAGAAGCAATAATAGGAGCATTGCTCAGTTCTAAAACATGATAAAATCCCGCTTCGTTGAGATGTGATACATCGATCACCATTCCTAATTCATTCATCCGCTTAATTACATTTTGGCCTAAACGTGTCAATCCGCTGTTTGTCTGTTCTCCTGCGCCGTCAGCAAGTGCATTCCGTTGATTCCAAGTGAGTCCCAATGCCCTTACTCCCAGTTCATAAATAATATCCAGCATAAACAGACTTTCTCCCAGAATCTCTCCGCCTTCAACACTGAGCAAAAGTCCGAGTTTATTGGGATTAGGAAGTAAGTTCAAATCTACTTGGTTGTGAATCATAAAAACGTGATCCGGATTCTCCGCAACGAACCGCTTTACAGCATGAATCAACTCCAGACCTCTTCGCGTTGAGGAGTCAGGCTTAAACTCACTTTCAATAAAGCAAGCCATTATTTGTAAGGCCATACCTCCGGCCTTGGCACGTTCTAAGTCCCAATGTCCACCCTCTGTTCCCGATTTAAGCGTTCTTTTCCCTTGAATATAGTCTCCTATACTATCACAGTGTCCATCAATTACCCACGGTTTATACAAAGCTACTCCCCCCATACGGCAAAATATATGATATATTCGCGGCGCACAAATAAATAAAAAAATAAAGAAAGCACCTGCAGGCCAACGCAAGCAGGTGCTTTTTCTTCTCTCCCTCTGAGATTAACGGGGTTCAACGATAAGTTTTATCGCCGTTCTTTCTTCTCCGTCAATTTGAATGTCCGTGAAAGCCGGAATACAAATGAGATCTACTCCGCTTGGAGCTACAAATCCTCTTGCAATAGCAACCGCTTTAACAGCCTGATTCAGTGCTCCTGCACCTATGGCTTGTAATTCTGCACCGCCTCTTTCACGGAGTACACCAGCCAGAGCTCCTGCTACGGAATTTGGGCTTGATTTAGCTGAGACTTTTAAAACATCCATGTACGACAACCTCCTGTTCACTTTCGCTGACATGTATTTCCACTATACTCCTAAGATATTCTATCTTGATGAAGAAATTCCTCTTTTTGTCAACGTAATTTTTCAGATTTTTTCGTCATGGATATTTATTCCTTTTCAATTATGCCGTTGCCGTTATTTGAATAGGTATAATTTGAAGCGCCCTGCCTGTATTATCATCGACATTTATCACAACGGCATTGATTTGAATTGGGCCAGAAGCCGCTTCGAATTTGACCGGCATCTGGGTTAGAAAACGCTTGATTATAAGCTCTTTTTTTACCCCCAGAACAGAATCACGAGGTCCTGTCATGCCGACATCTGTGATATAGGCTGTCCCGTGCTCTAACAGTCTCGCATCTGCAGTCTGCACATGGGTATGCGTACCTAGGACAGCCGTAACTTTGCCATCTAGGAACCAACCTAACGCAATCTTTTCTGACGTGGCTTCCGCATGAAAATCTACAAGGATAATATTCGTTTCTTTGGCTAGTTCGTTGATCCATCGAATGCTTATACTAAAGGGGTCATCTAATGACGGCAGATAAACTCGTCCGGAGAGATTAAGAACACCAACTTTTTTTCCGGCAACCCGAATAATCCCATATCCTTTGCCCGGAGCCCCGAGAGGATAATTTGCCGGGCGTATTAGGCGGGGTTCTTCATCAATGAAACTGACAGCGCTTTGTTGATCCCATACATGATTACCCATCGTTAAGAAATCGATGCCTGCCGCATAGAGTTCATTTGCTATGGCCCGTGTTATTCCCTTTCCCCCAGCGGCGTTCTCGCCATTAGCAATTGTAAGATCTACTTTATATTTCTCCTTTAAATCCTTAAGAAAAACCCGGATCGCACTACGACCCGGATTTCCATAAATATCACCAATAAATAAGATATTCAATCAGAGTCACCCTCTTTATCTTCTAACTTCGTATAGTGTAGGCAAATTATATCTTCTCTAAACTTTAAGTTTAGTGGCTTGATATACTATTCGTTATGTTTCGTCATTAGTCCTGCAAATTTAAAGCAGGCGATATCATCGCCTGCTCAATTCTCGATGTAAGACTAATTACCTTAGCTATTTAGCATAATCAACAGCACGTGTCTCCCGAATAACGACCACTTTTATCTGTCCGGGATATTCAAGTTCTTCTTCGATTCGTTTGCTAATTTCATGCGCCATACGCGGAGCTAAAACATCGTCTACTTTGTCTGGTTTCACGATAATTCTGATTTCACGACCAGCCTGGATTGCATAAGATTTTTCAACACCTTCAAACGTATCCGCGATCTCCTCTAGCTTTTGTAAGCGTTTAATATAAGATTCTAGAGTTTCACGCCGAGCTCCCGGACGGGCAGCTGAAACTGCATCTGCAGCTGATACCAAAACCGCAACAATCGTCTTAGCTTCAACATCGCCATGATGAGCTTCAATCGCATGAATAACATCAGTAGATTCTTTGTACTTTTTCGCGAGATCAACGCCGATTTCAACATGCGTTCCTTCTGTATCATGGTCAACGGCTTTTCCGATATCATGCAATAAGCCGGCACGTTTAGCAAGCTGTACATCGACTCCAAGTTCTGCAGCCATCAAACCTGCCAGATGAGAAACCTCGATAGAATGCTTAAGCACATTTTGTCCATAGCTTGTCCTGAACTTTAATCTTCCCAAGAGTCTGACGAGTTCAGGATGTAATCCATGCACTCCCGTATCAAAGGTTGCCTGCTCACCCTCTTCACGGATTTTCTGCTCAACTTCTTTCTGAGCTTTTTCAACCATTTCTTCAATCCGTGCGGGATGAATTCGGCCATCAGCAATCAGTTTTTCCAAAGCGATACGGGCAACTTCCCTTCGAATGGGATCAAACCCGGAAAGTATAACAGCCTCCGGAGTGTCATCAATGATTAGGTCAATACCTGTTAAGGTTTCAAGTGTTCGGATATTCCGACCCTCACGGCCAATGATTCTTCCTTTCATCTCATCGCTGGGCAGAGCAACAACAGAAACAGTGGTTTCTGCTACATGATCCGCGGCACAACGTTGAATGGCCATTGAAATAATATTCTTTGCCCTTTTCTCGGCTTCTTCCTTAGCCCGAGTTTCAATCTCTTTTATCATAATTGCGGATTCGTATTGAACTTCCTGTTCTACATTATGCAAAAGGATTTGTTTTGCCTCTTCAGTCGAAAGGCCGGATATTCGTTCTAATTCTTCCTTTTGCTTTGCAACTGTCTCACTAAGAGTTTCGCGCAGACTATCGGCTTCCTCTTCTTTGCGGCGGAGATTTTCTTCCTTACGTTCGAGAGTCTCCATTTTACGGTCCAGTGTTTCTTCTTTTTGTGTAATCCGACGTTCCAAGCGTTGAACTTCAGAGCGACGCTCCCGGACCTCTTTTTCTGCATCATTGCGAATTTGCATTACTTCTTCTTTAGCAGCAACAACTAACTCTCGACGTTTGGCTTCCGCCGTTACCTGTGCATTATCAACGATATGTTTTGCTTCTTCTTCGGCAGAACCGATTACTTTCTCTGCCGTATTTTTACGAACGATCCACCCTACAAAGCCACCTATGCCAAGTGCAAATATCACCAGCACTCCAGATACGATAATACCTGTAACCCCCAAGTGGATTTCACCTCCCTTGTTCTTGTGATATATTCAATTAATTAACTCGAAATAATAGAAAAAAACTGGATTTGACGCCAGTTTCGATAAAAATACCCCTATGAGCAGACAAATCCTAAAATTCGTCCCCTATTCCTACAAACCCAAACGCGCTAGCTAAAAACCCTCCATATTTTATACTAACAACGATGAAATCTATAAGAAAACCATAAAGGTCATTTACGTAAACAGGCTTCTTAGTTGAGTTTAATATCTTTTGAAAAAATTGTCAAGAATCTCCTCCACACTGCGGCTTTCAGAGGTTTTGTGAATACACTTAAAATAGTTTAGCAGATAGTTTAGTTCCATCCCGATGACTCTTCAAGCGCTTGGCGAATAACTTGCTGGGGATATCCTTTGATCATGAGTTTCTGCCCGATTTTTTGTTTAAGAAAAACTTCCCGAGGAATATAAGCATATGTTTTTTTATATTGATATGTTTTATCCCAACGCCTGCTTTCCTCAGACCACATTTTCTTAGCTAAATTAGTACACTGATCTAACTCCCGTTCCGGTTCGTATAAATCTTGTAATACCTCTTTGACAAGCTCCGGGGCAATACCGCGCCGCAGCAGCTCCTGGTTTACTCTCTTCTGAGAATAGCTGGCTAATTTTGTTTGTGCAAAAGAAAGAGCCACATTTCTGTCATTAATATATCCCCAGCCTTCGACTCTTTCTATAGTCTCAATAATTTCCGCTTCACTGTAGCCTTTCCTCTCAAGGCGGGATATTAGTTCATAGCGCGTTAAAGCTCTTCTGCTCAGGTAAGTCAGGGCAGCATCAAGCGCACTTCGCTGACTGATGATCTTATTCTTCATCACCTTGTCCCGGTTCCGGAGTATCATCTGAAGAAGGCGCTGTGGCCGTATTATTGAGCCGAATCTTTTCTTCGATTTCCTTTGCAATATCCGGATGCTGCTTCAAGTATTCTTTAGCATTTTCTCTGCCCTGGCCTAAACGTTCCCCATTATAAGAATACCATGCACCCGATTTATTGACGATGTCCATGTCAGTACCGACATCAATAATGCTTCCTTCACGGGAAATACCTTCACCATACATGATGTCAAATTCTGCGGTTTTAAACGGAGGAGCGACTTTATTCTTAACAACCTTAACCTTTGTACGATTGCCAATCATATCTTGACCCTGTTTCAAGGTTTCTGCCCGCCGAACCTCCATCCGGATCGTTGCATAGAATTTTAACGCTCTGCCGCCCGTTGTTGTTTCGGGATTGCCAAACATTACTCCGACTTTTTCACGGATTTGGTTAATAAAAACAACTGCAGTATTGCTTTTACTGATGGCGCCGGTCAATTTACGCAAGGCTTGGGACATCAGACGGGCATGCAGTCCTACGTGAGAATCGCCCATTTCCCCTTCAATTTCAGCCCGCGGAACAAGTGCGGCTACGGAGTCGATAACAACCACATCGACCGCACCGCTCCGTACCAATGCTTCACAAATCTCTAAACCTTGTTCTCCGGTATCAGGCTGGGATATGAGCAGATTATCAATGTTTACTCCAAGTGCCTTCGCATATACGGGATCAAGGGCATGCTCTGCATCAATAAATGCAGCAGTCCCGCCCATTTTTTGGGCCTCCGCAATAATATGTAAGGCGACAGTAGTTTTCCCCGAGGATTCCGGTCCATAAATTTCAATGATTCTTCCCCTCGGTATTCCTCCAACTCCCAAAGCTATATCCAGAGATAAGGCACCCGTTGGGATAACATCGACTGCCATCTTCGCACTCGCTTCTCCCAATCTCATAATGGAACCCTTACCAAACTGCTTTTCAATCTGGCTTAAAGCCATATCTAGAGCCTTTAGCTTGTCAGCCCCTGCCATTGATCTTCCTCCTTTAACCGAAATATAAACACATAAACCTAATAACAAAACATTTGTTCGATTTTAATTATACTTTATCCTTAATCCTTGTCAATCTCTTTTCCGGGATAATACAATCTACGACAAAATACTGTAATAATAGTGAAAGAGATTAAAATTTAATAGAAAAGCCTCCCCAAAGCAGGATTTACCTTCGGGAGGCATTTGAATATAAACTACGCTATTTTATTTTGAATATCTTTTTGTCCCTTAGATTTAGAATTATTTTTCTTCTTTAGAATATTTCCAATAACAATAACCCCGATCGCCAAAACACCCGGAATCAAATAATTGAGAATGGCTGTTTTTGTTAAAAAACTAAAAAATGAGTCATTCAAGATCATGCCGCCGGCTGTCCAACCCAAAAGGCCGGCTCCCAGAGAAATTAGCCACGTCCATTTCTTCATAAGTTTTGAAATAATCGTACTGCCGAAAATAACAACCGGAATACTAATCATTAAACCAAAGATTAAGAGCAATATATTCCCTTTGGATGCCCCTGCAACAGCGAGTACATTATCTAAACTCATTAGGAAATCCGCAAAAATAATCGTTTGAATGGCTTCCCCAAGACTTCCCGCTGCTTGAATATTTTCATCATTTTCATTGCCCCTAAGAAGGTTTATCGCAATCACGATCAGCAAGATACCGCCAATCGCCTGAACAAAAGGCAGTTTTAAGACCATTACAGCAATCGATGCTAAGATAATCCTAAGGGTGACTGCGCCAAAAGTTCCCCAAAAGATTCCTTTCTTTCGATCCTTGTCGTTTAAACGCAGTGTCGCTAAGGCTATAACTACAGCATTATCTCCGCTTAATACTAAATCGATGGCAACAATACTCAGTACTCCACCTAAAAGTCCTGCATCCATTTAATGTTCCATCCCTTTATTTACGATTTCCTGACTATATATCATATCATTTTCCCACTTAATTGTCGAATAAACAATCGGACAGCAGTACTCTGTACCCAGAGTACTGCTGTCCTAAAATCATAAGCTTATCTATTTGGAAATTTACCGTGCTTTGGCAGGTTCAACATTAACCTTCCGACCTTTGATGAAATTCTGATGCATACAACTCAAAACTCGATTTGCATACTCCTCCGGTACTTCAACAAAAGTAAACTTATCATAAATATTGATCATGCCAATAATATTTCCGGGTATACCGCTTTCATCGGCAATCCAGCGAACAATATCTTGCGGTCTGATCTGTTGAAGCCGGCCAATGTTCATAAACAGACGGACCATTCCCGGAGCAGCTCCTGTATTTCCAAAGTTAAATTCTTCTTCTTCGTCAACACGTTCATCGGCTCCCTCTACTGCATATTTCAAGGCGGCAGCCGCAACGTCGATTGAATCATATTCTTCAAGCAAGGCACTCACGATCGGTCGATACGTTGCTAAATTATCCTTTTGGATTAGCTTAACAAGCTGTTCTTTGAGGTTATCTGCTTGTCTTTCACTTACATCAGCTAACGAAGGCAGTTCCTGACGGACAATACGCGTCTTTATCAAGCGCTCAATCAGGCGTAGTTGACGATATTCACGGGAAGTAATCAGTGTTATGGCTTGCCCTTTTCTTCCGGCCCGGCCTGTCCTGCCGATCCGGTGAACATAGGATTCGGGATCTTGAGGAATATCAAAGTTGATAACATGGGTTACATTATCAATATCCAAACCTCGGGCTGCGACATCAGTTGCCACAAGCAACTCAATCTTCCCATCCCGGAAACGTTTCATAACGCGATCCCGTTGTTGTTGACTTAAATCTCCATGCAAAGCATCCGCAAAATATCCCCGTGCTTCTAAACTGGCGACAAGCTCGTCGACCCCGCGCTTTGTCCTGCAGAAAATAATCGCTTGACCGATATCTTCCATATCGATAATACGGCAAAGGGCATCGACTTTAATTTTCTCCCGTGTCTCGTAATAAACTTGTTCAATGAGCGGAACTGTTAATTCGTCCCGACTGACCGCAATAGATTTGGGAGTTTTCATGTAATGTTGAGCTAATTTACGGATAGCCGGCGGCATCGTTGCCGAAAACAGCATCACTTGACGTTCTTCTTGGGGAACTTCCTTTAGAATATTCTCGATATCCTCGACAAAACCCATGTCAAGCATTTCGTCCGCTTCATCGAGAACAACCGTTTTGACATATTGCAGTTTTAAGGTACCCCGCTTCAAATGATCGAGGATCCGTCCGGGCGTACCCACAACGACCTGACTTCCAAAGCGAAGAGCTCGGATCTGGCGATCGATCGATTGTCCCCCATAAATCGGGAGAATCTTAACGTGTCGGTATTTACCAATCTTGGCAAGCTCTTCAGATACTTGCACGGCCAGTTCCCGTGTTGGACTCAGAATAATAGCCTGAACAGCCTGAAATTTGGGATTCGCCCTTTCAATAATGGGAATACCAAAAGCTGCGGTTTTACCTGTTCCTGTCTGAGCTTGTCCAATTAAGTCTACACCTTCAAGTGCTAGAGGAATCGCTTCCTTCTGAATTGGTGAAGGCTCCTCAAAACCCATTTCTGAAAGCGATTGTAAAACCTGTTTGCTTAAAGCGATTTCTCCGAAGGATTGTAAACGTTCAACCATATAACTATAATGTGCTCCTTTCAACCTTTAACATAAATTGACGAACTAAATCTAGGGCAGCCTTTACCGACAATTGCCGAATTGACTCCCTCTGACCATGAAACTGAAATTTGCTCGCTTGGACGCCTTCCGGTGTGGCCAATCCGATATAGACTAAGCCTACCGGTTTTTCATCGTTTCCACCACCTGGACCGGCTATTCCTGTAATTCCGACCGCAAGATCAGACCCCGTTCGCTCTTTCACTCCTACAGCCATCTCACATGCCGTTTCTGGACTAACCGCACCATACGTTCGCAATGTTTGGGGATTAACTCCCAGAAACTTCTCTTTTAATGAATTAGAATAACTTACGACCCCACCCAAATAAAATTCAGAACTACCGGGCTCTTGCGTTAACATTGCTCCCAGCAGTCCTCCCGTACATGATTCCGCTGTAGAGATCATTTTTTGCTGGGATTTTAAAAGTCCATTTACAATTCCCAACATGGTTTCATTATCCGTTCCAAATACCCCAGCTTTCAAACGTTCCCTGATGATCCGCTCCGTCTTATCTAAAAGTACTTTAGCTTCCTGTTCATTCTTTTCGCGTACAACCAAGCGGACATGCATTTCCGAATGTTTGGCAAGCAACGTCATCCCCAGTTGATCATTTCCCATCAAATCCTGTAAGGCTTCTTCGATCTCCGATTCTCCCAAACCAAAAATTTTAACCACCCGGCTATACATCCGTTTCGTATCGTTCGCAACGAACCTTACCAATATTGGCAATACGAATTGCTCAAACATGGGTGTCATTTCAGCGGGGGGGCCAGGCAAGATCACAACCATCTTTCCCTTGTGCCGGATAATTGCACCTGGGGCGGTCCCGTAATCGTTTTTAAGGATTATTGAACCTTCAGGGAAATAGGCTTCTTTTTCTTCGGTTTTAGGCATAACTGAGCCACGGCTCGAAAAAAAGTGCTGGATTCGCTCCAAGCTTCCAGGATCGAGCTGTAATTTCAAGCCTAGAACCTTAGCGACTAATTCCTTTGTCATATCATCAACAGTGGGTCCTGTTCCACCGGTCGTCAAGACCAGTTCCGAACGGTTAATAGCCTGCTCCAGAACCTGTTCAAGGCGTTCACGGTTATCCCCCACTGTGGTATGGTAATCGACTTCAATTCCAAGCTCTGATAATTGGCCCGTTAAATAATGGGCGCTGGTATTTAGAGTTTGTCCGAGTAGTATCTCGGTACCCGTAGCGACAATTTCAGCTTTCATAATATTTTATCACTCTCCACCATTAAACGCAAACTAATGCATTTTTATCCATCTATCAGGGATTCTCCTTCTTTTAAGGATTCCCACTGCTTTCCTAATTATTTCTTATCATAAAATTATTATCCTTTAATAACCTTAAAAAAAGATTGCCGCACGACAAACATTTATTTCATCGTGCAACAATCTTCTCCATTTACGCTACCGTATTGAGGTAAGAACGGAGTTTTTCCCCGCAGATACTTTCCTCCACTTGTAAAACATCCGCAACCTTTCGTAGTACCGCTTTTCCTTGGGTTATGATCTCCCGGGTTCTTGCCTCAAGTGTATTGAGAATATCGTGGGTCACTTTCACCCTTTGATCTGCACTCAGTTTATTTACATCGACAATCCCTAACTCTGACATACCTGAAGCGATCATTTTTTCAACTAATCGCAAAGATTGTTCATAGTCTCCTGCTGATCCTGTGCTGCGCACCCCTAAAATGGCTTCTTCTGCTAATGCACCGGCCAGGGCAATCATTATTTGCTCTTCGATCATCCCTTGGGTATAAAGATAAAGATCATCTTTCGGATAATGGCGGACATACCCTAAAGCATTTCCTCTTGAACGAATGGAAATCTGGGAAACCGAATGAGGATGAACACTTTCTGCAAGTAAAGCATGACCACTTTCATGAACTGCTACCCGTTGTAATTCCTCCTCAGTCGGTTTACGATCAAGTTTTTCTCCTAATAATACTTTTTCCACGGCTTCACGGAAATGCCGCATCTCGATTTTCTGAGCGTCATCACGTAATGCAAAAACAGCGGCTTCATTCGAAACACTTTCAAGATGTGCCCCAGAAAAGCTGAATGTTTCTTGAGCAATCTTACCTAGATCAACATCTTTTGCTAACGGTTTATTGCGGGTATGGATGTTAAGAATCGCCAATCTACCTTCCTTATCCGGTAAATCAACTTTAACTTGGCGATCAAAGCGGCCCGGTCTCAGCAACGCCTGGTCAAGGGCTTCAGAGCGATTCGTCGCTGCGAGTACCAATATTTGAATATCCTGTTCTATCCCCAATCCATCCATTTCAACCAAAAGCTGGTTTAGGGTTTGATCATATTCATGGTGTGATACATTACTTCCACGCTTCGCTCCAAGAATATCAATCTCATCAATAAATATAATCGAGCTCGACTTTTTTTCTTTGCGTGCCAGATCTTTAGCTCTGCGGAATAATTTGCGAACGCGTTCGGCACCGACCCCTGCATACATTTCCACAAATTCGCTGCCCGATATGGCAATAAAAGCTGAATTAGTATAGCGTGCGGCGGCCTTTGCTAAAAGGGTTTTGCCTGTTCCCGGCGGACCGGATAAGAGAATTCCCTTCAGCGGACGAATTCCCAGTTCCTTCATGCGTTCTGAATATAACAGAAAATCTAAAGCTTCCTTCAATTCCTTTTTAGCAGCGCTCTGACCGCCGATATCCTCAAAATCTACAGAAGTATCAGAGATTTGAATTCCTCTTCCCGCTGTATTTAATCCTTGTTTTTGGATGACCATTTTCCAGATAATAAATGCCCCAATGCCTACAAGCCCCAAAGGAAATACATTATAACCAATCACCCCCAAGAAAAAGAAAATTCCAATTCCGGTGCCTAATGCTATATCAATCCCCATTTTTCCTCACCTCTTACTGACCTTCCGACTGTAGATACTTTCCTTGACCGGGGCGTTCGACAACTTCAAGTAATTGGGCTTGTCCTTGGGTTAAGTTTACATAAATTCCTTCACTGTCCATCGACAGCTCAAGAGTTACCCCAGCTTGAGACGCCAGTTGCTGTAACATTTCTTCCATTTGTGTAAAATTACCGCGCACAATACCTTCTTGCAGCGAAAATTGCATTTGGGACATAAGTTTCTCTAATTCCGGCGTTCTCTGATCCTTAATACGAATGGGATGCTCTCCTGCGAGTGTTTCAAGCTGTTGTCCTGCTTTTTCAAAATCTTCTATATGGTTAGTCGTCACTTCAAGGACTTTTTGCCCATTTTCAGATATTAGTTCAGCCGAAACGACACCGGGTATCTGACGCCCATTTTTGTTCAACTGTCCATTAGTATAAGTATTTCTATAGATAATTTGGCCGCCCAATAAGAGACCAAAAACGAGAATACTTACAAGACTAACTCTCATAATTCTCTGTCTCATCATAGCCGTGTGTACCCTCCGTTTCACGAATTGATCGAAATAAGCGCTCCGATATGTCATCTGAGTATATATCACATTATAGCATTGAATATATATATATCGGTCATATAAATATTGCCTCAATCAGTGTATATTGGGTTCTGAGGAAAAATAAAGAAGGATTCATCATTTAAGAGAATCCTTCTTACTATTTTCCTAATTCCTTTATTTTACTTGCGGAATAGCTTCTTCATTTTTACCATATAATCTACTCCCGAAAGTACCGTAAAAAATAGGGCGATATAGAGGAAAGGCTGACCTATAGGAATATGTATAAGTGAAAACGGCCAATCTTTTAGAAGTATGGCTGAAATTGCAATGACCTGAGTAACCGTTTTTATCTTCCCAAGCTTACTCGCAGCGATAACAACTCCATCAGCCGAAGCAATTGCTCTTAATCCGGTAACGGCAAACTCCCGTCCAAGGATCACCCAAGCAATCCAAGCCGGCACATCTCCAAGTTCAACCAAGGAAATCAATGCGGCCGATACAAGAAGTTTATCTGCTAAAGGATCCATAAACTTACCAAGAGTCGTAACCTGGCCGCGTTTACGGGCAATATAGCCATCCAACCCATCTGTGGTTGCGGCCAGAATAAAAATGACTGCGGCGACAATATCTTGATAGGGAAAAATTGTATGACCTTTTGCATCTTGAATCAATAAAAAGGCCATAAAAATCGGTATTAATATAATACGGGCTAATGTCAGTCGATTGGGCAAATTCACGGAACAACATCTCCCATTAAATCATAACTATCCGCTTCATGGATTTTGACTTGACTAAATTCACCTATTTCCAGTTCCAGTGAGGAGTTAATATAAACCGAACCATCTATTTCAGGCGCATCTCCTTCCGTACGCCCCAAGAAACGTCCATCCGGTAATTTTTCTTCAACTAAAACCTTTAATGTTTTCCCAATCCAACGTTGTTGACATTCCAGGGCAATCTCCTGCTGAAGCTGCATTAGATCGTCCCGTCGTTTTTCACGCACTTCTAACGGAATCTGATCCTCCCGCTGCGCCGCCGGTGTCGATTCTTCTTGTGAATACGCAAACGCACCTAAACGATCAAAACGAACCCGCTTAACAAAAGCAAGTAAATTAGCGAACTGTTCTTCGGTTTCTCCCGGAAAACCCGTAATCATCGTTGTTCTGATTCGAATATCTGGCATGGCTTGACGTAATTTTTGAATTAATTCTTCCGATTCTTCACTTGTTCCCCGACGATTCATTTCTTTCAAGATCTGATTATCCGCATGCTGCAGAGGTAAATCGATATAGCGGCAAACCTTCGGAGTTTCCTTCATAACCTGAATAAGCTCATCGGTAAACAAATCGGGGTAGCAATACATCAGACGAATCCACTCTATTCCTTTAATCTCAGCAACCTTCCGGATTAAAGAAGGCAGCCTGAATTCTCCATAAAGATCCTTACCATACCGTGTTGTATCCTGGGCAATCAGGAGAATTTCCTTAACGCCTTCTTTAGCCATCTGCTGAACTTCACGTAAAATAGATTCTTCAGTCCGGCTTCGAAAATGTCCTCTTACCTTTGGTATAACACAATAGGTGCAAAAGTTGTCGCATCCCTCGGCTACTTTTACATAGGCATAATGATTCGGAGAAAAGCGCTGCCTTGGCATTATTTCATTATAAATGAACTGAGGAGCTTCTTGATTCACATGTTTGGTTTTATGATTTTGAGCCTCTTCAATGACTTCAAGTATCTCTGCCAGATTGCCTGTTCCTAAAATTCCATCAAGTTCAGGAATATCTGCCATCAGCTCATCACCATAGCGTTGAGCTAAACAGCCTGCCGCAAGCAAAGTCTGACAATGACCCTCTTGTTTGTACTGCGCCATTTCAAGAATAGTATCAACAGACTCCTCTTTTGCACTATCAATAAATGTACATGTATTAACGACAATAATATCTGCTTGTTCGGGTTTCTGAACCACAACATATTTTTCACTGATCCAACCTGTCATGACTTCACTGTCAACTTGATTTTTCGGACATCCTAATGTTACAATTGCGACTTGTTTACTCAAAATTGCACCCCAATATCTACTTAAGCTCATGCATTCTTCTAATAGTATAAACCAACTTCTTCTAACGGTCAAAAACTATATTGGAACTATATTGAACGTTGAGTTTTAGAAGGGAAATTTATTTCTATAATATATTTGTGTATAATAGACTTGAATACTTTATGAGTGAGGCGTTTTTAACAATGAAAGAACTTTCTCCCCTTGATTTATGCGGTTGCGGAGATACGGGTTATTTAACCCAGCGGACGATCCCGATTGACTTGGCCCAAGGTTTAGGCCATATTCACCAAGTACCCGTCTATCACTGCGGCAATAAACTTTGTGACCAGTATTCTCTGCCTTCGCCGGTTGTTTCTCGAATTGATGACTTAGCTGATATGATGGAAGAAAAGAATCTCAATTCCATAAATTTTACTTGGGAAGATCAAGAGGAAAGTTCTCAGGATTTTGCATCTCTGATCGAGGGCTTTTTTTGGAAATTCATTAACCGTAAATACGCGGATGCAACTGTGATTTTTGTCATCCCAGGCCAATCCATCGTTTTTCAGAGTCATCTGGACGATTCGGAATTTTATAACCTTCAATATCTCCGAAAGGATGAAAAGGGTGCTTGGTTTTCTTTCTCCAAGTTCTATTCGGATGTGCGCCCCACGGCAGAGGACTTTTTAGATTTTGAACCGACTTTCAATAAGGAATTAGGGGTTCTTGCTTTTGAGGAAATCGAAGATACCCTATTAGACGAGTTTGGCGCAATTATTTAGTATGGCGTTTCTTAAACTTTGTTCTGTTCGGTCGGCCGAGGTTCTCTACCTTCCTCGTATTCTTAGTATTACCTGTACTCTTCTGAATACTCTTTGACTGTGCTCCTTTTCTGGGACGGATCAGGCATTTTGGTCCATAGCCAATAAGATCCTCACGATGAGCCCTCTTCAATGCTTTTTCAACGAGTCCGTAATTTTTCGGATTTCGATACTGAATCAAAGCCCGCTGCATCGCTTTTTCTTCCATGCTTCGAGGAACATAGACACTTTCCATTGTACACGGATCTATTCCTGTATAGTACATACAGGTTGAAAGAGTTCCCGGAGTCGGAATAAAATCCTGGACTTGCTCCGGATTAACCCCCATATCACGGACATATTCCGCTAATTCAATCGCCTCGCGCAGACCGCTTCCCGGATGGGAAGACATTAGGTAAGGAACCAGAAACTGTTTCTTACCTAATTCATTATTAATATCCTTAAATTCCTTAACAAAGGTATCATAAACCTTTCTTCCCGGTTTACCCATTCTTTGAAGTACATGGTCGCTGACATGCTCGGGGGCTACTTTTAATTGTCCGCTAACATGATATTGACAAAGCTCACGTAAAAAGTCGGTATTCTTATCAGCAAGGACTGCATCATATCGGATCCCCGAACGAACAAAGACCTTCTTAACCTTAGGTAAGCTTCTCAAACGCCGCAATAGTTGAATATATTCTCCATGATCCACATCGGCTTGCGGGCACAGCGAGGGATAAAGGCATTGCCGGTGAGGACAAGCACCCCGCTTAAGCTGCGCCTCACACGCAGGACGCCGGAAATTGGCGGTAGGTCCACCTACATCATGAATATACCCTTTGAAATTGGGATGCCACGTTAAGCGCTCTGCTTCCCGAAGTATGGATTCTTGACTGCGGCTTTGTACAATTCTGCCCTGGTGAAAGGTAATCGCACAAAAAGAGCAGGAACCATAACAGCCCCGTGCACTGACTAAGCTAAACTCGACCTCCGTAATAGCCGGAACTCCGCCGTCTTTTTCATAGCTCGGATGATAGGTCCCCACGTAAGGCAAGGCATAAACCGCATCCATCTCCGACTGTGTGAGTGGATATCCGGGAGCATATTGTAAAACTCCTCCCTTGCCATGCGCTTGGAACATGGCCTTGCCACGAATAGGATCCTGTTGGTTATATTGAATCCAAAACGCTTCGGCATACCTGCGTTTATCTTCTGCAACCTCTTGATATGAGGGAAGTTCAATAACCCCTTCAGGCAGCTCATCTTTCCAATGAACCATTGTACCCCGAATCCCTTGAATATCACGAACCGGAATCCCCTCATTTAATTGCTTAGCAATTTCGATAATGGCCTTCTCACCCATTCCGAAAACGAGGATATCCGCCTGGCTGTCCATAAGGATTGAATTTTTGACCTTATTACTCCAAAAATCATAATGAGCAAACCGACGCAAAGACGCTTCGATCCCCCCAATCACAATAGGAAGTCCGGGATAAGCCTCACGGACACGATTGGAGTAGACTACAGTAGAATGATCCGGCCTTAATCCCGGTTTTCCGCCGGGAGAATAAACATCTTTGGAGCGCCTTTTTTTTGCCGCGGTGTAGTGGTCAACCATGGAATCGAGATTTCCTCCCGAAATAAGGCAAGCCAATCGAGGACGTCCTAAAATTTTAAAGGATTCGAGATCTTTCCAATCCGGTTGAGCAATAATCCCTACCTTATACCCCTCTTTTGCGAGTATCCTGGAAATTATTGCGATTCCGAAGGAACAATGATCTACATAAGCATCCCCGGTAACGAGCAGAAAATCCAGTTCCTTCCACCCGTGTTTTTTCATATCTTCTTGACTTATCGGTAAAAACTGTGGCTTTTTGATGAATATCACTCCAGTTCTATTGCTCAGTTTAAATTACAAAGGGCTGTTGCACTGTGAACAGAAGGTCCATCGCGCAACAGCACCATCCTAAAACGTCTTCTAATGCTATTTTCCTTTATCGATAATTGATAAATTGCAGGTCAATTCCTAAATCCTGCTTGCGGAGGAGAGCAATTACAGCCTGAAGGTCATCTTTGTCCTTGCCGGAGACCCTAAGTTGATCTCCTTGAATAGAGCTTGATACCTTAATCTTGCTTTCTTTGATCAATTTATTGATTTGCTTGGCTTTGTCCTGTGAAATACCCTGAACCAATTTCACTTCTTGACGAACTGTATCGCCTGCGGCAGACGTTACTTTGCCATAATCCAACGCCTTTAAGGAAACTTGTCTTTTTACAAGTTTACTCTCAAGAATATCGACAACATTTCGCAATTTAAAATCATCATCCGAAACTAAGATAATTTTATCGTCTTGAATTTCGATTGAAGATTTGCTGTTTTTGAAATCAAAACGTTTTTCAATTTCCTTTTGTGCTTGGTGAACAGCATTGCTCACTTCCGGCATTTCAACCTGGGAAACAATATCGAATGATGATTCTTTAGCCAAATTCATTCTCTCCTTATTTAAGGTCGTAATTTTATGTTTTTTGTTAAAATTAAGGGTTTTTAGCGGTTTGAATTTGCGCTGAAACTTGGTTTAAGGTTTCTTTATTAAAAACGACATTGCGAACCACTTGTCCGGATGCCCCCAGACTAGGCATACTCTTCCCATTGAGAGTGATTGTTACTCCTCCGGCATTACCAACCGTAACAAATTCGATTTTCTCCGCTGCCGTCAGTTCTTTTGTTGTTCCCGAGGAAAACGTTCCTTCAAGTGCCGGTTTTCCATCAACATTAACGACTAACCAGCAAGTTTGGGTAAATACAATTTGGGCTTTTAAGCCGTCTGAGGTCGCTTCAACAACGTTGGCTGGGGTCTGTGTGTTCGCCGGGGGTTGAGCAGGCGTAACCTCTTCCGTACTTTTAGGTTCCGTCTGAGGAGCGCTCGGCAAAGGTACAGGCGTATAGTCTGCCGTTGGTACTTCCCCTTGCGGCTTGTTGCTCAAAAACGCAATCCCTGCCACTGTTCCTAATGCAAGAAAACCCAATAATACCGCCGTTACCGGACGAAACCATACAGGTCTTTTAAAGTGAATAACTTTTCTTTCAACGGGTTCACTTTTCGGTTGAAGAACCGGCTGACTCTCTTTATAGAGTTCCAGCACATCCTCAGGATTTATCCCAAGATATTTAGAATAAGTCCGTAAAAAGCCTTTAACATAAGTTGCGCCAGGCAAAATTCTATAATCCTCATTTTCCATAGCTTCAAGATAACGTACTCTGATTTTTGTTATATCCTCAGCTTGGATTAAGCTCCATCCTTTTTCTTCACGTGCTGCCTGAAGGAGTTTTCCCTCGCCTGCCATTCAAAACCCTCCTTAATATTTAGCTCACGTCAAAGGACTGTTTACCAGCCCAAGTAAAATATTTCCGAATAACTTAAACGCGCAAAATAATTCTACTAGAATTATTTTGCGATATTAGAAATTTCATCTTGTACCGGAGTCCCGGGTAGTGCTGCGCTCTTTTCCAGGAAATCCTCCAAATTCCGTATTGCTTGATCCTGAGCCGTCTGATTCACCTCGAATACATACTCAGAACTTGGTTTATTAGGATATCCATAAAGGGCATCATAATATTCGAGCAGATTTATCGTGAAATCTTCTAATTTTCCTTCATCTAATAGTAAATTATATTGTTCGATTTTCTTATGACCCAAATTTTTCTCAAGACGCGCGAAAGCTGCCCGGATTTGATCCAGCGCATTAGGAATTTCGGTATACTCCCGAAGAAGCCGATTTACACGATTAGAGATTGAATCATATATAAGGATTTGCGTGCCTTGCTGCATTGCTTTGTAAAACTTCATCGGTAAGGTAACACGACCAATGCGTTTGCTCTCACATTCGACAATGATATACGAATGGCCCTTGGCTTTGATCTCCATTAACTCCTCATAGAGCAAGGATTCAAATTTCTTTTGTGAAGGAGCTGACCCTAACCCAACATCTCCAAAAACTGAGCCACGATTATTCGCTAATTTCTCCAAATCGATCGCCGGATATCCATCACTTTTTAAACGCTTGAGGATCTCCGTTTTACCTACCCCGGTATTTCCTCTGAGAACAAAAAAGCTAAATGACGGATCCTGTTCAAAAAACTCAACGATCTTTTTTCGATAAGACTTATACCCTCCCTGCAGACGGTAAACAGAAACTCCCATCAAATCCAAAACCGTTGCTACGGATTTGCTTCTCATCCCGCCGCGCCAACAGAAAAGAACAAGAGGGCCTTCTTCCGCCCAAAGCTGGGCTTGTTTAACCAAGTCAGGCAATTTAGGACCAACAATTTCTAATCCTTCTTCCTTTGCCATGGCCGGAGAGATTTGAGTATAAGTAGTTCCCACACGAGCCCTTTCTTCATTATTGAAAAGGGGCAGGTTAAGCGCACCCGGTATAGTGTCTTCCAGATATTCTCCTTCAGAGCGTACATCAACAAGAATCGGATTCTTTAAATTCTCCAATTCATCTACAACAATTTCGTTAATCATAAAAAATCCCTTCTGGATAGACTGTATTCTCTTTAATCATAATGCCTGCCCGCCAAATCCGCAACTATTTGCCGACAATTTCATCCATTAAACCAAATTTTTGTTCGAATTGACCTTTCGTGATAAGAACTTCACGAGGTTTGGAACCCTCATATTCTCCAACAACGCCTTTTTCCTCTAATAAATCCATAAGACGTGCCGCCCGCGTATACCCAATTCTCAAGCGCCTTTGCAATAAAGAAACAGAGGCATTTCCGGATTCGATAAATAAAAGTGCGGCTTGATGGAAGAGCTCGTCCCCTGCCGTTTCAACTTTACTGTTACCAATTTCAATGTTTGGGATCTCTTGATATTCGGGAGCAGCTTGACTTTGTAAAAACCGAACCACGTTTTCGACTTCTTTATCCGCCAGAAAACAGCCTTGAACACGAACAGGTTTACTGGAACCCATGGGTGAATAAAGCATATCCCCTCGTCCTAATAGTTTTTCCGCCCCATTCATATCCAAGATTGTTCGTGAATCCGTCTGTGACGAAACGGCAAAAGCGATTCGCGAAGGAATGTTGGCCTTAATCAATCCTGTGATGACATCAACAGAAGGTCTCTGAGTTGCAATAATAAGATGAATACCTGCTGCTCTCGCCATCTGAGCTAAGCGACAGATCGAATCTTCAACATCACCCGGTGCAACCATCATTAAATCAGCAAGCTCATCAATTATCACAACAACATATGGTAAAGGAGGCACATTCTCTTTCTTTTCTTGGGTTTGTAAGAAGTTATAGCGTACGATATCACGAACTCCTGAAGCTGCAAATAACTCATACCGTGTTTCCATTTCCGTAACAATCCATTTAAGCGCCCCTGCTGCTTTCTTTGGGTCTGTTACGACCGGAGCAATAAGATGGGGAACCCCATTGTAATTCGTGAGCTCAACCATTTTAGGATCAACGAGTAAAAATTTGACTTCGTCCGGACGCGCTTTAAATAAAATACTGTTAATTAACGTGTTCACACAAACTGATTTTCCGGAACCGGTAGCCCCTGCAATCAGTAGATGGGGCATTTTTGTTAAGTCCGCAATAATCGGAGTACCGGTAATATCCTTACCCAAAGCTACGGATAATTTGCCCTTAGCATTTTGAAATTCAGGCGTTTCTAGGACTTCCCTGAAATGAACCATCGAAATCTCCCGGTTTGGCACTTCGATTCCGACGACCGATTTTCCGGGAACCGGAGCTTCAATCCGAACATCTGATGCAGCTAAGCCTAAGGCTATATCATCAGCAAGGTTGGTAATACGGCTTACTTTTACTCCCGGAGCAGGTTGTGCTTCATAGCGCGTAATAGCAGGTCCCTGGGTAACATGGGTGACTTTCACTTTAACTCCAAAGCTGCCCAAAGTATCCTCAAGGATTTTAACATTATCAGCAAGATCCTTATTAATTCGTGAATTTTTTACCTTAAGCGACTTCTGCAATAAGGTTAAATTCGGTAATTGATATGTTGCGTTATCTTTCTGGATCTGCCGTGAAATCGGGGTTCCGGTCAGTTTGCCGGGAGGCATGATATCCCCTTGATCGTGATTCACGGTTCCGGTATCTTTAGCCTCTGTGAATTCAAAGCTAGATTGTCTGGGTTCATCTTCGATTTTTGGGGATTCCATTTCTGCCTCTGCTAAATCGTCACTATCATGCAACGTTTGAATAATCAACGGACGTTCCACAACATCAGGATCAAGAGCCTTATTGCCGGATGTATCCTTGATTTCCTTTTTCTTAGACCCCTTTATCGTTTTCTTAAGGTTCTGTTTCACAGTTGTTTCCGTTTCCTGATTATCGATCTCATCCTCTTCGGCCTCGGGATCTTGAACAACATAGATAAATTCTCCTATTTGTTCCTTTATCCACGCTCCGATATGTTCAGTCATTTTTTGCGCATCATGTATTTCATCAATCAGCGAACGGTTAGTGGCAAGTAAGGCACCTATCAAAGCTAACATGATCAAAATAACATAGCCTCCGGCAATCCCTACCGAAGATTTCAGAACAATAGCAATACCTGCCCCAACTATGCCCCCACCCAGCCCATCTTTGCCGGCCTGCCAGAGATCGGCAGGAGAGAAAGCCGCGACTCCCGGAAGCTGAAAATGAAGAACTCCCTCCAGAACAAACCATAGTAAAAGTATGCCGCCAATCCGCCACCCATTATTCCGATGGCGTTGATTCATATATGCGAAACCCCAAAGTCCGAGAAGAATAAGAACCCAAATCCTCCCTCCTCCTGCCAAAACAGTCAGAGCATAGTTTAACTTTTCGCCGATAAATCCGCTCGATTTAGAATAGAGCAAGACAATTCCCAGAGCTGCCAAGCCCAAAGCCAATATCCCAACAACTTCATGCTGTACCGTTTCTTTTAATGTTGGTCTTTTCTTAACCGTGCGGCGTGGTGTCTTTCGCTTCGCCACAATAATTCCCCCACACCTTCTTTTGAGAATATCCATATCTTACCTAATTGTTTATCATCTCTTAATAGTATAATATAGAAACTTAATTTGTGCATTTTATAATGTATTATTGTACGAAAAAGCGGGCATCAATGCCCGTTTTTCATCCTTTAAATCCCTTTTTGCTTCTCTATCAAACTTCTCATTTCGGCATAGGCCTCTTTTAAACCGCCGACAGCATCAATTAAGCCAACGTCAACAGCATCTTGACCAATTAAAATTGTTCCGATATCCTGAGCTAATTCACCCGTCGCAAACATCAATTTTTTCAATTGTTCTTCCGATACTTTTGAATGCTGAATAATAAAGCTATTAATTCGCTCTTGCATCTTTTGCAAATACGAAAACTGTTGATGCCCATTGATCACTAAACCGGTATAACGAATCGGGTGCACGGTCATCGTCCCTGTCGGAGAAATAAAACTTTTACTGCTGCTGACGGCAATTGGGATCCCGATACTATGTCCGCCTCCCAGAACTAAGGATACACTGGGTTTACTAAGGCTGCTCACCAGCTCGGAGATTGCCAGACCCGCTTCTACATCTCCTCCGGCAGTGTTTAGAATAATAATGAGTCCCTCGATCTTTGGATTTTGCTCCACCGCGACCAATTGCGGAATCACATGCTCGTACTTTGTCGCCTTAGATTGTGCGGGTAAAATCTGATGTCCCTCAATCTGACCAACAACAGTCAGGCAAAAAATATTTTCTGTCGGTTCCGGAATCTGAATCTGTCCTAACTCCTTGATATTTTCAACTCCCGAATTTCTATACCCTTCTTCAAGACCTTCGTCGTTTTTTAGCATGAGCATGACACTCCTTCTTCCCTATATCCATTCAACTTAACCCAAGATCAAGTTTTAGCTCGACCTGAACAAAGTTTCCTTTATATTATGGAAGGCTCGTATCATAAACATACTCGTCAAGAATAATTAAATTTACCAGCCTATATTAATTTTCATTCTTTAAAATAATTACTTCTGAGAATTAGGTCAGATAGGGCTAACCCCTGAATTTTCTTATTCTGATTCTCTTCTGAAACAGGCTTTCCAATATATTCTCCATTCGCAAGAACTGCAAAATCTCTCTGAGTATTCAAGAGATTCCGTCCGAAGGTCGTGTTGTTGTATTCTTTTTCAGGAATTCCCATCAGATAGGCTATGGTAGGCAGAAGATCAATTTGTCCGCCTGTGGTCTCGACTTCCCGGCCTGTTAAGTCTTTGTTATAGATGATCAGGGGAACACGTTTAGAGTTATCAAGCCACCAACTTTCAGGATCGTTCATCGCTTGAACTTCATCATCATAATATTTATGCACCCCTGTATGATCTCCATAGATAACTACGGCGGTATTTTCTAGAATCCCTTTTTCTTCAAGCGTATTCATAAAGATTCCCAGTTGCTCATCGGTATAATGAATGCTTTGGAAATAGCCCCCTAACTTAGTTTGATTGAACTGATCCTCGAGATCCATCGTTTGAAACTGTTCCGGTAAATCAAAAGGACTATGACTCGATAACGTTACCATAAAAGTATAGAACGGTTCTGTTTCTTGCGTAATAAGCGGAATGACTTGCTTTAGGTAGCTTCCATCACTTACTCCTAACCCAATCTGTTCATCTTGATTAAAGTAAGAGGCATCTGTCGTCTTCTCGAAACCAATCCCCTCAAGCGCATTCTGCCAATTCCACAAAGCGCCTTTATCTGCGTGAATGGCTTGGGTGCTATAACCTTGGTCTTGTAAAAGCTTCGGTAATGAATTATACGTATTCTGGGGAAAGCGAAAGAACGTTGCTCCGTTGCGTGCAGGATATACTGAAGTATTCGTCATCAGTTCCGCATCTGAACTATTTCCGTTATAAACTTGCTCATAGTAATTTGAAAAGTAAAAGCTGTTATAAAGTAATTTGTTGAGATTAGGGGTGATCTCCTGCCCATTTATTGATTGATTGATAACAAAGTTCTCCAGGGATTCAACCTGAATAACGAGCAAATTCTTGTCTTTGAAAAGCCCGGCATATTGGTTTGGCGGTAAGTCCTCATTTTTATCATCAAACCAAATTTTCATTTGTTCTATTTCTTGGGTCGTTAGTGTGTATTCATTTGTATCCTTTAAGTAATTATAAGCATCATAAAGGTGATATCCAAAAGGGGATAAATTCGTTAATGTTTGATTCGGTGCCCATGCTACTCTGAAAAGCATGGTATCATCGTTTCCTTTGAGGTCAAGTTGGACATGCTGATAATAAATACCGGATATTGAAAGACCGAGTAAAAGAAAAAACAATAAAAAGCTTCTTTCCGCTCGGATATAAAGTTTAGACACGCGCAGGCCAATAAGGCCTATAACCATTAAATCAACGACAAAAAACAAGTCAATCGAACGAAGCATAGAAATGATCGATGACAAAAGATTATCTAAATTTGACGTTTGACTTAATGAATAGGGTGAAAGGAAACTTCCGAATCCTCGGTAATACATTAAATCGGCGATCAAGGATAAAGAGAGGATAAAATTAATACCAAATAATGCCCAATAGTGACGTTTCCCTTTAAAAAGATAGGCAAAACTGAGAAAAATAATAATAAAGAATACATATACGCTCAGCGGCGGTGGTGAACTAAAACTACGAAAAGCACTGAGTGAACTAAAATGTGTCCCATCATTATTAACCAAACCAATAAAAAGAATAGATTTAAGCAATAATGAAATAATCGTTATATAGAATAATCCATCTTTTACTAAGAAATCCAACTTTGCCCTGAGGTTCATTCCCTTTTTCTGAGGGACCGGAAGCAAGGGGGCTTGACCTAGTTCCCTAGATTGATAAACTAGGTTATTACTGAAGTTTCGCACCCCTTTAGGTGCTATTAGGTAAAGTTTTTGCAAACTCAAAATTGTAAATTACAACTCGTTATTACTTTTTAGCTAGCCTTTTCAACGTTTTTTAGCTGATTATTTAAAAAAGAATTCTCGAAAAGC
>NZ_JAYFQK010000053.1:0-13112 GCF_034927245.1 Desulfitobacterium sp.
AAATACCCCTTTAGGGGTGGCAAAGGTGGCAAAGACAAGTAGCTTGAACGTATGTGAAAGCCAGCGTCTTTAGGCGCTGGTCAGTAACAAAGGCTTATAGCCTTATCCCAAACCACCCGTTGGACGGGTGGTGATGATTTGCATCGCTCAAATCGTTTTCTTTGCGCTTCTCACACCGGCCGCTTCTCCTTATTGCGGTATGATGCATGCGCGGCGTGACCTTATTAGTATGAAGCAAATTTTAAAGATGGGTTTTCCAATGGTCATTATTGGTTGGTTAATGTATACGGTTCTTGGGTTCCCATTGTCTCAAATCCTTTTCTGATCATCTAATCATTGATCCATGACGAAGCACTGCTGAGATGCATAGGAATTACCCTAGGTTATGGCCAAACGGGTAATTCCTTTTCCCACTTGATGAATTTATTAAACTCCTTATCGATAAAAATTTAGAAAGCTGGGATCCATGGTGAATAAAGCAAAAGAATTAGAGGAATTTATTACCCAATCGATTTATTTTGGAGAAACGACCCTTCAGAGTGAAGGTGTATCTTCGAAAGTGTGGGACAAATATTTGTCTTTAGGCCGCAGACTCCACAAGCCTAAGGGAGATATTATCGTCAATATCGGTGAAAATCCCGGCGGCCTCTATTTTATTCAAAAAGGGGACGTCCAATGCAATTTATTGAGTAAAGAAGATACGATTAAAACCATGAGCATCAGAGGGGAAAGAACCATCGTTGGCGAACAATTTGTTTTCCATCATCAGCCGGGAATTTTTGAGGTAATTGCCCTCAAAGACTGTGAGTTATATTATTTTTCCAGGGATGTAATCCTTAATTTAGCACAGAAGGATATTCAATTATTGTTATTTATCAGTACAAGCTTAGCCGTGACTTCGCGCATGATGGCTTACCAAATTTCAGATTTATCAAAGCATAACATTATCCAAAGTTTAGCGAGAATTCTTTATAGTATCTATTGTATAGAGGAAAAAAGGGGTTTTCCCGATAAGTCGATCATTATCAACATTACTCATGAAGAACTGGCCAACATGATGGGGACTCATCGTGTTACGGTGACCAAATATTTAAACCATTTTAAAGCATTAGGGATTGTTGATTATAAATATGAGAAAATTAGGGTTATAAATCAAGATAAATTAAGGAACTTAGCCATAGGCGGTCTTGAGTAAAATAAATAGGCAAAGTTTTTAAGGTAGATTGTAATTGTGAACACAAAGTAAAATATAGAACTGTGCTATGCTTAAATCAAGCAGCCCAAGAATGATTAATTATTTGAAAAGAGGAGATAGCCTTGAAAAATTATTTGGAAACAGAAAAACACTTAATCACGTTGCAATTTGAATCCGAACAAAAATATTTATCTGAATTCAGATCAGGAAACTATACTTTAGAAAATCCACTTGTCGTCGAAAATCCCTATCTGATTAATCCTCTTGCCGCAGTCATTTGTTTTAATACCGATAAAGAAACGACTGTGAAAATTACGGTTAAGGGTAAAGCGGTAGAGGGTGATTTTACCCATACCTTCCCAGCAGCTAAAGAGCATATATTACCGATCTATGGATTATACGATAATTATGAAAATACGGTTGTGATTACGCTCGGCAATGGTAAAACGTCAGAGGTTACAATTAAAGTCGATGAGTTAAATGTCAATAGGGCTCTGTATTGCCATACCACTGCAGAATATTTTGGCAAAGACCTTATGGTAATCTCGACGACTACACCTTTAATTGATTCATGCCGAACGGTGGGTTTTGATTATGCCGGTGATATAAGATGGATGATAACCAATATGCAAAGTTGGGATATCAAAAAGCTTGCGAACGGAAGGCTTCTCTATACATCTTACCGGACCATTCAAAAACCTTACTATTGTGTCGGCCTTATGGAAATGGATTTTAGCGGTAAAATCTATAAAGAATATCGCTTACCGGGCGGGTTCCATCACGATGCCATAGAATTAGAAAATGGGAATATCTTAGCGGCGTCTGATAAGGACTTTAATGAATCTGTTGAAGATTATGTCGTTGAATTGGATCGAAAAACAGGAAAGATTGTTAAGTCATGGAGTCTGTTAGATATTTTACCGAGGGAAAAAGGAAATGCGGGAGATTGGAATTACCATGATTGGTTCCACAACAACGCCGTTTGGTATGATAAACCTACGAATTCAATAACCATGTCAGGCCGACATAAAGATGCCATCATCAACTTCAATTATGATACAGGTAAATTGAACTGGATTCTCGGTGACCCCGAAGGCTGGGGCGAAGAGTGGCAAAAATATTTCTTCAAAAATGTGACCAAAGGCGATTTCGACTGGCAGTATGAACAACATGCGGCCATGATTTTACCGAATGGAAACGTATTCGTCTTTGATAACGGAACCTATCGTTCGAAGAATGAAGCCAATCGAATCGATCCGGAAAAGAACTTCTCGCGAGGGGTTATCTATAAAATCGATACTGAAAAAATGGAAATCGAACAAGTATGGCAATACGGTAAAGAAAGAGGAGCGGAATTCTATTCCCCCTATATCAGCAATGTCGATTACTATGGTGAAGGACATTACATGGTTCACTCCGGAGGGATTGCCACCTACAGAGGAAAACACACGGATGGATTGGGCGCCATGCTTTTAAATAAGTACAAAGGAGAGCATATCCATCTCACACTGAGTGCTACTACGGTTGAAATCCAAAATGATGAAATAAAATACGAACTGAGGGTTGAAGGCGGCAATTATTACCGCGCAAGAAGGCTTGCCTTATATGAAGAAAGAACTAATTTAGAATTGGGCAAAGGAGAATTCTTAGGCGGATTTGGAGTAACCCCGGAATTTATGAAGATTAAATTTAAAGATGTGGAAGGCGGAGTTCCGGCTAAACACAACTTATCCTTAGTTCTTGAAGAAGACCGCTTGGCGCTGCGGGCAACATTTAGGGAAGGATCGGAAGTAATCCTCGAGTTTAAAGGCGAGAACGAATCAAAATTCTACTCTATACCGACGGTAGTTCATGATGTTACCGCAGCCTGTGTTTCTTTTGAGGAACAAAACGATAATGACTTCCAATTCTATGTAAGCAGGGAAGGAATATCGGGTGATTTCGATGTTTATCTAAATATTGATAATAAGAGGTATAACACCGGTTATTCTATAAAATTGTAATTAACGCGCTGAGTGATCTCTAAGAGCAGGATGCTCCCTTAAAGCAGACAGATTAAACGAAAAAATAATCTGCTGTCGAAAGGGAGCATTTTATTTGGATTTAAACAATTTAACATATTTTGGGGTTATCCATATAATGGAATTAGGAGGAGGGAAAAAAGATGTTTTTAGGCAGAAATCGATTTATGGGCGGTCCAATGAATGAAGCAGAAGGCGGAGCTGTGGACCCAAGCGCGATGTTTCTTAATCAAGCGAATCGTCCTATCCCCAACGGAATGCAACGCTTCTTAAACAAAAAAGGCATTAATTCTCAGGAAGATCTATTCAATCGTCTTCAATATGCTCCCCGAGTGTCGTTTAGAAGAGCACGCTAAAAGAAGTATAATTCATCTCTACAAAGGATAAATCTACTCTAGAAGCAGCCTTTTAATAAGGTCTTGTTTCGGAGTAGATTTATCGTGGTTTTTAACCCTTACGGTTAATAGGCAAAAAGGGGTTAAGAGGGAATAGGGTTTTCGTTATTCTTGTTAAAAAACGGATTGGATTAAATTTATCCCAGAGCAGTCGGCGAGTGTAGGGTTTAATTTGCCCAACCAAACTAAGGTTAGGATCCATTTGATGCAAGATACCCTCCAAGGTTAATAAACACTTTGCAATCAGCACGTATTCTGAAGGAATATAGATTCGGTGATCATTAATGATATTAAAGAAGTCTTGAATGGCTTCCCCTAATCCGCCTCTGCTTTGCGGATTTAATAAATATTTTGAGCGCATCCCTGAAATATCTTGCAAAAATTGCGTACGATCCATCTGCTCCGGAATGATTCCCATTTGGGCAATCACTTGCAAGAGGCGATCGTTTTTTTTAGCGATAAGGGAGTCAATAAGATCGGCCAGCTGATGACGCATGGAATTCGTTAATGTTCCTACAATGCCAAAATCGATCAAAGCAATCTTCCCGTCAGGTAAGATCAGGATATTTCCGGGATGAGGATCCCCATGAAAATAACCGACGATTAGGATTTGATGAAGAATACCTTGACAAAGTTGTTCAGCGATCAGAGAGAGATTATGTTCAAGGGATGAACTTTGAACATTAACCATTTGGCGGAGGGGAGTACCCGGGATAAATTCTTGAGTAAGGACTGAGGCAGTGGAAAACTCCCAATAAATTTTGGGGATAATAAACGTTTTATTGTATTGGGTGAGTTTCTCTGTATTTTTCCCTTCATTTAAGAAGTCGAGTTCTTCCAATAGCGTTCTTGAGAATTCCCTAAAAATTGTCTGAAGGGGATAGCTTTTTCCCCATTCTGTCCGTTGTTCAAACTGAACGATGAGGAATCCGAAGATCTCCAAGTCAATTTCTGCGATTTCCCGAAGATGGGGACGTTGAACCTTTACAACAACCTTTTCTCCGGTCTTTAATACAGCCTGATGGACCTGAGCGATGGAGGCTGCTGCGAGTGGTATAGGATTAAATTCCAGGAAAATTGTATCTAAGCGCTGCTGAAGTGAAGTTTCAACAAGCTGTCGTATTGTCGCGAAGGGGAGCGGACGAACTTGATTTTGAAGTTGGGTTAATTCCTTGATGATGGGCTGGGCAATAAGATCAGAGCGGGTACATGCCAGTTGTCCTAATTTAATAAAGGTTGGCCCAAGCTCAGTTAGTGCCCCCCTTAACCGGACCCCAATACCCCCTAGCTCCGTTTCGGAATAGCGGCGGTTTGAGCGGCCTAGACCGAGGATGGGAGGAAGAGGAATGTTCTCGAGTACGAAATAGCCTAAGCCGTAACGCAGAAATATAGAGATGATTTCCGAATAGCGGGCAAGATGCCGCAAAGGTATTTCATTCATAATAATGTTCTCCGCTCATTAGAAATTAGCTTCAATTAAATCTGCAATCTAAACCATTTTATGTGTGGAAAAAAATTTTGGACCAATAAATTCAAAGTTGAAATTTTTGAAAAAATATATGGTAAAATTATAATTAAAAGTTTAGGGAGGTTTTATGATGCTAGTGTATGATCCTTATACGGGTAAGAGATCCATTGTAATCTCCAATTTTAAAGAAGCAAGCGGGGTTGCTTTTAGAGAAGGTGCAAAGCTAATCAAAATGTTTAGCGAAAAACCAATAGAAATTGGTGGGGAAGTTGCAAAAAGGGCTTTTGCAAACGGAAGAGACGCCTTTGATAAAGCTGCGGATAAGACTAAGAAATATCCGCGAACAGGACTTCTGATTGCCTGCGGTGTAGGCTTTCTTCTCGCAAAATTGCTTAAGTTTTCAAGCGCAAAGTGAATGACATGAACAAAAACCCCTAATCCCCATATAATATATACATAGGGAAGTAATCTGGAGGAAAACGCTTAAAAGTAGACTATTCCTGTATTTTTTTGCGTATGACTTTAGTTTAAGCTGGAATATAATATTTTTTATTGACAACGTGCTACTTTATGCTAAAATTGTTTTCGATGGAAATTTGGGACATTGGTAAAAATTCGTCTCGGATTTCTTCCTATTTTGTAAAAGAAAAGGGGGCAACGATGACAAGATGAGCAATTCTCTGGGACGTCATGTGTTGGCTGAGATTTATGGTTGTAGTTTCGATATTTTAAATGACCGCGAAAAAGTCGAAACGATAATGGTCAACGCAGCCCTGGAAGCAGGAGCAGAGGTACGTGAGGTTGTATTTCATAAGTTCAGTCCTCAAGGAGTCAGCGGCGTTGTAGTTATTTCAGAATCCCATTTAGCCATTCATACATGGCCGGAACTTGGATATGCAGCCGTAGACGTCTTCACGTGCGGGGATCGTGTCAATCCCTGGGATGCCTGCAATTATGTAACTGAACAATTTAAAGCGGGTCATATGACCGCGACGGAAATGAAACGTGGAATTGTTGAGAGCCCAATGGAAGCGGTAAATCTTTAGGAGGGATATTTATTTTATTCCAGACTAAGATGTTGGCTGTTTAATAGGCCTTGTGACAGGTTTGTTGCAAGGTCTATTATTTTCGGATATTAGTTTAATATCTTGTAGAAAATATGATCATAAATCCACGAATTATTTCACATAGAAGGAATTTCGGATTTATTATAGAATAATTCATAAGTTAGGCTTCAAAAGTTAAGGAGAGATGGCCTTGTTTCCACTCAAAGAAAGATTTATAAGGGAACTTGAAGAAATTAAAACGACTATGGATCGTGAGATACGATTCAAAGCGGCTGAATTTGAAGAACTAGTTGAATTATCTTCCGACGACTTAGACGAAAATGCATGTCCTTTGATCGTATTGGCCGTGAATCGCTCCTTTGGAGGGAAAGGCGGTCCGGCCGTTGCGCTGGCCATGATTATGCAATATATTTTTATGGCGGATCAGGTTCATCGCCTTATGAAGGATGATCCAAATTTAAAAGAAGAGAAACGACAGTTTCCCGTTCTAGTCGGAGATTTTCTTTATGGGAAATTCTTTTTAGAGTTATGCAAAAGCAAACTTTTAAATTTATTAGCACCTTTAGCTCAGGTAATTGCCGAGATGAGCGAAGCATCCATCTATCGTTGGCTTTCTATGAGTGAAAACCCCGGCGAAGATAGGCACATTGAGATTCTGAGAATGGAACGTGCCAGTATAACAGGGACAGCGGCACGTTTGAGTGCTCAGCTCGCCGGCTGCTCGGAGAAGGCACAAAATCGGTGTGAATCTCTGGGGCGGGAATTTGGATTAGCATGGGTTGCAAGGCATGATCATATGGAAAACCAAGTGGTCCAGCAAGCCTTGGCCCGGGCAAAAAATATCCTTCAAGAATTGCCGGAGTCAGAAGTTAAACCTCTTTATGAACTTTATCATTATATGGAAACAAGTTTGGTATAGTTAATTTAATTGTATATTATTATACAGTCTGTAATGATGATGGGAGTCTTTGTTTATCAGTTGAAGCTTCTTGTTTGGAACTGATACCGATTGCCGTCTTTTTTCTTGCAGTTTATTTTGTCAATGGAGGATTTACGTGCTAAAATTGAATAGGCTTTTGCACGGGCAGATCTTTTAACGCTAAACTTCGATGGGAAGGATGAGTAGAGATGCGTAGGCGGAAGGTTAAAGACGACAACATGCCTCTTATGGAGCATATTCGTGCCTTACGAAAAGTCCTTGTTGTCTCAGCATATGGTATAGCATTAGGAAGTGTACTGGGATGGGCTTTTAGTGATAAAATTTATGAATATTTAGCAAGTCCTGTTCTTGATCTTATTAGTGTATCTTTTGTTACGACAACCCCGATGGAACCGATCATGGTTAAACTTAAGGTTTCAATTGTGACCGGGATTGTTGTGGCTTTACCAATCCTTCTTTGGCAGCTTTGGTCTTTTATTTTACCTGCACTTAAGCAAAATGAGAAAAAATATCTTTATATAATTGTGCCGAGTTCTTTAGTTCTTTTTGTTCTTGGCGCCGCGTTTGGCTTTTATTTTGTGCTCCCCATCGGGGTGAAATTTTTATTATTCACAGGTGGGTCAATCCCCTCGACAACGATGGTGACCCAAAGTTCTTATCTCAGTTTTTTAATCACATTCATTCTGGTTTTCGGCATTCTTTTTCAGCTGCCTGTTGTTTTGCTCCTATTGATCCGAATGGGAATTGTTAGGCCGCAGACATTGGCTAAGAAGCGTAAATGGGCTTTTTTCGGGATCGTTGCCGTAACTATGTTTGTATCGCCCACACCAGACGTGGTAACCCAGTTTTTAATGGCCGGTCCGGTTTACCTGCTTTACGAAATCAGTATTTGGCTTGGATATATCGTAGTAAAGAATCGGGATAAAGCCTTAAGCGCATCGTAGGAGGGAAAATTTATGGGTTTTTCAATGTCTGAGCTCCTCGTTCTGATGGTCATCGGTTTAATCATCTTTGGACCTGATGATTTGCCGGATATTGCACGAACTGTCGGGAAATTTGTTTACGAAGTTAAAAAGATGTTTAATGATGCTTCAAAGGATTTCAAGGAAGCGACAAAAGATATTACGAAGGTTATCGATGAACCGGCTAATGTTATAAGCAAAACCCTTGAAGAAACGGTTAAGCCGGTTACGGATTTGAACAATATAATTTCTTCGAAGCAAAATAATACGGTCAAAGAGAGCGAAGCGAAAGAGGAACTTCATACTTATGATGAAGTTGAAAAATCCCCTTCCGAAACGATTGCAGAGGATCAGATTATAGAGGATCAAGATCCACTAGCCGGGCTGCCGGAAGATATGGTATCATATAAAGTTGAAAAATAAGGGTGCAAGCAGGTGAACCGGTTTTGAAACAATTATGGTTGTTTAATCAGATTAACTCAGACCTTCAACGTGTAGAAAAAGAGCTCCATCTGTTTATAGAAACGGATTTCCCAGTTCTTGAGGAGTCAGCGGTTCATTTGCTGGACGCCGGCGGAAAACGTTTACGTCCCGCATTTGCTCTCTTGGCAGGAAAATTCTACGGCTATCCTTTTGAAAGGTTGCTCCCTGTGGCTATGGCTTTAGAACTTATCCACATGGCAACATTAGTTCATGATGATGTCGTTGATGCTTCGGAAACGCGGCGAGGAAGGCCTACTGTCAAAGCAAAATGGGGAAATGTCGTTTCAATAGCGACAGGGGATTACCTATTGGCACGCTCTCTTGAACTCCTCGCTGAGATTGATGACCCGGAAGTGTCACGAATTTTGGCAGAAGTAAGTGTCGAAATGAGCAAGGGCGAAATTCAACAGATCAAAGCTTCTTTTGATGTTAACCAGAATCTCAAACAATATTATTATCGGATTAACCGTAAGACGGCGCTATTAATTGAAGCAAGCTGTAAATTAGGAGCTATTGTTTCCGACGCTCCTAAACGTCAAATATGGGCCCTTGGAAGGTATGGACATGATATCGGTATGGCTTTTCAAATTGTTGATGATTTGCTTGATGTCACAGCTGAAGCAAAGCAATTGGGGAAACCTGTCGGCGGAGATTTGCAACAAGGAATTATGACTTTACCGATGATTTTAGCCATTGAACGTTCCCCTCAAAAAGAGCGACTCGTTTATTTATTAGGGAAAGAAGATAAGTCGGATCAAGATATTGCAGAGGCGATTCAAATGATCAAGTCTTCCGGCGCAATAGAAGAATCCCTGCGCTATGTTGATCTTTATATTAATAAAGCGAAAACTTATTTACTCGAATTACCGAATGTTCCCACGCGAAAAGCCTTAGCAGACTTAGCCCAATTTATTCGGGATCGTCGGTTTTAACCGGTTCCCGCTTATCAATCCTTACAAAAGAGCATCTTTACCAAAGATGCTCTTTTGTATTAATTAGTAAATCAATAATAAAATAACAGTATTGTAAATATAGTGGTAAAAACAAGAGGAAATAAGAGATAGTACCTGATAATTCAAATATAAAACGTTTTTATTTATATACTGGTTATGATAATATTTAATAGTAAAACTGTAAATGCCTGGGAGTATGTGAGAATGTGTGGACAATTACGTGGAAAGGGGTTTGATTCATGATGTCAAAGCTTCATTCTAGAATTAACCTGACCCGGCGAGCAGTATTAAAAATTGGAGTTCTGACAACTGCATCGCTAGTCATTGGAGTCCCGCCTATTCGAAAGTTGCAGGTTAGCGATGTTCAGGCAGCGGATGCTGCCCAGAGCAGTCACAAACAGCTTGGTTTTTCTTATGATCAGAATAAATGTATTGGATGCAAACAATGCGTATATGCATGTAAAAAGGTCAACAAATGGGAAGCCGGAGTCGAGTGGAGAAAAGTCCATATCATTCAAACCGATAAAAAACCGATCTTTTTATCGATGAGCTGCAATCATTGTTCTGATCCGGCATGTCTTAAAGTTTGCCCTGTCGGCGCTTATAGCAAAAGGGAGAAAGACGGAATAGTTGTACATAACTCCGCCAAATGTGTTGGGTGCAAATATTGTATGTATGCCTGTCCTTATCATGCCCCACAATTTGGTGAAACGAGCGGTGCCATTTCTAAGTGCAGTATGTGTTACCAGAGAATTGACGAAGGTCAAAACCCGGCCTGTGTTGAAGCCTGTCCGGCAAAAGCTTTACAGTATGGAGATGTTGAAGAACTTAAAAAGATCGCCGGGGCTGTAACACAAATTGCAAATTTACCACCAGCGGAGATGACCAAACCATCGTTTTATATTATCCCCAAGAAAGATTCCTAAGGATCAATTGATCAATGGACTGATTCATAAATGATAATAAAGATTGGGAGGGAACAATCATGGGAGAAATTTGGGGATGGTTAATCGTTATCTATCTTTTTATGGGTGGGTTAGGAGCGGGGGCTTATCTAACCTCATTTGCTGCAGGAAGAGGCTGGATCGGGAAATCTCCGGCGCTCCAGCGCGTCGGTTATTATATCTCCGGACCCATTGTTGCCTTAGGAACATTGCTTTTGGTATTTGATTTAGGCCAAGGCCTGAAAAAACCATGGCTGTTGATTGGATTACTTATGAATCCACGTTCAATGATGACGTGGGGGGTATATATATTAGCTTGTTTTATCGTTGTTGCTCTGCTGGTTGGATTTTTCACATGGAAGAAGAAAGAAGTCCCGAAGGCGTTTATTTTTGTCGGGGCTTTTCTTGCTTTGGCAACGGGAACCTACACAGGACTCCTTGTCGCCGTAGTGGAAGCCGTACCTTTTTGGAATACATATCTGATGCCGGTTTTATTCGTAGTTTCTGCACTATCCACTGGAATATCAATAACCTCAATACTGAGTTATGTTATGGAAAAAGGACAGAAAACGGATGAACGAAAAGTATGTAAAATTCATATTGTCTTAGTCGGAGCAGAAATGATTCTTCTTGCGGCAATATTTGCCAGTATGTTTACGGGCAGACATGGAGCGGTAGGGGCTGAATCCGCAAGAATGATTTTCTCAGGTTCGCTTTCGCTGCCATTTTGGTTGTTGTTGGTAGGGGTTGGTTTAGTAATTCCGATTTTGGTTTTTATCGTGAATTATTTTAAGTTATCTCAGCATCAAAGCAAGGTACAGAGTAAGATTGAAGTTGTATCGGCAGCAAGTTATGAAGGACAGTCTAAAGCCTTAACCGAAGAATTCGATTGTTCGCGTTCGTTACTCACCGTTGATGCGGGAGTGATCATTGGTGGTTTTATTTTAAGATATGTCGTTATTTTTGCAGCACTTCCAATATGGAATGGTGTATTAAAATGAAAAAATAAATAAAAAAGAGTTTAATTTAAGTTTCGCACCCAATAAAATGGCTTAGATTTGACCTTAAAAAGTAAAAATAATAGTTAAAATCCGCATGAACACTAGGTTTTTGGTATAATTAAGTGTCCAACCAAATCAACCAAAAACGAGGTGTTATCATGCGGAAACCTATCAAAGAAATCGAAGATGTCCTTCAAAATCATGGTTATTCGATTGACACTATTATATTAAATGTGATGAAAACCTTCAAGCTTAAGACCCTTTGTTCCCGGGTCGGTTTCCGGAAACAGGATGGCTATAGTACTTCTGAGATTATTTCGATTATGCTGATGCTCCCTTTAATGCTGCTAAGCAGTATTCATGCCTTCTATAAAAGTGAGTTTCAGAAGGTTGCGGTGATGAAGAAGGATACTATCTATCGTTTAAAGAACAATGAGAAAATGCCTTGGAGACCTTTGCTGCTGGCTTTTGCGAAGCAGTTTCAACACTTAGTGAATCCTCAGAAAGAAGTTGCAGATAAATCAGCCTTCATTCTCGATGACACTACATTCACTAAAACTGGTCGTCGAATTGAACAGATATCCAGGGTCTTTGACCATGTCGCAGGAAGAAAAGGCCATAAACTGGGCTTTAAGGATTTAACCCTCGGTTTATTTGACGGGAAAAGCTTTAATCCGTTGGATTTCACGCTTCAAGCGGAAAAGCGGTTAAAGAAAGCCCGGCATCGCAAGGAACAATATAGAAAACAGCGGAATTCTAAATCATGTGGCGCCAAACGGATTCGTGAATGTCACGTCAGTAAAATTACCAATGGTCTTGCCATGCTCAAGCGAGCTGTAAAACAGGGATTTCGGGCTAAATATGTGCTCGTGGACAGTTGGTTCAGCAGCCATGAATTTATTCAAACCGTTCGAGGATTAGGCAAAGAACCCATGCACCTGATCTGCGGGATTCGGCAAGATGCCCGATACTACACTTATCACGAAGAATCTCTCAATGCTCATGAATTGCATAAGGTTTTGAAAAGCGAAGGAACAGAAAAACGTTGCCGTAAACGCAATACCCGTTACTATGAAGTCGTGGTAGATTATGAAGGAATCGGCAAAGTTAAACTCTTTTACTGTCGTTTCCCTTATCAAAAAAAATGGCGCTTGTTTCTTTCAACAGATACTTCGCTTGGATTTTTAAGCATGTTGGAGATTTACAGCGTCAGATGGACCATTGAAGTATTTTTCAAAGAAGCGAAACAGTACTTAAAGTTAGGGACTTGTCAATCGCGGGATTTTGATGCTCAGATTGCCCATGTCACCACGTGCTATCTTCTCTATATCCTGCTAGCCTATTTTAGGCGAGTCAATGCGTATGAATCCTTAGACGGGTTATTTGCGACAATCAAAGATGACTTAATTGAGAAAAACATGGCAGAGAGATTATGGGAAATGTTCGATGAATTGTTGCAAGTAGTGATCGACGGCATCGCCAAGTCAGGAATTATAGACATTTTGGAATTTAAGAATTCCGTTGAATATCAGTATCTAAAAGAGCTTTTCGAGAATTCTTTTTTAAATAATCAGCTAAAAAACGTTGAAAAGGCTAGCTAAAAAGTAATAACGAGTTGTAATTTACAATTTTGAGTTTGCAAAAACTTTACCTAATAGCACCTAAAGGGGTGCGAAACTTCAG
>NZ_JAYFQK010000073.1:0-3044 GCF_034927245.1 Desulfitobacterium sp.
GCGGTTGCGGATTTCAGGATGCTTCTGGCTTTTAACTACAGCGGTTGCACACTGTACTAGAAGCGGCTTAATATAACAGCCAGCTCTTGAAATCCTTACTGACTTTTTCTTTCCGGCACTTTCGTTATTCGTAGGTGTAAGGTAATTGTCAAATCCTAAGCACATGAATAAAAAAAAGCCCAACCCCAAGGCTGGACCCGAATTTTCTAATTTTTAGTTTTGTAACAGTTAGCCGGAAGCCCTTTCGACCAAGGAACAAACTTCTCAATCCGTTCCGGATATTGGTTGAAATCGGTATTGGGCATCTCTTTCAATAAATAAACCAGATATTCATAAACTTTCAGGTTATTGACCAGGGCAGTCTGTACGATGCTGTATACTATAGAACTGTCAATTGCACCCCGATCGGTTTTCATCGTAACCCAATTCTTTCTCCCCAGAGTGAAGGGGCGGATACTTCGCTCAACCAAATTATTGGTTAGCTCCAAGCGACCGTCTAAAAGGACGTTTTCAAAATACGGCCACTGGTTCAACGTATAATTTATGGCTTCATAGGCATGGGATTTGGGAACCGTAAGGGGCTTTGTTTCTTTAAGCCACACCAAAAAGGCATCCATCACCGGTTTTAAGAGGGTGAGACGCTTGTTATACCGTTCTTTTGGTTCGGCATCCTTGTATTTCTTTTCGATATGGAATAAATAGTCGCAGTATTCCTGTCCTTTGAAGCAGACCGTTTTCTTTTGCTCCTCCGGACTCAATGCCTTAATGGCATCCGTAAATTTGCGTTTTATGTGAGCGAGGCAGCCCACTACCGTGATCCCAGGGTCCAGACGATGGTAAACCTCATAGCCATCGGTATGCAAAAATCCGGTATAGTCCTTGAGAAACTCCTGAGCCGATTCCGAAGCCCGGCTTTCATGGAATTCATAGTAGATTATCGGCTCGTCATGTTCCCCGCTACAGTAAACCCAGACATAACATTTCTTCTTCGCATCTCTGCCATCCTGCTGCACAACGCGAGTCCACGTCTCATCCGCATGTAAAACATCTTTGCTCAGAAGGGTACTCCTCATATGGGTATAGATCCTTGAAAAGTATGCCTCTGAACATTTGAGAACCCAGTTACTCATGTTCTGCCGGGAGATCCGGACACTGTCCATACGGTCAAACTCTTTCTCAATCCGGGCGAGGGGCAGGGCATTGGTATATTTACTGTTGATGATGCCCGCAATGAGTTCCGGGGTGGCAAAGCTTCCGGGAATCGGCAAGTTGGGCATATCTGCACGAACAAAGGGGATTTCATCGCCTTCGCCTTGATTCTTTTCACACTCACGGCAGGTATAGACATGACGGCGGTGTTCCTCAACTACAAAATGAGCCGGTACAAGTTTCAGGGTCTTTGTTACTTCTACCTTCATTTCATGCATGGGGCTGGCACACACCGGGCAAATTTGTTGATCAGCCGGGAGCTCATGTTCAATAATCGTAACCTCTAAATCTTTGAAATCCTGCTCACGCTTACCCTTTTGTTTGGGTTTTTTGGGCGTCTTTTCGGTCGCTTCTTCAAAGGTCAGTTCCTTTGCCCCGTGTGAGGCTGTCACTTCAACTTCGTTAAAAAGGCAAAGCTGTTCTGCTCCCTCAGGGTAGGTTACTGAATCCCCGCTGGTTCCATACTTTTGATGATTACTCAATCGGATCATTTCCATAAGCCGGTTCAGACTCTGGGTGAGCTCGGCAATGGCCTGATCCTGTTTTTCGCAGTGCACAGCCAGTTCGGCCCGTGACATTTCTCGATAATTCAGTTTTGGTTTTTGAGGAATTTCTATCTTGTAATTCATAGCTCTATTATATAAGAATAGGGCGTAAAAACACAGGATAATAGCGGTAAAAGGCCCTAAAACAGGGGAAAATGAAGCAGTTTTTTTCTTAAATTTTTCTAGAAAGCCGATTAGAGAATAATCCGTTGTTTAACGGGTTTATGGGCCGTGGGTTGATCCATCGATAAACCATCCAACAGCCATCTAAACTGCCTTTCGGAAACCTCAAGAACCTGTTTGTCTTCATAGAACTTCCATCGGAAAACACCGCGGCTCAACTTGCGGTAGTATAGCCACCAGCCGTTATTGGACCAATGAAGGATTTTACATTTGTCACAGGTACGATTACAAAATACGTAAAGACAGTTTTCAAAGGGATCCATTTGAAGCTGGGTTTGGACCAACGTAGTAAGGCCCTCGATACTTTTTCGCATATCACAGGGCTTGCAGGAAAGAAATATTCTTAAACCATCAGCATTCAGACTCATAAGGTACGAAGCGCCCTAATGGCATCACGCAGGGTTTCAATTTGAAAGCCTGAATAAAGCTCGATGGAAACCCCTCCGATCTTCATAATGATCGGAACTTCCTTAGACGATGTCGATTTCAACTCGATAAAGGTTTCTTGTTTCTGATCTTCCTTGGCTTCGCGATTGCATTTATTCAGCCAATACCGAAGCGTAGAGATTTTTAGGTTGTTTTCTGAGCACCATGTAGCAGCGGTTTGGCCCGACGCACGAAAATCGGTAACTTGCCGGCGTCTGAGCACGGACTGCTCTTCTTGAGCCATAGATAATTCCTCCTTCTTTAGTCTTGAGGTAATTATCCCAGTTCCAACCGTTTATTTCTATGTGCAGAGTTTTTGACAATTACATTAAACAAGGTCTAACGACTACTTATACCTGCGTTAAGAAAAATAATTCAGGTGTGGTTGTTGATGGGGCATTGTTTGATTTTGTGGTTAATCCTGGAACAACCCCAACAAGTGCTTATACATTTACGGTGTTGTCGGATACTCAATGTAGCATCAAGTGTAATACTTCAGGATACTACATTGATTTGGTTGCTACGGATAGAGCGGATAGCATGTAGCGAACTGAGTTCTTTGGCGGTAATGTGCCCATTGCCAATTTCATTTAATTATTAACTTTAGATTCACCGCCTTCAGCGGTTATTCTTTTTCTCGCAAATCTTTGCCGATGGCGGCAATCTTAATTCTAACCAATC
>NZ_JAYFQK010000055.1:0-38357 GCF_034927245.1 Desulfitobacterium sp.
AAGCACAAATCCCATTTTTGCAACTTATTTCCACTATATTTTGGAAATGGGTAGGTTTTTTATTGCCTTTTTTAGGTTAACTAGCATCCTGAAAAGATTGACCGAAATTTTTAAGGTCTTGACATATTACCGAAGGACTCTCTGGAACTGGATATCCGATAAGCTCAGTGTCTTAATCTTTTATATTATCCCATTTTTCCGATTATTCTGATTTCTATGGTGCTGAAGAGCTTATTTTTACAAGCATTTTCAATCATTTTCGATCGTAATTAAATCACGAGTAATTGACAAGGTAAATAAGTAAGGATAATCATGAATTATGAGTGACTGCTCAGTCACATCTGAGGTAAAAAAGGCAATTAGTCTACTTTTGTTAGGTCTCTGGGTAAATCAAAGGCCCGGGCAAACAAATCCAGCATAGGGTCAACTTCATTCAGCAGATTTCGCTCTGTTCGAGCCATAAGCCAATCCGTTGTCGCTTCATCAATCGTGCCAAAAATCATCTGACGAGCAAGCTTAACATTGACCGGAGCAACCTCCCGGCGCTTTATTCCCTCTTGAACCACCCCCTCAATCAATCGAAAATAATCACGCAAAGGCCCGGAAATAGCCGCACGCAAACTGGGATTAGGCTGTCTCAGCTCAAACTGGGTTACCACCGCTAATGAGCGATCATTCGCCATGTATGAGAAATGAGTCTGGATGATTGCTCTGAGACGTGTTCTTGTCGTTTGACACGACTCCAGTTCGGCACGAATACGGGTTATAAAATTTCCCATGCGTACTTCGAAAAGCCGGATCAATATTTCCTCTTTATTTTTAAAATAAAGATAGATTGTGCCATCTGCGACCCCGGCTAAGCGAGCGATTTTCGAAACTTGGCATTGATGATATCCGGACTCGGCGAAGGCCTCAGTCGCCGCATCCAGGATCCTTTGGAATTTGTCTTCGCGTGCTGCTGTCATGTTTAAGCCATCCTCTTCTTCGCAAATGAATGATCATTCATTATTGTGTTTTTATCTTACCATCTCTCAATACAAAAATAAACATATTTCTGTTAATTTTACATATTTTTCTTTTCACAATCTTCATTATAATCTCCATTATATGGTATACTTTCTATACTGAATGAGTATTCACTTCTAAGGTCATTTATTCTTAGAGAGGAGCACCGAATTTGATGAATTACAGAGATTTTACCCTCGAATTTAGAGATCAGGTTGCCCTAGTCACTCTTAACCGTCCGGTAAAGGGAAACCCCTGGACCAAAGAAACGTATCTTGAGATGGAGGAACTTCAAACTGAACTCCAGAAAAACGATGAAATTCGAGCGATTGTCTTTACCGGTGCCGGTTCAAAGTTTTTCTGTGCGGGCGCGGATTTAAGCCTTCTTTCCGGGCTTGACTCCCATTTTATTTCCTTAGAGCTCTCTCGTTTCCAAGCCATCAATACCCGCTGGGAACGCCATCTCAAACCTGTCATCATGGCTATCAATGGAATTACAGTCGGAAGCGGTTTAGAACTGGCCTTGAGCGGAGATATCCGCATTGCTTCGAGTGAGGCTACCTTTTCTATAAATGAGGTTCGTCTGGGTCTCAATCCGGATATGGGAGGAACTCAGCGTTTAACGCGAGTTGTCGGTCCAAGCCAAGCCAAACGTCTCATTTTGACAGCGGAAACCATTGATGCACAGGAGGCGGCCCGCATCGGCTTGGTCGATCGTGTTGTCCCGGCGGACGAGCTTCTGCCGGAAGCGGTCAAGATGGCTGAAAGAATTGCGAGTATGCCACCGCTCGCCGTCCGCTTTGCCAAAAAGGCTATTAACCTTGCTGTGGATACCCCGCTTGATATTGGGTTGATGTACGAAGAAGTTGCTTCTACCTTTTGCATGGGAACAGCTGATAAAGCGGAAGCTGTTCAGTCTATCCTGGAAAAGCGGGAGCCTAAGTTCTCCGGGAAATAGGGAATAGTTTAAGAAATAGTTTATAATAAATGAAAGCCGGTTTCTCCTTAGCCTAAGGAAAACCGGCTTTTATTTTTGCTCACGCCTGTTATTTTTACCACACGCCCGTTATTTTTACCACACGCCTAGCCTTTACGGCCCGCCATAAAGCGGCTGATCAAGCCCTTAATTCCTCCGCTTTTCTGGGGGGCTTCCGGCTGAAAAACCTGGGGTTGACCCTGATAAGGCGGTTGGTAGGGTTGTGATGAAAACTGGGCCGGATAGGGCTGATAAGTCTGTGGAGGCAATCCCTGCGTGAGGGGACCCTGTGGAGGATAACCTTGCCAGGGAATCCCTCGCTGTGGAACACCCTGTTGTGGGTAGCCCTGCTGCGGATAGCCTTGCTGAAAAAATCCCCTGCCCCCGATCCCCGGCTTCGGATAACCACCGCCGAAAACGGCACCGGGCCCCCCGGTCCCCATACCATTCATCAAGAAATTAGACGGCGGCATCGGGTTACCCATATTCAACCCATTGGACTGACCCAAGAAATTCATACCCCGGGGATTAGGAGGAAGGTTACCCTGTATGAAACTTCCAAATGGCATAATTTCTCCTCCTCTTTTATGGAATTATATGGTATAAATTAGGATATTCTTCCTTTCGGACTTTGGCTACACTTAACCCTATAAAAGAAACTTTTGAAAAAAAGACTTCCAATTTGTGCATATTGGACAAATAAATTATCAAAAGATTATAAAATGCTCCATTGGCATGGTGGCCTAACCAATATATAATAGTCTTAGTTATATCATTCGAAGGGGCGTATCTATTGGCATGGAACAACTGAAAATATGTATTGAAAAATTACGACTGTCTTTATATGAAGTGGCGCAGGAAAAAGCGCTTACTGACCCCGAAGTTGTTCAATTAAGCCAGCTCCTGGATACATTTCTTAATGAATATCAACAAAAAAGTACCAATACACAATATAAAAAACGTTTTCATTGACTTCTCCCCACGACTAAAGCCGGGGGATTCCTGGTTCATACGGCTGACTTTTGCCGTATAGTCCCCAGGCTTAAACCGTATGTCCTACGGCAGAAAAGTAAACATATGTTTAAAACTAAAACAGTCCGTTGGCCTTTTTTGAGCCAACGGACTGTTTTGTCATGCATAGATCACGAGAAGTGATACTGCATATCTGATTATTCGCCCAAGAAAATCTTCATGTCATTTTCAACATCGGTGATTCCCGCAATGCCAAAGTTATTGACAAGAACATTAACCACATTTGGAGATAGGAAGCCGGGTAAGGTCGGTCCAAGGTGAATGTTTTTCACTCCGAGGTAGAGAAGGGCTAAGAGTACGATAACCGCCTTTTGCTCATACCAGGCAATGTTATAGGAGATCGGAAGTTTATTAACATCGTCCAAACCAAAGATTTCTTTCAGTTTAAGAGCCGTAACGGCTAAAGAGTAGGAGTCGTTGCATTGACCTGCATCAAGGACTCTGGGAATTCCCCCGATTTCTCCGAGATCAAGTTTGTTGTATTTATATTTCGCGCAGCCTGCTGTCAAAATGACGGTATCTTTCGGAAGTGCTTTAGCAAAATCAGCATAATACTCACGGCTCTTCATCCGTCCGTCACAGCCTGCCATAACAAAGAAATGTTTAATGGCTCCGCTCTTAACAGCATCAACGACTTTATCGGCAACCGCGAAAATTTGGTCATGGGCAAAGCCGCCTACGATTTCACCTGTTTCGATTTCAGTCGGAGCGGGACATTTTTTAGCAAGCTCAATGATCGCTGAGAAATCTTTGGCTTGACCCGCAACACGATCCGGGATGTGTTTAACCCCTTCATAACCGACAACACTTGTCGTAAAGAGGCGATCTTTGTAGCTGTCCTTCGGCGGAACTAAGCAGTTCGTCGTCAAAAGAATCGGGCCATTGAAAGAATCAAATTCTTTGTCTTGCTTCCACCAAGCATTGCCATAGTTTCCGGCAAAGTGTGCATATTTCTTAAAAGCCGGATAGTAGTGAGCCGGAAGCATTTCGCCATGTGTATAAACATCGACGCCAGTTCCTTCGGTTTGGATCAATAGTTCCTCAAGGTCTTTGAGATCATGACCACTGATGAGTATTCCCGGGTTATTGCGAACACCAATGTTAACCTTGGTGACTTCAGGGCTGCCATAGGTTGTGGTATTGGCTTTATCCAAAAGGGCCATCACGTCAACGCCATATTTTCCGGCTTCAAGCACCAGCCCGACAAGCTCGTCTACAGTCAAGCTGTCATCCGTTACCGCTGCAAGCCCTTTAACCATAAATCCGAAAATACTTGGATCATTATAGCCTAAAGTGAAAGCATGCTCAGCATATGCCGCTATTCCTTTAAGTCCGTATGTCAACAGTTCGCGCAAGGAACGGATGTCTTCATTTTCCGTTGCCAATACACCGACATGTGCAGCCTTTTCTTCAAAGGCTTCAATCGTATCAGCTGTCCAGGTTGCGGAATCATGCAGTTTAGCAGGAATTACGCCGCCGGCCTTGACGACTTCTTGTTTCATTTCTTCGCGAAGTTTCAAACCTTCACGAACCAATTCTACAAAACGGGCTTTATCAAAGTTAGCATTGGTGATTGTTGCAAAAAGCCCTTCCATTATAAATTTATCGATATCTTGACGTATAACCCCAAGGTCACGAGCTTGAACCGCGTAAATTGAAATCCCCTTTAGAACATAAATTAATAAGTCTTGTAACTTAGCGACATTTTCGGTCTTTCCGCAGACCCCTCTTACGGTGCAACCCGTTCCCTTCGCTGTTTCTTGACATTGAAAACAGAACATGCTCATTTTAAAACCCTCCAATATTTTATAATTTTAAAATCTCGATCGGTGCATCTCCATCTGACAAGATTTATTATAATGTGATTCATAGTTGCATTCCGTGATTAGAGCGGCATTTAAGTGTGATAATAAGCACACTCAACTAAAGTAAAGAAAACCGTTGGTTGCACTTTGAGTTTATCTGCCCAAAACTTATACTTTCGGTTAGTAAAAAGGACTGTTGCAATGCAACAGCCCCCACAGCTATGTGTACCATATGTGTGCCAAAGGTATAACGAACGAAAAGCTGCTTAAATTCTAGCTATTCTGTTCAGACATCCTCATAAATAACTTTTCAGGAGTAATCGGCAGATCAGTAACTCTTACGCCTACTGCATTATAGACCGCTTCCGTAATCGCCGGTGCCGGCGTATTGGCGACCACTTCCCCCACTGATTTTGCCCCAAAGGGACCGGTGGGTTCATAGCTTTCTTCAAAGGCCACTCGAATCGTACCTACATCCTTGCGCGTCGGGATTTTATACTGCATGAATGAGTCACTGAGCATTCTCCCCTGCTTATCATATTTTACATCTTCATAAAGGGCCATCCCGATGCCTTGAGCAACGCCGCCTTCCACCTGAATGCGTGCGAGATTCGGATTGATCACTGTTCCGCAGTCTGCGACAGCGACAAATTGAATCAGATCAACCTTGCCTGTTTCCTGATCGACTTCTACTTCGGCGAAACCGGCAACATAAGGCGGCGGAGAAATTTCGCTGCCAAAGGTCGCTTGCCCGACCAATTGATTTTTGCCTGAGCCCAAAACAGACCGTTCCGCTAATTCAACTAAACTCACGGCTTTGGGCTTGGGATTTGCATCCCCGTTTAAGCGATCCTCCCCGGCATTCGGAACCCAGTGTACCGCTTCCTTCGTCAGCTCCACTTCCCCGACCGGAACTTCCAAATAATGAGCAGCCTCTTCCAGAATCTTGACTTTCAGATTCTCGGCCGCTTTGACAACGGCTGATCCGCTGACATAAGTGCCGCTCGAAGCATATGAGCCCGGATCATAGGGTGAATAATCGGTATCAAGGGAACGCACGATAATATGATCCATTTCTGTTTCCAGAACCTCTGCCGCCATCTGAGCAAGAATCGTGTCGGCACCCATCCCATTATCTGTCGCGCCATGCATCAGCACATAGTCACCCATATCATTTAAGCGAATCTCGGCCGAAGCCGTATCAATGTAAGCGATTCCCGAGCCTTGCATCGTGACCGCCATGCCCAGACCGCGGACCTTATGCGGGCCAACCCGGCGGCGAAGACCTTTTTCCTCCCAGCCGATCATTTCTTTGCCTTTGCGGATGCAGCGGTCAAGAGCCGTACTTCCTAAGCGAGTCCCATCTTCCCAGTGAAGGGCTGTCTCCCCTTCCCGGATAATATTTTTAAGGCGCAGCTCGGTCGGGTCCATACCCAATTCGTGGGCCAGCTTGTTGATTGTCGATTCAAGCGCAAACGTCCCTTGGGTCGCCCCGTAACCACGGAAGGCACCTGCCGGCATCTTATTCGTATAAACAGCGTGACCGACAAACCGGATCGCCCGCATCTTGCTGTAGAGCGGCAGCGTATAATGGCCGACACAGCCTAAAACGGTGGACGCATGTTCGCCATAAGCCCCGGTATCAGATAAAACATCAAGATCGATAACCCGGATAAAGCCTTCCTGATCCGCTCCGATACGCACCTTTAAGCGCATCGCGTGCCGGCTTGTCGTACAAGTAAAGGTTTCCTGGCGATCATAGATGATCTTCGCCGGCTTACCGGTTTTATAGGTTACAAAAGCAGCAAAGAGGTCGCCTGAGACCGTTTGTTTGCCGCCGAAACCTCCCCCGATTCTCGGTTTAATCACGCGGACTTTGCTCATCGGCAGTTCCAGCGCACGCGCTACATGGCGACGGAGATGGAAAGGAACCTGGGTCGAGCTGACCACTACGATCTGTCCAAACGGGTCCATATACGTATACGCCCGATAGGTTTCCATCATGGCATGGGCTTGCGCCTGCGGATAATATACACCTTCGGTTACGACATCACACTTGCTCAATTCCTTGTCGATGTCGCCGACAACCTGAATATCGGTCGCCACGATATTTTTCGACTTCTCCATACCGATCTCAAAGTTTAAATGAACATTATCTTCCGGATGAACCACGGTTGGATTGTCTGCCGCCTGCTCAAAATCAAGGACCGGATCAAGCACTTCATACGCGACTTTGATCAGCTTCAGAGCTTTGAGGGCTGTTTTTTCATCGGTTGCGGCAACAATCGCAACTTCATCCCCGACATAGCGGACCAGCTCATCCAAAATCAGGCGATCATACGGAGATACTTCCGGATTGGATTGACCGGCTAAAGTAAAGCGTGTTTGGGGTACATCTTTATAGGTAAAAAAAGCCTCAACGCCATCGAGCTTTTCCGCACGGGATGTATCGATCGATTTAATCCGCGCGAAGGCATGCGGACTGCGCAGCAGCTTGACAACCAGGGCATTGGGATTAGCAATATCATCGGTATAGGCCGGTTTTCCCGTTGCTAACGCCATACCGTCTATTTTTGGCTTTTTTTGACCGATTACTTTTTTGCTCATTGTGCCGAATTCACCCCCAGATAGGTCTTGACCGCCCGCAGTTGTCCCATATAGCCTGTACAGCGGCAAAGGTTCCCTGTCAGGTAATGGATGATTTCTTCATCTGTAGGATTCTTAAGTTCCTTCTTCATGGCCAGGACATTCATGACAAAACCGGGGCTGCAGAAACCGCACTGTTCTGCTCCTTCAGAGGTCAGGATTTTAGCAAACTCTTCTGCTTCCATTTGCACGCCTTCCAAGGTTGTAATTGTTTTCCCGTTTGCCCGCGCCGAAAGCATAGTGCAGGAAAGCGTGGGCTGGCCATCGACCCAAACCGTACACAAGCCGCAGCAGCTTGTATTGCACGCTTTTTTGACGCTTAAAAAGCCATGCGCCCGCAGAGTATCTGCTAATAGATCATCGGGAGCAACGTCCCAGGCTGCTTTTTTGCCGTTTATCGTAAATTCGATCTTCATTTCAGGACCTCCATAAGGGCTCTTTTAACCAATACCGGACAAACGGCTTGTCGATATTCAGCACTTCCCCGCATATTTGTACCAAAGGCCAATTCCTCAGCCGCAATTTTGGCAATATCCTCTAACTGTTTTAAAGCATTTTCATCATTATTCCGCAGAGCTCCGTTTTCGCCGGCAAGTTCAGAGAGTTTCTGTGAGGCTCTTTCGGCAAGCTTTGCCCGCTGGGGTCTTGCGCCGACGACGATCCGCCATTGACCCTGAAGCTCAGAAACGGCGACATTCAGAATGGCATAATCACTCACCGAGTTTCTTAAACTTTGATAGGATGCTTTCCGCTCATTCTTTTGCAGCCTAACCTTCACTAAAATATCTTTTTCATAAGGTTTATCTAAAAACGCCTGCAAACTCATTCTGCCCCCGTGGAATAATTCCACTTCCGCATTAAGCGCCAGCAAAGCTGTAATCAGATCTGAAAAGCCATATCTGGAAAAGACAGAAGCCCCGACCGTTACGCTGTTTCTAAACTGCACTCCAATAATGTCCCGAACGGCTTGAGGAAGGATACCTTGATAAAACTCTTGAAATGCCGGATACGTTTCAATTTCCCGCAAGGTCGTCATCGCTCCGATTTCAAAGCGATCCGCCTCCTCGCGAATTCCTTTAAGGCCTAACTTAGGACTTGATAAATCAATCGCTGTCCCAATCCGCTTCGAGCCCATCTTTAAGAATGCACAACCGCCCAGCACCGTGTTCGGGTTGCGGCTGATCAGCGTCGAATAGGCTTCTTCAAGGGTTTCCGGTTGCACTAATTCACGTATTGTGAACACCAAAATCTCTCCTTTGATGGATTTCAATTCATTTTGTTAATGCGGCTAAACGCCGATAATCTTCAGGTGTATCGATATCCTCCATAAATGTTTCGGGGACAGGATACGTCAACCATCGCTCAGGGTATTGCTTCAGGACTGCTCTTCCCCCTTGCTCCCCTTGCAATGAGCGCAAATCCTCTATATAACGGCGGTGGAAAAAGACGGGGGAGCCGGTTTTCCCCTTACCTTTGACCCCTGCGCAGCCTTCTGTACTTGGAATAAGAAAATCCGGCCGCTTCTCTAAAAAACAGCGGATCAAATCGGCCAATAATCGAGGTTCTAGGCCTACTTGATCGGCAGGAACGAAACATATCCCTGCACTTTCTTGGGGAAGATCTGTAAGTCCCAGACGTATTGTATCAGAAAGCGGCCGTATCGTGGGCTGATTGATCCATACTTGCTTAAATACGCCTTCCCCAAACTCATTTAAACCCTTCATATAAACCTGGCTTGTCTTGCGAGCCACCACCCAAATTTCGGCAGGGACTTCAAAAAATGGGGGGTCCAACAGTTCAAGAGACTCACGAATCGTATTTAAGACATAAGCCAAAACCGTTGTGTTCTTCCAGGGCAAGCTCAGTTTATCCTGCCCCATCCGGGTGGCCTGACCTGAAGCCATCACCACAAATCGAACCATTGCAGTCTTCCCTCCTTTGCATCACCTGATGCTATCCTTAAATGATGAGGGCGTTGAAAGGAGTCTTTGGTAATGCTCCGCAAAGCTGTATGCTGCAGCTGATGGAGCGCAGAATCCAAAATGTCTTGTGATGAATCGCTGGCCAAGTCCTTCCATACATTAAAAAGAACAACCCAGGATATCTCCCGATACTCCCTCCTGAAAACTGGGGAACTCAGAATGTATTCCCAGGCTAATTCCGAACCCCAAATCTGTCCGGCCAATTGAGGACAAAGCTCAGGGCGATGAATTTCGTCCTCTTGAAGCGTCTTGCCCCATAAATGTCCGTCGATCACAAGCACCGCAGATTCTGTGGCACCGGGTATTTGAGGTTCATGAGACGCCCAGCATTTCAGTCGGTGCTCCCGGGCACCGTCACCTTCAATAACCCAGAAGAACCTGCGGCCTTCCTCCTGTATCACCCGCTCAAGCATTTCTACAGGGATTCCCCGCCATTTACCGCTCTCTTCCTCGATATCCGCATACCAAAAACAGGGGAAACCTTTTTCTAAAAACGGGAATTCCCCCGCATTTTTACAAAGCGAGGGAAAAGCTGACGGATATACTTTTGTTGTCGTTGTGGCTATTACGGGTTCCCCTATTTGGGCAATTTCTTGCGCCAAACTGTTCAGGCACGTCGTTTTGCCACCCGCTCCAATGAACGTTGTCACTCGGGCTCTCCGTACCATTTCCCAAAGGTTTCCGGAGGCAGATGCTTCGTTAGGAATACCTAACTTGTCCAATGCCTTAAACCTCCGTTTAATTCTAATTTAAGCTTAACCCATTCTAGTATGCCAAAAAACTTCATTATTGACCAGTCTCCGACAACAATCTTTTTAATTATTGCGTGACTTTTTCTCCTGATCCGTTAAAGAAAACATTCAAAACAATGGCAACTACCGATCCCAGGGTAATCCCGCTATGAACGATGGTTTGGCTCCAGTCAGGGAACAATTTGAAAAAGTCCGGAGCCACTAACGGAATAAGACCAATACCGATGCTAATCGCAACGATGAACAGGTTATGAGGATTCTTTTCAAAATCGACTTTCGATAAGGTCTTGATCCCATTGGCTGCCACAATTCCAAACATCGCAATTCCTGCACCTCCGAGAACAGCGTTTGGAAGAGAGGCAATAATCGTTGCTAATTTAGGGAAAAGTCCCATCGTGACTAAAATAATTCCCGAAGTCGCAACAACGAAACGGCTTTTAACTCCGGTCAGAGCGACAAGTCCGACGTTTTGGGCAAAGGCCGTATAGGGAAACGCATTGAAAACACCGCCCAGCATTGTTGCTAAACCGTCGGCCCGAAGTCCTCGTGTTAAATCTTCTTCGCCGATCTTTTTGTCGACCATTTCGCCAATCGCTAAGAAATCACCGGTTGATTCAACCATAACAACAAGCATCACCAAAATCATCGAAATGATAGCGCCGGCATCAAATTTGGGCATTCCAAAATAGAAGGGGGTATCAATGCCGAACCAAGCGGCTGTCCCCACTCCCGAAAAATCGACAAGTCCAAGGGGCATAGCAATAATCATCCCCACGACCAAACCCAGCAAAACCGCAATATTGGCAATAAAACCTTTAAAATATTTATTGATCAAAAGGATCGCTAATAAGACAATCCCCGAAACCACCAAAAAGATGGGTGAACCGTAATTGGGGTTGCCTACTCCGCCGGCTGCCCAGTTTACACCGACCTGCAAAAGAGAAACACCGATAATGGTAATAACACTTCCTGTAACTACAGGCGGGAAAAAGCGAACCATTTTCCCGAAAAACGGAGCAATCAAAAATGTGACTAAACCCGCGATGATGACTGAACCAAAAATAACGGTCATCCCACCTGATTTGGCCATCATAACCATAGGGGTTACTGCCGCAAAGGTTACCCCTTGGATCACAGGAAGCCGAATTCCCAACTTCCAAATTCCCAATGTTTGAAGAAGAGTCGCAATACCGCATGTAAATAAGTCCGCATTGATCAGAAAAGCCGTTTGTTCTTTCGTAAGGCCTGCCGCCGCCGCAATAATTAAAGGAACGGCTACAGCCCCGGCATACATTGCCAGAACATGCTGCAACCCGTAGAGAAATAGTTTCCCAGCCGGCAGCACCTTATCCACAGGATGTTTACTCATTCCGATAGACATTTTAAAATTTTCCTCCCCATTCTTTTAGTAAAATGAAATAAAAAAACGGGCAGATTTCTCCTCTTTAATGTGAGAGAAACCTACCCGCCTGGGTTTTTATCCCTTCGGTGTAATTCAGTGTGCTTAACTCTGAATCTGTACCACTTGGATTAACTGTATCTGTCGCCAACCCTAGGTACACTTCCGCTCATAGTCGGGCCATTTACGGCAGCCCGGTAGAAACTTGCAGACCTTATTTCTGCGATTATATGAACTAGATTGAAAAATACGGATAATCTGTAAGAACGTATTTATATTACAATACGGCTTCCAAGGGGTCAACCCTTTTTCGAACATTATTTTATAACAAAAAGTTATTGTTCGTATTTATTGCTTAGCAACTCCGCTTTACTCCGCAACTACGCTTAAAAAAGACTGTGTTCTGGATTGGGATGGATTCTCGAAGATTTCCTGCGGCGTTCCTTCTTCAATAATCTCCCCTTTGTCCATGAAAATAACGCGGTTGGCGACTTCCCGCGCAAAGCCCATTTCATGGGTCACAACAATCATCGTCATATGCTCCTCAGCCAATTGCCGCATGGACCTTAAGACCTCACCGGTTAACTCCGGATCTAAAGCCGATGTCGGCTCATCGAACAGCATAATATCCGGCTTCATGGCTAACGCCCGGGCAATAGCCACGCGCTGCTTCTGACCGCCGGATAAGCGCGAGGGATAAGTGGCCATTTTATCCTCAAGGCCGACTTTTCTTAACAGTTCCTGCGCTACGGGTAAAATCTCCTGAGCTTTAACCCCTTTGACCGTGATAGGCGCTTCCATTACATTTTGCAGGACCGTTAAATGCGGAAAAAGATTGAATTGCTGAAATACCATTCCCATCTTCTGGCATATCAAGCGTGCATCATTTTCATTGACATACTGGACTTTACCCTGATAATCTGTTGAAACCAATTCTTCCCCTTCAATTTCAATCAAACCCTCATCGATCGTCTCCAGGCGGTTTAAGCAGCGCAGAAAAGTACTCTTGCCGGAACCTGAAGGACCGATAATTGCCACAACTTCGCCTTTGGCCACCTCAAGGGAAACGCCTTTAAGGGCTTCAAACTGCTTGAAATGTTTATGAAGATTTATAGCTCGAATCATCATTTCTTTATTTTCCATGGTATTCACCTTCCCCTACTCCGCATAAGCACCGTAGCGTTTTTCAAGTCTATGGAAAACTTTAGTCAGAACAAATGTCATCGCCAGATAGAAAACAGCGGCTACAATAAACGGCATCATGTTAAAATCCCGCTTAACAAAGGATTGTGCTGTCCGCATCAAATCATTCATCGCCAAAACATAGATTAAGGAGGTATCTTTGACAAGCGTAATCGTTTCATTGCTCACCGGTGGCAAGACATTCCGGATCACCTGCGGCAAAACAATCCGGCGCATCGTTTGACTATAGGTCATTCCCAGTACTTTCGCCGCTTCGAATTGTCCCCGATCAATCGACTGAATACCCGCGCGAAAGATCTCCGCAAAGTAGGCCGCATAGTTTAAGACAAAAGCCACAAGCGCAGCCTGAAAGTCTGTGAGGGTAATGCTGATTCCCGGCACGAACGGCAAGGCATAATAGACGAATAAGAGCTGCAGCATCAGCGGAGTTCCCCGCAATAGCCATATATAAAATCCAAGAAAGGATTTTAACGGCCTAAAACGGGAAATTCGCCCTATGGCAATGAACAAACCCAAGGGCAAAGAAAGTATGATTGTTGCAAAGAACATTTGTAATGTAACTGTTGTGCCCTCAAGCATAGGCCCAATTATCGATGATAGATACTCCATTGTTGCCCCCAAACCTTCCTGATCAAAATATTTAAAAACTTAGAAAAGGCCAATGGTGTAACCATCGGCCGGTCTTATTGACTTTCTTTATGATACTTTATAATACTTTATTTAACAATATTTTTCCCGAACCATTTCTCGGAAATTTTAGCAGCGGTACCATCTGCTTTCATATCATCAAGCACTTTATCGACTTTGTTCAGGAGTTCGGTATCATCCTTCCGGAACCCTACGCCATAATCTTCAGTTCCGAAGGTATCCGTTAAAATGGTATATTCCCCGGGCTTTTTAGCGGTGTAATAGCGTCCGACGATTTCATCGATAACGACCGCATCGAGGCGGCTAGTTTTTAAATCCATCAATGCCTGTGAAAAATCACCATACAGTTTGAGTTCCTTGAACGACTTTTTAACCTGGGGTTCATTATTGATGGCATCAACACTTGTACTTCCGTCCTGTGTTCCGACAACCTTACCCGCGAGATCTGCTTTCGTCTTAATGGTCGAGTTTGCCGGCACAACAATGATTTGTTGGTTGGCCATGTAAGGCTTAGTGAAGGCGATGTTTTTCTTTCGATCTTCGGTAATCGTTAAACCATTCCAAAGGACATCGACTTTCTTGCTGTTTAATTCGACTTCCTTACTATTCCAATCAATCGGTCTGAATTCGATTTCCATATTCAAGCGTGAGGCCGCCTCTTTGGCCATTTCAACATCAAAACCGACAAGATTGTTATTTTCATCGCGGAAACCCATGGGTGCGAAGGTATCATCCAAACCAATCACAATTTTCTGAGGTGTTTTTGTCTCAGCTTTCTTCCCCGCATCTTGAGTACCGGTATTTCCGCAACCCGTTAACAATAACCCACTCATGACTACAAGAAGAAGCGCACTTACGATCTTTTTCATAGAATATCTCCTATCCTTTAATATTGTATGTTCCTATTTTACTTTAACATACTAAAGAGGTAAAGTGATAAATAAGTCAATTATTAAAGGTTTTTAGAGACATGTCTCCGCATACTTTTATTTGCTGTCATTTTCTCGGATTCTTGTTAACTTGTTAATCAGGCCCTTACTTTCTCTTTCACATTTTCTGCTTCGATTGCTCTTAGAACTCCATCGGTATGAACCTTCCCTGATATGATTGAATCGACGACTAATCCGTTTTTCAAGGAAACAGCCGTAGAGATGACCTGCCCTGACGGCTGTAAAACTTCCAATCTTTGATTTAGGCTTCGTTTTGAGCCTTGTTGCGAGCCTTGTTTTAAACTCTCTAATATACCGATAGCAACCGTACCGCTTCCGCATGCGGTTTCATAAAACAGCGTATCAATGGATCTTACCCAGACGACCGGATTGATTTTCAGTCTTTGATCCATCTTTTCGATAAAGATGACGCCAACGGCTTCCGCTTCGTTAACCGAAGCTTGCTTGATGATTTTCATTGCCGATTCTTTAAGCTTATTTTTGTCTTCTAAATATGGCTTAGCCCTTTCCGCTTCCACAAGGATATGGGTTATTCCCTCCATCTTGACCTTAGTAATTCCGGGTTGGAGAGCTGTAACAGCATCGTTCGCTGCATAAACAGGGATTTGCGACCATACATTGCCCGCTTGATCTACACCGGCTCTTAATACGCCCTTTGCTCCCGATACCTTGATTTTTATTTCACCGATTTTACCGTTAAGGTAAGCATAAGCCGCACATCGTGTTGCATTCCCGCAAAATTCGCCCCCTGCCATGATCAGCTTCGGAGATCCTTCAGTATCGATAAAGCCTACCTGTTCAACGTTCGCATGTCTTTTCATAATCGTATCATTTATTCTTTTCATCAATGTCTGACTGAAATTCATGCCTTGGACTAATGCTGTATCATTGCCGCAGGGGCTGTATATTGAGTATCGAATGGCTTGTTTCATATTCGACTCCTTATGGCATCTTGACTTGCCGCGTTGAAGGGTTGCAAACCTTGAGATGGACGATCGGAGTTCCCGTAAAAAGCGTGCCGTTTATCGCACCTCTCATGGTCCGCGCAAAGGTATAGAGCCAAAGCATAAATAAGATCACCGTTAGAAACAGGGTATAGCCTGCAGTCAGTGAGCTTCCAAAACAGGCGGTGATCTTTTGGCCAGCGAGCGTATATGCAGCCAATGGGAAGATAAATGCCCACCATCCCATGCTGAACGGAATCCCGCCCCTGCGGATTTGGTAGATACAGATCAAAATTATGATTCCGAAAATCCAGACACCGAAGCCCCAAATCGCAACCGCTATCAAATTTGTAAGTTGGGTTGAGGCCAAAAGTCCCATCGTTTGAGCATTTTTTGAAGCATCAATCATCGCGTTGGCTGCCAACCCTACCGCACCTAGAAATATCCCGAAGGACGGCGTCGCTGCTGCGGAAGGCAGTTGATGCAAAGCTAAGCGTACAAAAACGATTGAGCTAATAAAAATAAACAGGAAAAAACCAATTCCGAATAAAACCGTATTTGTGATAAGAACGGATAAACTCCATTCCGGATGGAGCTTGATCGTAAGCGTGAGCACCGGATTGCCGATTAGGGAAACGGCCATATTCGCAATCGGAGCCATAATCCAAGAGAAGTTGATCATTTCCGGATCAGGTGTCTCTTGGGCCTTTATCATTCTAAACGTCATATAAAACGTAAAAAAAGTCACGACGATAACCGCGATTATCCATAGCGGAAAAATGAGCTTAAAGGTTAAAACTTCTCCCAAGTGCGGACTCCAGATCAGATAAATATTGGTTCCCAAGATCGCAGTTCCGATGGCCATCGTCACAAAGAAGTTCCCGATCAGTGGGTGCTGTAAATCGCGGCGAGCATACTCATAGTAAAAAAGCCAACGGAGAATCCAAGGAACTAAAACGATAAAATAGAGAATATCGGCAAGAGCTGCGATGGCTATTCCTAAGAAGTAACCTAAGGAAAAGGAGTCGCGCCAAAGATATAAGATATTGGCAAGCCCGCCTGTCCCCATAATTACCGCAAACCAAGCCGGAGCTAAATATTTAATGTAATGACGTTCTTGCACCACTGTCACCTTTCTTCTTACCCGATAATCTTGCGAAGTACTTCTAAGAAGCGATCCATTTCCGGATCACTGCCAATACTGACTCGCAGGTAATTGTCAATTTTCGGCTGTTTAAAATAGCGAACAAGGATCGCCTCATTTTTTAATTTCTCGAACAGTTCTTCCGCCTTAATCTGGGGGTGTGTGATAAATATAAAATTCGTCTGCGAAGGACCTGTCTTAAAGCCTATTTTTTGCAATTCAGCGATGACTCTGTCGCGAGTCTCTATGATTCGGCGGCGTGTCGTCTGAAAATACGCTTCATCCTTAACCGCCTCAACCGCTCCGGCAAGAGCTAAGCGATCTAAGGTATAGGAATTGATTGAATTCTTGATTCTTTCTAAGCCTTGAATCAAATCGCAATGTCCAAGGGCAAAGCCAACCCGCAAGCCTGCCAGCGAACGTGATTTGGAAAAGGTCTGCACAACCAGCAGGTTGGGGTATTTATCCACCAAGCGCTGAGCGGACTCGCCCCCGAAATCAATATAGGCCTCATCGATGATCACAACCTTTTCCTGATTATGACGCAGGATATTCTCAATGGCCTCAAGCGATACATATTCGCCTGTCGGGGCATTGGGATTCGGAAAGATAATTCCGCCGTTGGGCTTAAGGAACCGCTCCACAGGAAGTGTAAAATCCTCGTTCAGGGGAATGAGCTCATAGCCGATCTGAAATAAGCGAGCATACACAGGATAAAAACTGTAGGTTATGTCCGGAAACAATATAGGCTGTTCGGGATCGAAGAAGGCCATAAACGAAAAGGCTAATACTTCATCAGATCCATTCCCTACAAAAATCTGCTCCTTCTTTAATCCATAATAAGCGGCTAGGGTATTCTTTAATTCCTCGCCATTGGGATCGGGATAGAGCTTCAGACTCTCATTGGCTGCAGCACGAATCGCTTCAAGAACTCTAGCTGAGGGAGGATAGGGATTTTCATTCGTATTCAGTTTGATGTACTTTTTATCTTTTGGCTGTTCGCCCGGTACATAAGGCTCAACACCGGCAGCAAGTTTACTCCAATATTTACTCACAGTTTAGTCTCCTTTGCTTCATCTTTCTCCATGTATTCTAGAATAGCAGATTAGAGTAAATATTGTCTAGAAAAAGGAAATAAGCAAAAGGCTGCTTTGCAGCAGCCCCGTGCTTTCGTGTATGGCGGTTTTGGCTTAGAAGTCGCTTAACATGGCTAAAATATTGAGTACGCAGTAAAAGTAATTTACCAAAAAGGATGTTTGATATTAATGAGTATTTTTACAGAGCTAATAATCAGAGGTGTCCTCGTTATTGCGTTAAATGATGGTATTATTCTTTACGTCATTAAAAGGCGTTCTACCCCAATCACTATTCCTTTGATTTTAGGAATAATTTTAGTAACAAGTGTCGCACTGGTAATTAACATTTGGTATTGTCTTAAAAGGAATGGAGTAATTTGAATTTGCTCACTATGCCAAACCCAGCAGCCGTACTGTATTGGCAACGACAAAGCAGATAACCACTCCGGTAATTGTCGGTATAAGGAAGGAAACCAAAGTCCATTTCCAGCTCTGTGTTTCCTTCTTTATTGTCCAGCATGTGGTTCCACAAGGCCAATGCATGAGGGAAAAGAGCATGACACAGACCGCCGTCAGCCAAGTCCAGCCGTGAGAAACTAAGAGCAGCCTTAGTTGATCCAGGCTATCCAACTCCAGGATATTCCCTGTTGCCATATAACTCATGATAATGATCGGAACAACAATTTCGTTCGCCGGAAAGCCAAGAATGAAAGCCATCAGGATGAAACCGTCTAAGCCGATTAAATGGGCAAAGGGATTAAGAAAATTAGCGGCATGCGACAGGAGGCTCAGATCATCCAGGTGTATGTTGGCTAAAACCCATATGATCAGGCCTGCCGGTGCAGCTACGGAAACAGCACGGCCTAATACGAATAGCGTTCTGTCAAATACTGAACGGACGATAACCCTGCCTATTTGCGGTTTTCTGTAGGGAGGAAGCTCAAGCGTGAACGAAGAAGGAAGTCCTTTCAATATCGTTATGGAAAGCATTTTAGATATGAGCAAGGTCATAACAACCCCCAGAACGACAACCCCCGTTAAGAGCAAGGTTGAGAGGATCGATTGAAAAGGGCCGGCAACAGTTCCCGCAAAGAACATGGTAATAATGGCAATTAAAGTCGGAAACCGACCGTTACAGGGTACAAAGTTATTCGTGATGGTCGCAATGAGTCGTTCTCTTGGAGAATCAATGATTCTGCAGCCGATGATACCCGCAGCATTACAACCGAAACCCATACACATGGTTAAGGCCTGTTTGCCATGGGCACATGCTTTTTTAAAATAATTATCCAGGTTAAAGGCGATTCGGGGCAGATAGCCTGAATCCTCCAGCAGGGTGAATAAGGGGAAGAATATAGCCATTGGAGGCAGCATAACCGATACAACCCAGGCCAGAGTTCTGTAGATACCCATCACCAATACTCCGTGAACCCACGGGGGAGTGCCTGCCCAAATAAAAAATTCGGTTAAATGGTCCTCAATCCAAAATAGGAAAGTAGAAATCACTTGTGAAGGGTAATTGGCTCCCGTAATGGTCAACCAAAAAATTACAGCTAAAAGGCCGATCATCACCGGTATTCCAAAAGTTTTAGAGGTTAAGATGCTGTCAATTTTCCGGTCGGTTTGATTATATTTAACGTTTTCAAAAGTAACCGCCGAACTATAGATTTTGGCTGCCGTGCCTACAATATCGGTAACAATTGTATCCCTGAATTGATTATCATCAATATTCGCTTCGCTGAGGATATTTTGGGCTTCCTTGATTTTCTTGGCGATGGTGACTTTTTCCGTTAAGTCATATCCAAGGTATCCGTGAAGGGCTTGCAGCAACGTTTTGTCTCCGTCAAGGAGTTTTATAGTGACCCACCGACTATTATGCGAATTGCCTAGAATCTCCTTTACACTCGGTTCGACCAAAGCAATCGCCTGCTCAATCGGATCAGTATAATTGATTCTTAAAGGAACTGTCGCTGTCGTTTCCCCTTTACTTGTAAGGTCATATACGGCATCCATCAGTTCGCTTAAACCTTCTCCGCTTCTTGCACTGGTCCCGATAACGGGTATGCCAAGCTGCTCAGAAAGCTCGTTTAAGTTGATGTTGATCTTCTTGCGCTTAGCTTCATCCAAAAGATTAACACAAACAACAACATTAGCAGTAATCTCCAAGGTCTGCAGGACCAAATTTAGATTTCGTTCCATACACGTGGCATCGGTAACGATGACTGTCGCATCGGGATTTCCAAAGCAGATGAAATCCCGGGCAACTTCTTCTTCAACTGAGTTTGCCATGAGTGAGTAAGTACCGGGTATGTCTACCAGCTTAAAGTTTCTATCTTTATGTTTGTATTGTCCTTGAGCGTTCGCTACTGTTTTACCCGGCCAGTTGCCTGTGTGTTGGTTAAGGCCGGTTAAACTATTGAACACTGTACTTTTCCCCACATTGGGATTTCCGGCAAGAGCAATGACCTTTTCATCAGAGGTGCTGCGGATAATTTTCAGCTCGCTTTGCAAGACGCTGCTTCCAGAAGATTGGCTTGTAAGTCCCATCTTTGATAAAGCCCTCCTTTAAACGGTTTCAATCTAAATGGTTTCTATCATAATTTTGGAGGCTTCTTCTGAACGAAGGGCGATAACGGCACCGCGAATATGGTAGGCGATAGGATCACCGGAAGGGCTTTTTTGCAGAGCTTCCACTTCAGTATCGGAAACCAGGCCTAAATCAAGAAGTCTTCTCCGAATGGTTCCGTCGGCAGTAAGTACTTTTACCTTACCCTTCATCCCTAACGGTAAAAAATTGAGCGGCATAAATTTCTCTTCCATACTCTAAGTACCTCCTCCAAACAAATATGTTCTATTCACTTTAAGTCGGGTGCAAAACTTTTTCTCTACCCTAAGATATGTAAAATAAAACAGAGTGTTACGAATATAATTGAATCAGGGATTGATTTAAGGGCGTGATGATCATGGACGAAAAAGAATTTTACACAGTCCGGGGATACCAGCTCCTGGAACAAAATAGGAGCCTACTGACTTCGGCTATGGAGGATTATCTGGAGATGATCTATAGAAATAGCTTGCAGGACAGCTATCTCCGCATGAATAAGCTTGCCGAGCTATTGAATGTCAAGGCTTCATCCGCCTCAAAGATGGTACAGAAACTTGGAGAATTAGGGTTTCTAAACTATGAGAAGTACGGCATTGTGCTACTGACTGAAAGCGGTAAGGAGTTAGGCGAATTTCTCTTGGGACGTCACCGGATAATCGAGGACTTCCTGAAATTTCTGGAGTGCGATAATATCTTGGTCCAAACGGAATTGATCGAACACAACATCAATACCCATACATTAGAAAATATAAAGATACTCAATGACTTCTTTATGAGTCATCAAGAAATAGCGGATAAGTTCAGGCAATACAAAAATAACGATCAAAGCTAACGGTGGTCATGTAGTTTCGGGTCTTTTGCAATAACCCATAATTATGGGCATACAAAAACGGGGCTGTTTTGCAACAGTCCCTCTTGTGTTTTAATTTGCTTTATTTGATTTACTTTATTGATCGCTACTATATAAAGGAAACTTACTTCAGGTGGAGTTTTGACTCCCGATAGTTCCGGTGGAACTATCGCACTTGTTTCTGTAGTTTAGTTGACTTATCCAGGGACTTAGCGCCACTTATCTCCTTCTTAGGAAGTGGGAGTCTTAGTGGCAGTTAGTCATCGGATAAAGCTCAGTGGCCGCGAATATCCTTGTCTCTGTATATCCAAGTGAAATGTCAGGACTTCAAGATTGACCGCTAGGTCGACTTCACGCAGTTCAATTTCTTGAGGCACTGTCAAGTGAATCGGCGCGAAGTTCAAGATCGCCTGAACGCCGCCTTTCACCAAAGCATCCGCTGCTCCTTGCGCCGCATCCGCCGGCACTGTAATAATACCAATGCGGTTCTTATTTTTTGAGATGACTTCTTCGATCCTTTCCGACGGTAGAATTTCAACACCCTCGACCATTGTCCCGATCTTATTCGGGTCATTATCAAAGATACTGGTAAAGTTAAAGCCCCGTTCTTTGAAAACGCGATGCATAGTTACAGCTTGTCCCAAATGGCCAAACCCTACCAAGGCAACCGTCCATTCTTCATCCAAGGATAGGATCTTTAAAATATCCCAATTTAATTGGTCTACATCATAGCCTACGCCCCGTGTCCCAAATTCTCCGAAGAAGGAGAGGTCTTTTCTTACTTGAGCCGGATTTACGCCGGCCCCTACCGCAATATCTGTAGAAGATATCGTAATTTTCCCCTGTTTTTTCAGTTTCGAAAGATAACGCGAATACACGGAAAGTCGTGTGATTGTCGCTTCCGGAACTTTAAGTGTTCTCATATCTACCCCGCTCTTTCTTTATCATTCTCTATTTTTCAATACTTTTTATCAATTTGCTGCTTATTCTGCTAATATATCACCTATTATATTATAGAGCAACTAAATATATCAAGTAGTTACTATAAAGTTCATTAGTTACTCAAAAGTAACTCAGTATTCAATTGACCCTTTATTACCTATTAGCACTATTATGCCTATAGGGATACTTAGTAGTCCAAAAGATACTTAGTATTTAAATTGTAGATTTCATGCTCTTGTATATGTTATACTTTTTTATATTGATTTAAAAGTTATCTTTTTGTACTTAATAACACTCAGGAGATGAGATTTGAACAATGTGCAAATCCTTAGCAGCATCGGAAAGCCATAATAAGTGCCCCATGAAAGAACAATGTCTACAGTACTATAAATGTCCAATGATTTTAGTCCAGGAACTGCTGGCCGGAAAATGGAAAATTCTTATCTTATGGTATTTAAGCTTTAACACGCTCCGTTTTAGTGATATCAAAAAGCTACTGCCTCAAGTCACCCAAAAAATGCTGACCCAGCAATTAAGAGGATTAGAAGATGATAAACTCATCTTTCGAAAGGTATATCCGGTTGTACCCCCGCGGGTCGAATACGGTTTAACAGATGTCGGTAAAAAGATTCTGCCGATCCTTGAATTGATGCATGGATTCGGTGCTTCATACTTAAATACTGTTATGGATAAAAAAGATGAAGAAGATATAAAGGAAGGTCAACTATGTCTCAAGAAACCGCAAACCTGACCCGTGTTTATTTAGAAGATAAAGAGATTATCCTGATTGGAACGGCACACGTCTCCAAACAAAGTGCGGAGCAGGTCAAAGAAGTGATCGATGCCGAAAGACCCGACTCTGTTTGTATTGAGCTTGATGAACCCAGATATCAAACGCTTATGGACGGAAATAAGTGGAAGGAAACCGATATTTTTAAGGTTATTAAAGATAAAAAAGCGACATTGCTTTTAATCAATCTTGCCCTTTCCTCTTTTCAAAAACGTATAGCTAAACACCTGGGAACCAATGCCGGTCAGGAAATGATCCAAGGCATTGAATCCGCTCAAGAAATCGGAGCAAATCTCGTCCTTGCCGATCGCGATATTCAAATTACGTTCTCAAGGATTTGGCACAACATCGGGTTCTGGGGTAAAACAAAGCTTCTTATGGAAATCATCATCAGTATTTTTGATGATGAAAGCATTTCCGATGAAGAACTGGAAAAAATGAAATCCCAAGACATGTTAAACGCCATGCTTCAAGATTTCGCAGCCAACTTTCCTAAATTAAAAGCTCCTTTAATTGATGAGCGCAATGAGTATTTAGCCCAAAAAATAAAGGAAGCTCCCGGGGAAAAGATTGTTGCCGTATTAGGGGCTGCTCATGTCCCCGGTATTAAAGAAGAACTTTCGAAGGAGCATGATCTAGCCCGTTTAACTGAGCTGCCCCCGAAATCGAAGATTGCACCGATCATCGGTTGGTCTATTCCCGTTCTCATCCTCGCGCTGATCGCCTATACTTTCACTATTAATCCTTCCGCCGGAATCCAGCAAAGCTTAAGCTGGGTGCTATGGACGGGAACTCTATGTGCCATAGGCACCACACTTGCTTTAGGTCATCCTTTGGCTATTCTGACCGCCTTCGTTGCCGCTCCGATATCTGCTTTACATCCGCTTATAGCGGCAGGTTGGTTTGCCGGACTTGTTCAAGCCTATTTTCGCAGACCCAATGTGGGTGACTTTGAATCTCTATCTGAAGACATTATGAGTATCAAAGGATTTTGGAACAACAAAGTAACGCGTATTCTTCTGATCGTTGTTTTTGCCAATCTCGGCAGTTCGATAGGTTCCATCATTGGCGGAGCGGATATTGCCCGTTTATTCTTGCAAAATTTATAGAAGAAGGATAGATTGACAGGTACCTTGTTTCGACCATAAGAGGTACCTGTCAATCTTTTTTATTTTATTTTATCTTTTTGTTCTATTTGATCTGGTTATGGGTGGCCTGTGATCATCTTCATGGCATGTTGTGCAATTAGCGAGACCCTGCTCGTTATCAAGCTGGCTTGCTGCTCCATTATGGCAGGATAAACAACCGGCGAATTCGGCACCCGGCTGGTATACACTTGTAAAGGTTCCTGCCTTCCAAGCGTTCAAAATTTCCGCCGCCTTTGCTGCTGTATCTGCCGCAACTTTAGCACAGCGGTCTTTCTTCCGATCAGAACTCACTTTATTATGCGTTTCGTCGCACCATTTCGTTACCGATTGGTGGCATAGCGGGGAATCCGAAATCGTTTGCCTTACCTGAGTAAATGCGGCATAGGAATCCATCAAACGGCTCGGAAACGGATTTGTCGTATACCAACCGATCAATTCATTTCCTAATGGATCTACAGATGTACCCGCTGCCAAATTCATCACATAGAGTGAGCCGTTTAAGGCGCCGCACAGCGTCCCCCAGTTAAAAGCCCCCCCTTTTCCATACTTAAACATATCAATGGGCAAGGTATCCCAAGGTGTTCCCGTTGCTTCATAAAGGGTATCAATAAGTGCCTTTGCCGATGCGTACATACAACCGCCGGCGTAATAGTTTTCATAGGCCCGCTTTCTAATTACTGTCGGATCAAGTGAAACATAGGGCCAAGGAAGTGCCGGTGCCGCAGCTTGAACACTTTTGGGATTAAGAACACTTCCGATACCGCTTGATACTGCAACCCCTGCAGCGAAAAGACCAAAACCTTTCAAGAAATTTCTTCTATCATAATTTTTCTCTTCTATGGACATAATTCACACCTCCATTTTCTCAAACTTAACGTTTATGACCTGCCCGGTCAGTATGACATTCTAAACAGTCCATTTGTCCTTGAACATTATCGAAACGGCTTGTCGGTCCGACATGACACGGCAGGCAGCGGGCAAAATCCGCATCGGGCTGATAAGCGGCAGCAAAACCCCCTGCTTTCCAAGCATTTAATAATTCTGCTGCTCTTGCTGCCGTGTCCCCTGCAAGCTTTGCGCAGCGATCTTTCTTTTGAGGGCTGTTCACGGTTGCACCCGCTGCATCACACCAAAGGCTGACAGACTGGTGGCAGAGGGGGGAGTCTGCTACTGTAGTTATTTGATTAGGATATTGACAATAGCTTTCGTGAGCGCTGCTCGGGAACGGGAACTTAGAATACCAGCCTAAAAGTTCCGGTCCAATTGTTGCTGCGGCTGCATCCCCGGCTGCTATCTCGATAATCGCTAAGGAACCGTTTAAAGCTCCGCATAGGGTTCCCCAGTTTAACGCTCCGCCCTTGCCGAACTTAAACATATCGGCAGGTATAGAATCCCAAGGTGCACCGACTGCTTCAACTAACGTATCCAGCAGTGCCTTTGCCGAAGCATACATGCAGCCGCCGGAAAAGTAATAAGTATATCCCCTTTGTCTTACAACATTAACATCAAGGGTTTGGTAAGGAAAGGGCAATGATGGGGCTGCCGCCGCGGCCGTTTTAGGATCAATCCCGCTTGCAACGCCGGTTGCTACTGCACCTACTGCAAAAACCGCAGTTCCTGTTAAAAATTTTCGCCGAGATACATTTTGGTTTCCCTCTGACATTGAATAACACCTCCAAATTGAAGTTTAGTTTGGATTTGAGCTTGGTTTTGGGTATGTGTTCACATAAACAATTAGATATATGCACATCCCCTTTCGTTATTAAATTTATTTATGTGTACACAATATTATTTATATAAACAAATTATATCCTCTAATTCCTCCAATTTCCATACATAATAAAAAATACCTTCTGAATTATCAGAAGGTATTTTACCTCACCATTCCTTGCGCCAAGCTTATCCCAAAAGCATCCGATCATTATCCATGGCGGAGCCGCTTCGTTTTTCAAACTGTTCAACGAGCTTATCAATGGTCATGTTTTTTCGTTCCTCACCCTGAAGGTCCATAATAATTCTTCCTTCGTGCATCATGATCGTTCTCGTTCCATATTCCAGAGAAGCCTTCATATTATGGGTAATCATCAGCGTGCAGAGGTTTTCCTCACTCACGATCTTTTGAGTTAAACTCATCACCTTTTTAGCGATACCGGGATCAAGGGCTGCGGTATGCTCATCTAAGAGGAGCAGTTTAGGCTTGACTATTGCTGCCATGAGCAGGGTTAAGGCTTGGCGTTGTCCTCCGGAGAGCAGCCCCACTTTCTGCTTCATGCGGTTTTCAAGGCCCATATCCAAAAGTTCAAGCCGTTCCTGCAAGAGGCGGCTATCCTTCTTGCGAAGTCCCGGTCTTAAGCTCAACGCTTCACCTTTCGCCAAGGCGATCGCCAAGTTTTCCTCTATCGTCATATCAAAAGCCGTCCCCTTTAAGGGATCCTGAAAAACACGGCCGATCAAGCGAGAACGTTTATATTCGGGGTCAAATGTAACATCGTCAGAATCGATAAAAATCCTGCCTTCATCAATGAGGAAAACACCGGCAATTCCGTTAAAAAGAGTCGATTTTCCGGCTCCGTTTCCCCCAATAACGGTCACAAACTCACCTTCCCGCAGTGAAAGGCTGACGTTTTGCAGTGCCCGTTTTTCATTGATGCTTCCCTTAGCAAAGGTTTTGCTCATGGATTCGATTTTTAGCATAAAGCGCTTCCTCCCTTTCACTGTTTTTTTACGACACTCTCTTTTTTGACAAGCCGCGGCTTTGGTATTTCCGTTTTAAAGTGGGATAACTGCTTTTTACGACAGGTGTAGATAAGGCAATGGCTACAATTACAGCCGAGACAAGTTTAAGATCAGTCGGCGGCATTCCCAATTCTAAGGCAACGGCAATAATCAGCCGATACAAAATTGAACCCAGGACAACCGCCAATAAGCGGCGGAATAACGTTTTTACCCCGAAAATGGCTTCACCGATAATGACCGAGGCCAAACCGATAACGACCATGCCGATTCCCATGCTGACATCAACGAAGGATTGTTCCTGGGCAATCAGTGCACCGGAGAGGGAAACAAGTCCGTTGGAAAGGGCCATTCCGATCAAGATAATGAAATCTGTATTCACCCCTTGTGAACGGACCATCTGATCATTATCACCGGTCGCTCTCAGAACGAAGCCCAGCCGCGTTTTTAAGAAGAGATAAAACAAGAAGAGAATGACAAGAAGGATGATACTATCAAAGATAAGACGAGCATAATTTCCGGGGATGAGGCCCTCGATAAAACTATAGACTGTCGGCTTATTAAGAAGGGGAATATTGGCCTTCCCGCCCATCACTTTAAGATTTATGGAGTAGAGTCCCAGCATCGTTAAAATTCCCGCGAGCAGGGGCTGGATTTTCAGTTTCGTATGGAGGAGAGCCGTGACACACCCCGCGCCACAGCCCGCGATAAAGGCAAGCAACAGACCTAAAAAGGGGTGACCGCTGACACTCGTGATTATTGAAACAGCTGCTCCAAGCGTAAAACCACTATCCACCGTTAAATCCGGCATATTAAGCGAGCGAAAGGAGAGAAATACTCCCAGCGCTAAGATTGCATAGATAATCCCCAGTTCCAATGATCCTTGGAATGCAGTGAGTGTCATTTGTCTAAACCCCTTTTCTTAAGTTTCCTTTATCCTCTTAGTCTCCAAAGACTTGTGCCGCACCTTTGAGTACATCTTCCGGGAAAGAAATTCCTATGGCCTTAGCCGTATTTTTGTTCAGATAAATATCCATTTCGGACATTGTTTTCACCGGAATATCGCCGGCCTTTTTCCCGTTCAAGACCTCGGCCGCCATGTCGGCAGTCTCTTTACCCAGTATCGTATAGTTGATGCCATAGGTCGCTAAACCGCCATCTTTCACCATTGAGTCTGCACCGACATAGACCGGGATCTTTGCCTTATTCGCTGTTTGAGTGACAATGGGCATTGCCGAAGCAATCGTATTATCAATGGGGGAGAAAATCGCATCAACTTTACCGACTAATGAATTCACGGCTTGCTGAACTTCGGAAGAGTTCGTCACTGTTGCATTAACCACTGTCATATTGTTCTTCTTCGCATACTCATTCAGGTTTTCGATAACTGAAACGGAATTTGTTTCACTGGTATTGTAAAGTGCACCGATCGTTGTAATTTTCGGCGTAATGCGTTTGGCAAGTTCCATAATTTTTTCAGCCGAGACGCGGTCAGAAGTCCCTGTTACATTAGCGCCGGGGTTATTCATATCCTTGACAAGACCTGAGCCCACCGGATCCGTTGCCGCGGAGAAAATAATCGGAATATCTTTCGTTTCACTGACAACCGCTTGAGCAGACGGCGTAGCAATAGCAATAATCAAATCGTACTTATTGTTGACAAACTTTTTAGCAATGGTCTTTAAATTGGATTGGTCGTTTTGAGCATTCTGATAATCAATGGTGATATTTTCACCGTCTTTATAGCCTTTAGCCGCTAATTCTTCAATAATGGATTCCCGAATCGTGTTCAGCGAAGGATGCTCAACAATTTGAATAATCCCTATTTTTTTCTGAGCTGCGGAGTTCGCAGTTTTACCGGACTTGTCCTGGGCTGTTCCACACCCGGCGACAGATAATACCAGGGCAATCATTAAAATTACGGACATCATTTTTGTTAACTTTTTTTTCATTAAACAACCTCCTAATCATTCATTATTTATAACCAAAAACGCCTGTCCTCAAAACAAATTTAAGGACAGGCGTTATAACCTGCGGTACCACCTTAGTTGATGCATATAATAAAAATTCATTATATCCATCCTCTTTGTACAGAGTGCCATCACACCCTTAGCCCAATAACGCTGGCTATGCGTCGGAAGCTACTTAAGCTATTGCTAGCTCGTTTGCCCCGCCCTCAAAGGCCCATTTACCCGCTCCGTTACTTGCCGGGTTTTCACCTTCCCCGACTCTCTAAAAAGTTGGTCTTGCGGTTTTACTTCCTTTTCAACGGTTTTATTTATCTTATCATTTCCCATAGGACATTTCAATAGGTTAGGCAGATTGAAATACTTTATTTTTAGTATTTTTGGCGACGTACATCGCCTTGTCTGCTCTGCCAATGATATGATCGACAGGCTCTTCGACTCCGGGGTATGAACATGCCACTCCAAAGCTCCCTGTAATCTTGATTTGTACGTCTTCATAATCGGTCACCATCTCTTCCACGCTTTGGCGCATTCGTTCAGCGATCAAAAAAGCATCCTTAATTTCCGTATCAGGAAGGCAAATGATAAACTCCTCCCCGCCAAAGCGGCTTACAAAGTCATACGCCCGTTTTCCGCCGTTCAAGCAACGCGCAAACTGCCGCAGAACACTATCACCGGCTAAATGACCAAAAAAATCATTGATGGATTTAAAATCGTCCAGATCGACCATGATCAAAGAAATCCGCGTGTTATTGCGTTTTGCTCTTGCTAATTCTTCCTCCAGCCGAGTCATAAAAGCCCTGCGATTAAGACAGCAGGTCAGATAATCGATATTTGCTAAGGCCTCCGCTTCGACCTTGGCTTTTCTTAATGCGTCTTCCGTATTTTTCCTTTGGGTAATGTCCTGAATCTGGATCACAAAAAACTTCGGATTTCTGCTTTCGTCCCGTAACAGAAAAACCATCGCTTTTGCCCAAACGATACGGCCTTGTTTATGGATATAACGCTTAACTGATTCAAAAGAATCCTGTCTGCCCTCCAGTAACTCCTTGACGTAGGGGATTTCGCTTTCCCAGTCTTCCGGATGGATAAGGTCCTTGTGGATCATTTTCATAAGCTCGTCCTTCGTATAGCCCATAATTTTGCAGTAGGAAGGATTAATATCGATATACATTGAGTCAGGTCGTGTGATACACATTCCCAAGGGGGTTTTATCAAAGGCAATTTCCCCGATTTCAGCTTCCGCTTGAATGTCCTTAAGAAGTTGATTATGTTTTTTCTTGAGTTCGTATATATAGGCAACGAGGAGAACAAGGGTTAAGATGAGTACGCTTTCGAACAAGACATCTGTAATAACCATTACTTCACCTGATTCCTTAGGCTTACCATATATTGGTCTCCTTTCCTATATTCTATTGTTATGTATAAATTCCTTCTAAAACATTTCTAATTTTTGGCAAGGGACCGTTCGCTAATAAGATATTATTTAATATTCCGGATGGCAGCCTCGGCAAAGGTTGTTGTTACGATTTTATCATAGGGAGCAATGGTTTTGAGTTCACCGGCCTCCTGCAAGGCCTGCTGTAAAACATACAAATCCCTTTCCTGAAGAATAGGATCCTTCTTCCACGAATTTTGTTCCTTATAACGTTTGACGACACCGATAAGTGTTTCATCATTAGCATCAGGGAAATGAGATTTAATCGCTTTGGCTATTTCCTCCGGAGAATGACTATCGACCCAGCGCTGTCCTTTATAGATTGCATTGGTAAACTTTTGCACAGTCTGCGGATTTTTCGCAATATAACTCTTCTTGGCAAAATAAGCCGTATAGGGGACTTCTCCGCTTGACTTTCCTAAGGAAGCTACGATATAGGCTTTGCCCTCTTTTTCCATCTCCGAAGCCGTTGGTTCAAAAATGATCACATAATCCCCTTTTCCCCCAATAAAGGCCCCCGGCATTGCCGCAAATTGCATCGTCGTATCGATCATCACATCTTGACCCGGGGTCAAACCATTTTTCCGCAGAACGTATTGCAGAATGATTTCGGGCATTCCGCCTTTACGGCCGCCGATAATGGTTTTCCCTTTAACATCACTCCATTTAAAATTAGGATCGGGTTGGCGGGCCATGAGAAAAGTCCCGTCCCCATTGGTCAGTTGGGCAAAAACGATGCTATTGTCTTCTTTTCCCTCGTTATAGACATAGACACTTGCTTCGGGACCTGCGAAGCCGATATCCACTTGATCTGTCAAAACAGCGGTCATCACCTTATCTGCGCCTTGACCATTCATAAGCTCAACATCTAAACCTTCTTCTTTAAAAAAGCCTTGATTCAGTGCCACATACTGCGGAGCATAGAAAATGGAATGAGTAACCTCGGAAAGCTTGACCTTCGTCAAAGTTGTCTGCTGACCACATCCGCTTAATACCAAAGAAAAGCCTAAAAGTGCCACGCTAAGTAAGAGCATAAACCGTTTCATAATGATCCTCCCCCTTTTTTAAATTTACCTAAGGTCTGTTCCCTTTATGTAAAAAGTTTCAACTTAACGTTAGCCCCGATCACAAAATTCTATCCCCTGTGTTTGACCAACCACTTTTCCAGGATAACGATGCCTTGGTACATAAGGGCGGCCGCTACCCCAAGAATGAGTACGCTTGTCATGACCAAATCCAGTTTAAAAACTTGCCCCCCGTAAACGATAAGGTAACCCAGACCCGACTTCGACACTAAAAATTCACCGACAATCACACCTACCCAAGAAAGGCCGACATTGATTTTCAAAGCATTGATAATGGTAGGCAAGGATGCGGGAAGCAATACTTTAGTCAAAACCTGATATTTGCTTCCGCCAAAGGTTTGAACTAACTTAATTTTTTCTTGGTCAATCGAGAGAAGACCATTGAGCACTTCCATAATGGTTACAATCAGTGATATCGCCAACGTCATGACAATGATTGCCGCAGGTCCCGCCCCGATCCAAACAATGAATACCGGACCCAAGGCAATTTTGGGCAAGCTGTTTAAAATGACGAGATAAGGCTCAGAAACTTTGGACAAAAACTTTGACCACCAAAGAATAATGGCGATCAGCGTTCCCAAAAGTGTTCCCAGCACAAATCCGACAATGGTTTCCCAACACGTTATGGCAATATGCCCAAACAACGCGCCTTCTTGATAAAGCTGACCGATTGTTTTAATGATCCGGGAAGGTTGACTCGTTATAAAGGGGTCAACAATTCGAGCATCGGCAAGAATCTCCCATAGAGCAAAAGCTACGGAAACGATGAGCAGCTGAGTTATCCTCACCCATAATTTTTCTCGGCGAATGCTCCGCAGAAATGCCAGATGTTCCTGTGAAGGAGTTAAATTTTGAGGATCAGACATGAACATCCAGCTCCTTCCATATGCTTTGGAAATAGCCCCTGAATTCCGGGGCCTCCCTTGAGAGTAAAGGCGTCCGCTTTTCACCACTTAATTCAATCTTACAAATCTTCTTTACGCTCCCTGGCCGTTTAGAAAGAACAACCACTCGATCAGACATGCTAATACTCTCAGCAATATCATGAGTAACAAGGATAGCTGTCTTATTTTCCTGTTTAATAATGGCATAGATATCATCATTTACGGCAAGCCGAGTTTGATAATCCAAGGCCGAAAAGGCTTCATCTAAAAGGAGAATTTTCGGATCGGTGACTAAAGTTCGAATCAGCGCTGCTCTCTGCCTCATCCCCCCGGAAAGCTGACTCGGATAGGAATTGCGGAATTCGTAGAGTCCATATGTATTGAGCAGCGATAAAGCATATTCCTTAGCCTCTGGGGTTAGACCTTTTTGGATTTCTAACCCTAGGAGGACATTCTGAAAGATCGTCCGCCACTCAAAAAGCTGATCTTTTTGAAGCATATAGCCAATCTGCCGCGAGGCCCCACTGACTTTTTCACCGTTGACCAAAACCTCTCCCGTGGTTGCGGGAAGCAGTCCCGATATAATCGACAAAAGTGTGGATTTGCCACAGCCGCTTGGACCGACAATCGATAAAAATTCTCCATCCAGAACAGAGAAACTAATATGTTCAAGGGCAATTATTTCCCCATCGAGGGATTGATACTTCATTCCGATGTCATGTATGTCTACGACATTCTTCATTCGCACTCCCCCCTGTTCCTGATTCGGAACCGATTTGTCTTTATAGTGTATTGAGATGGGGCCGATTCGGTGAGTCTCAAGAACTGGTTATCTATGCCAAAAAGGGCCGTTGCATTGCAACGACCCTTTTTAAAGACTTTATTAAGATTACATCCTTGTTTTGATTCGTTCGATTGCTCGCTCCGTGTTTTCGCGGGTACCAAAAGCGGTCAGCCGGAAATAGCCTTCTCCATTTGCCCCGAAGCCGGCTCCCGGGGTTCCGACAACATTTGCTTCTTTGATCAGCTTGTCGAAGAACCCCCATGATCCCATGTTATCGGGTGTTTTCATCCAGATATAGGGTGCGCTGACCCCGCCGAAGACTTTGTAGCCTGCTTTCTCTAACCCTTCCCGAATGATCCGGGCGTTTTCCATATAATAATCAATGGTTTCTTTGACCTGTTTTTGCCCTTCGGCGGTATAAACAGCAGCCGCTGCCGCCTGCACTGGATAGGAAACACCGTTAAATTTGGTTGTCTGCCGTCTTAACCACAGGGCATTTAAGCTGTGAGCTTCGCCTTTCGCATCGTAAACCTTGACCTCTTTGGGAACAACCGTATAGCCGCAGCGAGTACCGGTAAAGCCGGCTGTTTTCGAAAAACTCCGGAATTCAACAGCGACCTCACGGGCGCCTTCAATCTCAAAGATGCTGTGAGGAACGTTGTCTTCACGGATAAACGCCTCATAAGCCGCATCAAATAAAATGATGGATTGATTTGCGCGGGCATAGTCAACCCATTGTTTCAATTCCTCTTTGGTAAGGGTCATCCCGGTGGGGTTATTCGGGAAACAAAGATAGATCATATCAACAGGCGTCCGCGGAAGAGCCGGTTTCATGCCATTGGCTTCAGTACAAGGAAGGTAGACCAGCTTTTCGTATTGTCCCTGTTCATTCGGGAAACCCGTCCGTCCGGCCATGACGTTTGTATCAACATAAACAGGATAGACCGGATCACTGACAGCAATGGTATTATTGATGCCGAAAAGCTCCTGGAAGTTCGCAGTATCGCTCTTCGCTCCATCACTAATAAACACCTCATCTGAAGACAGCTTTACACCGCGCGGGATAAAGTCATGGTCAATAATCGTCTGACTTAAAAACTCGTACCCTTGTTCCGGTCCATAACCACGAAATGTTTCAGCTTGACCCATCTCATCTGCGGCTTTCTTCATGGCTTCCACAACGGTAGCAGAAAGAGGACGTGTTACATCACCAATACCCAGTCGAATAATATCAGCCGCGGGATTTTCCGCCTTAAATTGATTCACTCTGCGCGCGATTTCAGAAAATAAATAACTCCCCGGTAATTTCAAATAGTTCTCATTAACTTGTGCCATGGTTTATGTAGCCCCTTTCTTCAGTCGACAATCCATAATTCATTTAGTAGAATTATATTTTTTCGGGGCAAGATTTGCAACTATATCCGATGACTAACCGAAACTAAATAGTTGCAGCAATGGATCAACAACTGCCGGTGAAAAATCCTTCTCCTTTCCAGCCTTTACTATATTTAGCGCTTGATCAATTTTCATTCCTTGACGATAGGGGCGATCAGCCGTTAAAGCCGCAAAAACATCCGCAACGGCAACAATCCGAGCATTTGGATGAATTTCTTCGGCCTTAAGACCCAAAGGATATCCCGTCCCTCCCCAGCGTTCATGATGCTGAATTATAGGTAGGAGTGAAGCTTTGGAAAGGCCGGATTCTTCAAGCAATTTGACCCCGTCCCGCGGATGTCTCTTCATCAATTCATACTCATCTTCGGTTAGTTTTCCCGGTTTATTCAAAATACTTTTAGGCACTTTTAATTTCCCTAGATCATGAAGGAGTGCGCCCCAGGCAATCTCTTTTAAACCCTTTTCACGATACCCCATCATTTTGGCCAGGAGCAACGTGAGGATTGTAACATTTACGGAGTGAATAAAGGTTGCTTTATCATATAACTGAAATTTGTTACAGAGTAATTCTGATCTTTGGGGTCTTCCAATTTCAGAAATCATGTCGTCTACATACTTCATAATGTCAGTCATCTCTTCTTGTTTTAAACATGTGGTATAAACATTGATATCTTGTATTGTAAATGAGGACAACCTATTTACCCCTCCCTGCATATATCTAGTCTTGTATTCCCTGAATACCTAATTTTCCTCTGGATTACAAGTATTTCTACATGATTCTGTAATATTCCTATATAATGTCTGAATTTCACACATTAAGTAGGAATTTTCATTATTCTTCGGATATTGAAATATATACCATGCTATAATTATTTCAAGTACCTAAAATTCTCGAATTGATGGAAGGAGTTTTTGTGTATTCTGTTAGACCTCTTTTCGCTATTCCCGAACAAATTGCCGGACAAATTAAAGAATCAGTATTACACGGGGACCTGCATCTCGGTGATCGACTCCCCTCCGAAAAGGAATTAGCTGAGATTTTCGGGGCAAGCCGTTCAACAGTCCGCGATGCTCTTCACCTGCTGAGAAAAGAATATATTATAGAAACACGCACAGGGAAAAATGGCGGGCATTTTGTTCCTCAAAAAGCCGCTCCCCAAATGATTAAGAATTTAAACGATTATGCCTTTTCATCATTCAAATACTATTCCATATCATTTGAACATTTCTTTGAGTTTCGTGTCCTCGTGGAAGCTCCCATGGCTGGCCTAGCCGCAAAACATCGATCAAATGAAGATTTAAATAGTTTAAAAAATGTCCTTGCTATCTTAAATGGTTTATGTCTGTCATCTCACTCGTCCTATAATTTTTTTCAAGAAGTAATTTCCTTTCAATATATTTTAGCTAAAGCGAGCAAAAACCCGCTAATGACAAAACTTATCGATTATTTATGTCAATTAAGCGAAGTCCTTACTTTCCAATTTTTGCTCTCTCCCCATCAGGAAAGGGAACTATATGAGGCTTTACTGTCCATTTACTTCACCGTAGAAAAGCATGATTCCTTAAACGCGGAGAAAAGAATGGTCGACTATTTACAACTACTTCAAGGAATGGAAGGGATGAAACACATTTATTTTTTTGGAACCGGAAATTGTTAAGCAATAATTTTTACGCTTAGAAAAAAGAGAAGGGGGAAAATCATTGGATCAGTACGTTATTTTTACTCTTGGTGAACAGGAGTACGGGATTGATATCTACTTAACTAAAGAAATCCTCAGAATACCTCAAATTACAAATATGCCTAATACGCCTGCCTTCATTGAAGGAGTCATTAACTTGAGAGGGATTGTCATCCCTATTATTGATCTTAAGAAAAAATTTAAGTTTGCGCAAGTAGAAAGAAGTGTTGACAATCGGTTACTTATTCTTGATCTAGAGGGAATGAATTTAGGTCTTATCGTTGATGATGTCTCTGAGGTCATTCGAATTGATGAACAAGAAATCGAAAAGTTAAGTACGGAAATTTGCACTATGGGTGCCAATAGTCTGCAGGGTATCGCTAAAGTTAACGAGCGCCTCATTCTATTATTAAATGCTTCAGAATTAAAAAAAGAGATTTTCAAATACGAACATGAAAGCGAGTTGTCATTATGATTTCAATTAATGAGTTAAATGCCTTAAACCTTTGTTGAAGTTCAAGCAACGATACAAACAAATAGACCTATGTATGTAATTACGAAAGAAGACGAAATCACTTGGATAAATAGCTCTGATGTTTTTAATATTGATGCTTTTAGTATTGGTACAAAAATAGATAGTAACAGAAGTGCTGTTTTAGCTGTTTCTCAAAATAAGGTCGTTACGCAGAAAATACCAAGATCGGTTTTGGGACTCCGAGTATTAGCAGTCTCTATTCCTATCATTGATGAAGAAGGCAATGCCGTGGGAGCCTTTTCCACCATTAAACCTATGCTTCATCCCATCGCCGCTGCCTTCAATCAAATTGCCCCCATTTTGACCGAGTTGTACCCGGGGGGTGCTGTGATGTATATGACAGATTTAGAGAAGTATGCTTACAAACAGGCCTCGAATACATTTGATATTCCTGATCTTCAAATTGGCAATGAATTAACTCATGAGGATATTGCCCTTAATACGATCAAAACAAAACAAAGCACCGCTAAGGAGTTCGATGCCAGTCTATATGGAATACCACTTTTAAATATCAACGCTCCCTTATTCGATGAGGAAAACGAATTGGTGGCTACCATAGGGATGATAATACCGAAGAAGCTCGCCTCAGAATTAAAGGAGATGTCTGCCAATCTTGATAATGGGCTCAGCGGAATATCTTCGGCCATTGAAGAATTAGCCGCTTCAGCATCCCAAATCCATGAAAATGAGCAACTTCTAAATAAAGATATTAAAGCAATCATTAGCATTTCCAATAAAATCAGCGAAATTTCATCATTCATCAAAGAAATTGCCGACGAAACTAAGATGCTCGGCTTAAATGCAGCCATAGAAGCAGCCAGAGCAGGCGATGTCGGCCGAGGGTTTGGCGTTGTTGCCGAAGAAATTCGGAAACTTTCGGAACAATCCAAAAGTACCGTTCCACAAATAAAGGAATTAACAGACGATATAAAAACCGCGGTTGAAGATGTCATCGAAAAAAGTAATAGTTCCTTGGGTTCAAGCCAGGAACAAGCAGCAGCCTCTGAGGAAATAACCGCAAGTGTCGAAGAAATAACGGCAATGGCAAGCGAGTTAAGCAATATTGCCAAAAAATTATAATTATGTGCGCATGAAAACGAGGCTGTTTCGCTTAAGGGGTTCCATTTTAAGGTGAGTATCATTGCGTTTCGAGTAAACAATGAAGTGGCTGTTAACTGGATCTTTTTAACAATAATCTGCTATTTTATTATAAACGATCTAGCAAATTATGATATAATTATCTTAATCCTTTGTTTGGGAGTGATAATATGAAGGCAATCAAAATCGAAAATCAAGACATCCTTGAAGCTGTAAAATCAGGTTCATCTTATTTTGAAATAGATAACCGGAAATTTCTTTTAATCGAAATCGAACAATATCCCGATCATAATGATACTAATGTTTACGATGTAACTAATAACGAGGAAAAACGACTGTTATTGGAAGCTTTAAAAGGAGATAACCCGATCCTTTCTGATTTAGAAATTGATAAAGTGTTGGGCTCTTTATGAAAATCCACTGGAGACGGTCGGCGGTTGATTCGCTTATATCCCTAGATAAATGGAGAAGAGAAATAGAACTAAGACCTATGGCATCATTCTTGAGGAAATACATCAATGAGTATTTCCAAAGACAAGACTTTTCTATATTTACTCCTGGAAAGGATGTAGTTATTGAAGGCTACTACATTAATCTAAAATTGTTGCTATTATCTATCGGAAAATCTGAACCGTACAAAGTTTTTTATCGTCGTGCGAATGATGAAATTGAAATTTTCCTGGTTCGTCATCCTCGACAAAATGAACTTTAAAATACAGTTAAATCATCACCACCCGTCCAACGGGTGGTTTGGGATAAGGCTATAAGCCTTTGTTACTGACCAGCGCCTAAAGACGCTGGCTTTCACATACGTTCAAGCTACTTGTCTTTGCCACCTTTGCCACCCCTAAAGGGGTATTTG
>NZ_JAYFQK010000028.1:0-33290 GCF_034927245.1 Desulfitobacterium sp.
TTGGTTAGAATTAAGATTGCCGCCATCGGCAAAGATTTGCGAGAAAAAGAATAACCGCTGAAGGCGGTGAATCTAAAGTTAATAATTAAATGAAATTGGCAATGGGCACATTACCGCCAAAGAACTCAGTTCGCTACATCCTGGAAGAAGGACGGCTTTGATATAAATCCCTAGATTGCATAATAAAGTAATTAGCCTTTTGCAAAAGATTCAAGCAAAAATCTTTTAAGAGAACATTATCCCGTGATAATATTTCAACCATTCCATCTAAAGTAAAAAAACAAACAGTGCTGTTGTCTGTAGCAGTGATTCGAAATTCATGATCCTCATCTTGGAATAAAGCCATTCCTATGTTGTTTTTGTATAATTTGAACATAAATTTTTCAGTACCCTTAGCCGATATTAGATTAACTTCAAGTTGTCCCGATATCACAAAAATGATATAGTTAAAAGGATTGCCTGGCGAAACAATCACGCTTCCTTTTGCAAACGAATGTTTGCTTCCAAGAGAGGTATACATGTTTAATTCTTCTATAGGGTCGAACATAGGAATAATAGGTATATTCAATCGGGGTTCAGCTATCTTTCCCTTTTCCAAATCATTACCACCTTTCATTTCAAAATATAAAACTGCATATTTTGATAGGTAATACTATATTTGACTTAGAGAGGTAACTTGTAGCACTTCCAAAGTATCTTTGTTCATGGATATATTTTCGGCATAAAAGGTAATATTATTTTGAATCAATTGAATAATAACGTTTAAACGGCTAGAGAAAATAGATTCATTTTCTCTAGCCGTGTTTTATGAAATTTAACCTAAACTCAACGTCCATGATGGCCATTTTAAGGCATTTAATTTTTAAGTAACTCCGGCCATTCCAGCCACCACTTATATCTTTCTATTTGTTCATCACCGTACCCAAACATATCGTCAATAGATTTAAGGAGCTTTGATGAACCCTGGCCACGGCTGCCTATCCACGTTCCGGCTGTATGGAACCATGTATCTTCTTTTGAGCTCCAAGGACATACTTTCATACAACGACCACAAGAGGATCCTTCATCATTTGTCGTACGAAAAACTGCACATTTTTTCATATCGCTGTTCCAGCGAAGGTAGCCATTATACTCAACTTGTTCCGTATCATGCGTGATAGCGCCGGATGGACAGTTATCAGCACATTTTTTGCACACCCGACAAAAGTCTTGGAGGCCGAAATCAATTGGTTGATCTGGAGCCAATGGTAAATCGGTAGTTACTGCTGCACATTTTTCGCGAATTCCTAAGTGAGGGTGAACAGTACAATCACCTGTTCTTGATAATTCACCAAGGCCAGCCGCGATGATGCAGGGATCCATAACTGCTATATAATTAGAAAAATGGCTTGCTCTGGCATGATAACCCAGACGACGAATATAGTTCGCAATAATGATACTAATAACAGCCGTCGAATGATAGCCTAGCATAGACTGGGAAGCGCTGATGGAGTCATATCCTGTAGAAGCCAACATTGTTTTTAAGTTCTGATCGACCATAACAACGATGACATATGGCATTCTCTCGGTTACGGGCTTAACTGCTGCCTCTACATCATCTTTCAATATAGCCATATTATCATATACTTTATGCGAATAATAAGCATAAGGCGGCATCTTACCGATTCCTACCTCATCCGCTCTTAGGAAATAGGCTAGATCCTTTATGTTCTGAGACATTTGCTCAGGATCTGGAATTGGCAATTTCCTGGCAGCCGGGGTTCCATCTACAACATCTTCACCTGCCAGCTGATTCATCAAAAGATGCTGTTCCGCATAGGAAACTGGATATTTTTCTACAAAATATTGGGAAGGCTGATTATCCACGATTCTAAAGGCACCGTCTTTAGCTAACGGACCCAATTTACCGCGCATAGCTAACATAAAACCCATATCCGCTTCATTGAAATTTTGCACTTGACCAACAAGTTTTGAGGTACCAAGCCACTGATCATTATACGGAGCTATCTTGACCGAAGCTCCACCATATCTGTCTCCATCTGAATGCAATTTGGATTTTGCGCCATTGTTAGCTGCACTGGCGCCGGTAGCAGCTTCCGCAGCTTCCGCCGCAGAGACAGGAGTTGCTTTAAGAGCAGCCATCATTCCCATAGCTGCAAAGGAAGCAGTACCTGCCTTTAAGAAATTACGTCGACTCATTTGGAGTTTCGGTTCCTGCTGTTCATTTCCCTGTTTCGAAGATTTTGGCATTACCTTTCACCTCCTAAGTTGTAAGATTCTGTTGTTTCTGTTTATTACCTATAAATCCCAGTAACCTTGCTAATAATACTCCAATTATGATAGATAACCCAAAGAAGAGAAAAACCCCCGTACTTGTAGCTTTGACATGACCAACCCGAGAATTAAGTACAACGAAAGATAAGCCTACACAAGTGATCAAAAACCAAATACCATACAGAAACCAGTTAAGAATAGTTTTTTTCTTATCCCCCTTGTTTGCATAAGGTCTTAATGCTAGAATACCTGCTAAAAAAAGCATTCCGACAACAAAGATAAGAACTACGTCAAACATTTCTGCACCCCCTTTGTGAGTTTTTCCACATGCACTGTTTATATTATAACGCTTAAAATATATAACCCTTTTAGTAAGTACTAATTTTCGCAAATATCAAAACGTTACATTAAGCTGTATTTGAATTTGTCAATAAGAAAACTGGTCCAAGAGAAAGGCAGTTACCGTCCTTTGTAGAGTCAGCAAGTCTCTTTTGTATTCAACCTCAAATTAGAGCAGCATCAGAGAACAGTAGGTCATGAGGGCTAAAAGTATTTGGTTAATGACAGCTGAAATAGCGAAATTTAAGGTTATTGGTTTCTTATTAAAAAATATGCAAATGTTTGTAAGAACTAATTTTTTATAAGTATAATTCAGTTAAACTATACTAAATGCGGATAAGTGAAACGGAGATAGGAAGAATGCATGTATTTGAATTGGGACAATATAAGGAACTAAATATTACCCCAGAGGCCATGTTTACTGATGCAGATTTAGATATTGCCGTGACAGAGGCCTTGAACAATATTTCATACCAGTGGGCTAAGAAAAATAAACCTGCTGAAAAAGGCGATGAAGTTATTGTCTCTATTAACGCGCAGTATGATGGAATAGCTGTCCCGGAATTATTTATGTCAAATTTTAAATATACCATCGGCGATCCAAAAATTCTAAAGGAATTTAAAAATGCCATAGGGAAAAAAGCCGGTGAAAACTTTGAGATGGATATCACTATTTCCCCTAATAATCCGGTTGATCGAGTTGCCGGAAAGCTAATACATTTTCTGGGCACGATTCATGAAGTTTTACCTTTTAAAAAAGTCAAAATGAGCAATAACATCGCTCGGAAAATTGATCCTACGATCAGTAGCGTTAGCACTTTGAAATCAAAATTGCGTCAAGTAATCACTGCCAACGCATTGCAATCTATTCGTAAAGATAACCTCAAAGCGGTTTTGGATGGAATCATTGCTCATGCCACCTATGAATTAGATCAAGACGAAGTAAATAAGGTCTGTGAAATGGTCATTGAAACAACTAAACAAAATATTATTTCTGGAAATAGCTTCGGTAAGAGTCCAAATTTTATGTTTTTGCAAGACTTAGATGCTTACTCTTACGCAGACTGTAAATCCCTGGCTGAGCGAACCATTCTCGAAAAACTTGTTGTTGATGAGGTGATTAGACAAGAAAAGATATATAATGTACCCATAAAACCAGACAAACTTTTTTAAAACTAAGTGAACCTTGTATAATAAAAGCAGAAAACTGCTGGAAAAAGAGGTTCATAAAATGGAGAGAAGACAATTCACACCTGAATTTAAGACCAAAATCGTATTAGCACTGTTGAGGGAAGAAAAACCGCTTGGAGAGCTTGCAAACGAACATAACTTGAGTCCCAATCAACTCCGGAACTGGAAAAAGGAGTTTTTGGAAAATGCAACGAGGGTTTTTGCAGAGAGCAAACAGGAGAAAGAAATTCGTGCTAAGGAAAGGGCCATCGACGCAGAACGAAATGAATTAATGGCTAAAGTCGGTCAACTCACGATTGAGAATGACTGGCTTAAAAAAAAATCTGCTCAAGTGCTCGGACCCGACTGGGAGACTAAATCTGGTTTCAAAAAATGAGAAACTGTCGGTTACAAAGCAATGTGAGTTTCTGGAAATTAACAGAACCAGTTTTTACTACACAGTAGCACAACCGGATCAAGACCGAGAAAATACCATTAAAAATAGAATCGATTATTGGCACACTAAAATGCCTTATATGGGCGTTAGAAAACTACGAAAAAAACTGCAGAAAGAAGATGGTCTTCTAGTGGGGCGTAAACTAATTAAACGGTATATGGACGAGATGGGCATTTATGCGGTATACCCCAAGCCTAACTTGTCAAAACGAAATCTACAGCACAAAATCTATCCTTACCTTCTGAGAAACCTTGGAATTAACCATACCAATCAGGTTTGGTCGATCGACATTACCTATATCAGAATGGGCAAAGGTCATATGTATTTAACCGCTATCATCGACTGGTACAGCCGTTACATAGTCGGTTGGCAACTTTCAGATACGCTTGATACAGCACCGGTCTTAGCCGCCGTCCAAGAAGCTATCGATCAATACGGCAAGCCGGAAATTATTAACAGTGACCAAGGAAGTCAATTTACGAGTGATGAGTACACGACGTACCTAAAGGATAATCAAATCAAACAAAGTATGGATGGCAAAGCACGTTGGGTTGACAATGTCGTTATTGAACGTTGGTTTAGAAGCCTAAAAGTCGAACGTATATATCCCTATGAATATCTAAACCCCAGAGCCTTGAGAGCTGGAATTAAAGACTATGTTAGCGAATACAATTACGAAAGGCCGCATGAAGCACACGCCTATCATACACCGGCTGAGGTTTATAGAGGCAAGAAGGCAGCAGCTTAACAGTATGTTGAAGGCCATAGCGCAAACTATCCCCATATTTCGGTGAGCTTATAGTTGCTACAGTCAATGATTACACCTGATCCAGGGTTGTGGACAGTGCCAGCCTAGGGAAAAGCTGTTTGGGGTCTAAATTAAAAGAGCTTTTCCCCAGGCTTTGGACAAGTCTAATTTAGGGTTATGCTATGGGGTTGACTTGCCCACACTGACCACAACCTCTACGACTGCATGGGGTCATTTCTTATACTGCGCGCATCTTATTGTTGATAATACCGAAAGATTAGTTACCAAATATGGAAATACTAGGTTCATCACGAATTATAAATTTTTGTCTTGACAAAGGGACACTTTAGATAAGCCTCCCTGATCAACAACTTTCTCAAGGAAAAACACAGATTCTAAAACAAATGAATGAAAATGAAGAAATATTTAACAAGAACCTCCTTTCGGAAGAAAAATACCATGACAAGCTGTTAACGGATAAAGTATATGATTGTCTCCTGGAATGGAATCTCATAAAACGTTAACAGGATACACGTTAAAGTGGGGGAACCATGAATAACATTATAAGAAGTTGTGAAGCATTTAACTTTTAGTTGTTTGAATAATAAATTTTCCTCAGTTATCACAGTGATTCTATCCCTGCTTTTTTTGATCAGCACTGGCTTGGTATATAAGCTGAGTGCTCGCCCCGCTTGGAACACCGGATGGGTGCTGGTCATTTTTCTGCTCACAGCAGCCCAAGCAGGCAGCTTAGCAACAATGGTAGCTGCAGGATTTTTTACAGGGAGTGTGCCAACCGGTTTATTAGTTACTGCGGTATTGATGTTCGTCCTTTGCGCATTGGGGCAATATTTTTATCTTCAACGGCTTAAAACGCTGGAATATGGTGTAGCCGTTCAAGCTACAGCCGAACCTTATAAGACGACCTTCGTAACCTGGGTTATCTTCGGTGTGCTGGCTATCGCCCTTTGTTTAATAATTTCAGCGGTCAATGGCTCCGCACTGTTTGCCTTTATCGGAACAATGGCCTCAGTTATCGGGATCATTGCCTGGACCATTTTATTTTTTAAAGTAGCTTTAAAAGTTAAGATACTTCCCATGTATGATGTTGATTTGAATGTATATTTTTAAGGATTTCGAGTTGGGCAACAAAAAGAGGGACAATCTCCATTGGGTTGTCCCTTTCTCCTTCTCCTTTTAATGGCAATAAATCAATCCGAAAAGTATGATTTTGGAGAGTCTAGATATGATTAAATTTAGCAAATATTATATCCGTCAAGAACTCTGTAAAGGTTGTCTGGTTTGTCTTAAAATCTGCCCGCAAAAGGCAATCATAAAAAATCCGGATAATAAACCGGAAATCATTCAGGAAAAGTGCGATGGCTGTGGTCTTTGCAAAGAACACTGTAAACTGAGAGTGATCATTAAAAAATTTGGACTAAGAATAAAGCAAAGTGAGCGGTCTGATCCTTTTTAATGAGTGAAAGTAATAAAGGAAACTTACTTCAGGCGGAGTTTGGACTCCCGATAGTTCCGGTGGAACTATCGCACTTGTTTCTGAAGTTTAGTTGACTTACGTTGCGGGAAAGTTCCTATTAATAAATTCGGCTAATTCCAAGGTAGTATGAGAAGGGGGATTATTTCGAGAATAAATAAAGCCGACAAACATCGTAACGCTGTCTTTAATGGGAATAGCAACAAAATTGGAATTGGCATATTTACTGGCTTCCAAATAAGTGTCGGTAAAGCCCACAATTTCTTCATCATAGATTTTGTGGTCGATGATTTGTTGATTAAAAGTTTTAATAACCACGTTTGCTAATTCGCTGTCATTCAGCATATAAGAAAGTAATTCCACTATCATTTCATCGCTGAGGATAGCGAGAGACTGTTGTTTTAACTCTTGGCGCAATAGTATTTTTTTATGAGCCAGCAAGGAGTTTGGGGACACTTTGGCCATGAGAGTGGCTTGGAAGATAGAAGTAAAAATTAAGTCTGTATCCGTTCTTTGTTTGAAATTATTGAGCATATAACTGGGTATGTTGGTGATGCAAATCGTATTTGAGATGTTTGTCGGCAGACTGATCATTATTTCTTCCGGTGATTTTTCGTAAAAGTTAATACTAAGATCGGGAAAACTATCTCTAATGGCTTCATAAATATCTGCCAGCAGATAATTTAAAATATAGGGAGTGGCAAAAATATTGTACTCCGTACCTTCTGACTCCTTTTTTTCCGCAGAAAGCATGGACATTTTTAAACAAAGGTTTTCATATTCATCGATCATTTTTCCGGCAGACTCGGCAAATATTTTTCCTTCGGCCGTTAACATCAGGGAATTTGTATTTCTGTTAAAAAGGGTTACGTGAAATTCTTCTTCTAAGCAATGCAAGGCCTTGCTCAGTCCTTGCTGCGAGATAAAAAGTCTTTTGGCGGCATTTGATATTGATTTGGTCTTTTCGATTTCCAAAAAGTACCTTAGATCTTCTATCCTCATCAAGGTGCCTCCACTTCTATTTTTCTCACGAAAAATAAAACCAAAACCGCTTGATTGTCTACTGTCATCATTTTATTGCTTATTGCATTAGAATTCGACATTCGTCCCTATAAACCTTTATATTTCTGTTTGAACAATGCACATCCCCCTTCGAAGCGGTAAGGTTCTTCTTCAACGCCTATTGTCAGATTCAATAATACCTTCCGCAATTTGTGCCAAATTCTTATAGAATTGATGTCTTGTATTTTTATAAACATCCCGGCAAAATAATTCACCCCATTTGTTGAGATGTTTTATCATAAAGCTCTCGGCTATTAAACGCCATTGTTTTGCTTCTTCATCATTACCATTTTCAAGGCTATTTGCCTCTTTAAAATAAAGGCTCATCAAAAATTCTAATTCCGTTGCAATAAAATCCGGTGGTTCTTTATCATTTAAGCCAACTTTAAAATTTACATCTTTGTATTCCCTTTTCACTTCCTCTGCTGATGGCCCTACCATTAATAAAACATCGCCCCATTCACTGGGAGAATCACAGTACATCGACTCATAAGGATAGACAACCGCCTTCTTGGGGCCGATAAATAGCCATGTATATTCAATTCTCATTTCACGAAGTATTTCTCCATAACTACTTTTTTCGTCATTGACCCAAAAGTTATACAAGTGTTTTAAAGGCTCCTCAAAAAAGGTATTATTTTTAGCCACACTTTTTAGGCAACTATCGAGATCCGACTGAAAAGACCCTTCCAACAACCCTTTTGCGAGTTCTTCGGTCGGATAGCTAAAAGCAATTGATAAAAGTTGAAAAAGGTCTGACTTGGCTTGTGCTATTTCGATACCCTTATTCATAATTAACACCTCAAATACATGGTCACCATAATGCTTTGCGTCATGATGACCATGCTATTGTTATTTAGGAAATTATACGGTTTCTTTATTCTGTAACGGCAAGTACTTAAAACCAAGCAACAGCAAGAGTATCACTAATGCTACTATACTTAATACTAAAGTGCATTCGACTAATGATGGAAAATACCCCTTACCTATATTGGGCACATAACTTCCGGTGATCGCCAGCGGTCCCGTGGGCGCGCCCGGATTTGTAATGTTTACCGCTGAGAAAGCTACCACTAGCATGGTCAGTTTATTTAGGAATACGCCTATAATAGCCAAAACTCCTCCGATGCTAAGCATCATGGAATTGCGTCTGACAGAAGGTGTTAGAAATATAACAATCGCTGCGACTACAACAACCAATTCTGTCCGGAAGTAGGGTAAGGCCGCCCCGGTAAACAAGGCAGAGTTATCAGCCAGTCCTCCTATCGTCCCGGGATAAGCTCCTGTAATTATCTCACTGATTACAAAAATCAATTCGGTGATTAGTGAAACTCCTGTTATTTTAGCCAACGCTTCGCTTAATTTATCATCAACGGTAAGGTAATTGCGCGACTTCAACAAAAGCAAGACGACGGTCAGTAGCGCCGTACCGGCTATAATTGCCGTAATAATAAATGCGACTGGTTGAGCGGGTGAATTCCAAAAAGTATGACTGGCTTGCAAACTATAGGTAAAAGATGATCCCCCCTCTAGTAGACCTACGAAAAGCGCACAATAAGACAGTTTCTTAATAGTATCTTTACTCGTTTTACCTTGATCGAATTTAATTAATTTGTTTAGGAAAATAGCGGAAATAATTAGTAATAGGGCAATAACCAAGCTATCCCAGGACATAGGCGAACCCAAACGCAAATAAACTATCATATGCCAAAACCGTTCCGGTCTACCTAAATGCATAAATATCGCCGCACCCGCTCCTATACTTGCCGCAAGGCCAATAAAAGCTGGAATTTTCGCATAGGATTGATAGCGGGTGATATTCATGACCCCCGGTAATGAGGCAATTATCAACGCACCTGCCGATATGCTCATAAATAACATAAAGGATGCAATATCGACGCCCCATGGATTTATGTTATTAAGGTTAGTTACGGTTGTACCCTTGAAAGTTAAATAACCCCAGGCGACAATTCCGGCCACGATAACCAAACACAAGATAACGGTCCAGGTAATATTTCTTAGATTTTGTTTTTTCTTTATATTGGGCTGAATTACAGTAGGATTGCTCATATGCATACCTCCTAAGTTAAATAGTAAACTGAAGGCTTGGTGCCTTTTTCGACGAGCAACTGATTATACTGACGACTTTGTAATAACTTCGCGACTTCACTGGCAGGATCGTTTAAGTCTCCAAAATAACGTGCCCTCCCTGGGCATAATTCCATGCAATTGGGGACCTTGCCGTCATCAAGTCGAGTGAAACAAAAAATGCATTTACTAACCGTACCCTTCTGCTGAGCACTTGCCCCGATTTTATCTTTAGTGATAGGAAGATAGTATTCCGGTTCACTAACATTGAACTGGCGTACCTCGGTATAAGGGCAAGCTGCGATACAGTACTGGCATCCTATACAACGGTCATAGTCCTGCATAACGACACCATCTTCACGTTTATACGTAGCCCCTACCGGACAGGCCTTAACGCAAGCCGGATTTTCACAATGCTGACAGGATATCGGTAAAAATCCCATTTTAAGGTTGGGGAAAACTCCTTCCGGAGTATCCATATCTTTGCCTCCAACCGTTAAGATTCGGTTCCACCATACCTTATTAGGCAAGTAATTTCCTGATTTGCAAGCGACCGCACAAGTATGACAACCTAAACAGCGCTTTACATCAATCACCATAACCATTCTTTTCTTTGCCATAATGCCACCACCCCCTATTTCTTTCGAATTTCAACCATTACATCAAAAAACGAAGCATTGCAATGGTATGGGTTAGAGTAAGTATCTGTCAGATCATTAATCCCAAAGCCTTCCTTGAACTGCCAATGCTGAAAACCCTTTGACAACCAAAGCATTCCCGGCCGAATAGCTTCGCTCAGAATGGACTTAACAACAACCCTGCCGCGGTCATTGAAGACTTCCACATAATCCTGGGTCTTAATCCCTCGCGCTGCGGCATCAATAGGGTTTAAGCGTACGGTTGGCTCTGGATCAATTTCGCGTAGCCATGGGGTATAATAGTACTCTCCATGGACCATAAAATTTGTTTTCCCATTATAAACAGACAAGGGATATTTCTTGGCGGCAGAACTTTCCGGCCAGGCCTCTTTAGGCGGTATAAACTTGGGCAGATGATAGTCGTCCTTGTTGAACGTCTGACCCCAGTCCACACGCGGAGAAGTATCTTCTACATAAAATTCCAGACGACCCGATTTTGTCGGGAAATGGTTCCCTTCATACTGTATAAAGCCGAGCGGTGTGCCAAGAACTGCCTGCTCTTTCTCAAGTCTTTCAAAAGTAATCCCCATCTTTTTACATTGATCAGAGTCAATAAGCTCTTTGACAAGCTCACTATCATGATCCGGATAGATTTCGCCAACTCCCAATCCTTTAGCCAATAGCCTAAAGATATCCGTATCCGACTTAGAATCATAAAGGGGATCAATGACTCCTTTGGCATACATCACAAACGGGTTGGTACCAAAGTCCATAATTTCTTCAACTTCAAACCAGAACGCGGCCGGAAGTATAATATCTGCATAATGTGTGGTATCTGTCATGCAATAATCAGCGACTACAAACAGATCCAGCTTATCCAAGGCCTTTTTTAGCTGGTTTGTATCGGACGAGTTATACAGGTAGTTTCCGCTGGCGAGAAACATTGCTTTAAGAGGATAGGGTTTACCCGCATAATTTCCACTTTCCATGATATCAGGGAGATTTAGGATATCAATCATCGGTCCGGTCTTTCCGGTTGGTGTACTGAAGCCCTCGGTATTTAAATTATAGGAATAATTCCACCAATGGCCGATGGAAGCGCCTTTCTTGGCAATATTTCCAGTGAGGGCAGCAAGTACGCTTATGGCATGAGGAAGAATGGTGCCGTTATCATACTGGTTGAATCCCCAGCCCGAAAAGATACTGGAAGGAGTGTTGAGGGCATACTGATAGGCAAGGTCGGTAATCACCTCGGGGTTAATATCCGTTAATTTGGCTACAGCCTCGGGTGAATAATCTGCCAGCAGCTCTTTAAGGAGTTGGAAGGCGGTGCTTACTTTGATACCATTGACAGTAAAGGAACCTTCCAACGCCGGGTGATCTACTTTAGTAAGAACATCGGCCTTATTGGACTTGCTGTCCCAAACCACGTAGGGATCATTTTCCGAAGATTTTACACCGGTAAGGTCACTCTGCCTCAGGAAAACCTTGGTATCCGCGCGGACGAGGAAGGGCGCGACCGTATACTTCAACAAATATTCTTTATTATGAAGATTTTCTTTTATAATGACATGTGACATGCCATTAGCCAACGCAGCATCCGAACCTGCACGGATAGGAATCCATTGATCGGCCTTGGCCGCGGAAACAGTAAAGTTGGGGTCAATGACGATGAGTTTTCCGCCATTGTCTTGCATTTCTCTAATAAAATGCCAAGCCTGGATAAAGGCTACCGCCGGATTTGCTCCCCAACAAAGGTATGTCTTGGCATTGACACAATCACTAAATTCGTTACCTTGAATATAATCCTTGCCGAACCCCAAAGGTTTAGCGTATCCAAATTCACCGGCAGCATCTGCGTCATCAAAAACATAGGTAGCTTCCAAACTGTTTTGGAGGCGGTAAATCCCGTATATTCCAGAAAGATTAGCATTATTACCATAACCACTGGTAATCGCTAGGGCAGCTTTACCATACTTCTCTCGTACCTTTTTGAATTTGGGAATTATCGTGTTCATAGCTTCATCCCAGGAAATACGTTCCCATTTTCCGGAACCGCGTTCACCCACTCTTTTCATTGGGTACTTGAGCCTGTCCGGATGGTATATTCTCTGGGCATGAGAAAGCCCTCTAAGACAAATCCGGTTGTAGCGCTCATCAGGTAAGGAGGCCATTGAAGTTCTAATGATATTCCCATCTTTGATATGAAGATTGAGAAAACAGCTATTACTGCATCCCATCCGGCAAAAGCTCTTTACTAATGTCTCGGCGGAATCCGAGGGATCATTCTTTTGGGCTACTGCACTTCCTAAACCTAGCCATGGGTTTGTCAGTGTCATTCCTACCGCTACCGTTGTTGCTCCCGCCGCTTTAAGAAAGGAACGTCTCGTTAGACAATTTTCTTCAGGATATTTTTTGTGTTTAATATCCATTTTTCTCTTGCCTCCTTAGGTATTAATATTCGTTAAACCGCTTTAGCAAGATTATCATAAGTCCATTTTGTCTTTATTTTAAGTGCCGGTTTCAAGAAAAAAGATGGATACAGTCGCTTGGTGTTTGACAGCACTTTTGTCGCTACTGCTACATAAAAAATATGATAGACGGGTGGTTTTGGAAATCAAAACTACCGTCTATCATATTTTTTCTTACTATAATAACAAAACCGGCCTTTTTTAAGAGCTAGTAACCTTATAGGATACAGTTTAATCAGGAAAACCAAGCCCGCGATAAAATCTCCACCGCTTTCGGGATATCTGTCTCCGATATCATACCATATCCGAGGATAAGGGCATTATTCTTGTAATTCCGCTTGTTCAGCCAAAAAGGAGATGCGGCACATACCTTGATTTTGCATTCAAGCGCCTTTCGGATAAGCTCATCCTCCTGCTGCCCATCTAAAAACTCCAGAAGAATGTGTAATCCGGCCTGATGCCCATAAATTCGCACCTTACTCCCCATATTTTGGTGGATCGCATGGATCAAGATATCGTGTTTCTTTTTTTGAGATAGGCAAAGCCTTCGTACATGCTTTTCCCAATGCCCGTCAGCCATAAAACGGGCCAGTATTTTCTGCTCTATCAATGGCACAGTACATTGATATCCGATAAATCTCTCCTGATAGGCCGACAGTAGCCATGTAGGCAATATCATATAGGCCATCCGCAGTCCGGGAGAAAGTGCTTTGGAGAAGGTACCAACATAGACTACACGCTCATATCGGTCAATGGATTGAAGCGCGGGTATGGGCCGTCCGTTGTAGCGAAATTCGCTATCATAGTCATCCTCAATAATGAGATTATCATATTCCTGTGCCCATCTGAGCATTTCCATCCGCTTGTGGATAGGCATAACTGCGCCCATTGGAAATTGGTGAGATGGCGCGATGTAAACTATTCTTGCGGGCGATGTGACAAGTTCGGTTAATCCAATCCCATCTTCATGGACTGGAATTGATAAAATCTCAAATTCATTTCTTTGAAAGATAACACTGACACCGTTGTAGCAGGGCTCCTCCAAGGCGACCTTTTTTTCCCCGTATGGGAATAGTCTTATCAAAATTTCGAGAGCGGACTGTGTACCGCTGCAAATGATTATCTGCTCGGGTTTGCAGTTGACACCACGGCTGAGATATAAATATTTCATCAGTTGGATTCGAAGATCTCTGTCGCCTTGTACATCGCCCTCTCGATGGACTTTCTGCGCATGTTGCCCATCCAAAACCTCCGTCATACACTGTCTCCAGAGCTTATACGGAAAGCTCGCGGCATCAAGACTTCCGTACTGAAAGCTATACCTGATATTTTGGGTCTTATGGCCTGATGCAGCCATCGGGACCTTATTCATTGTTACTCTTTTCGTGACGCTTTGGTCAAGATCAAATTGCGTATTATTGACCACATATCCAGAGCCTGCCTTGCTTGTAATGTATCCCTCCAGCGCCAATTGCGCATACGAATTTTCGACAGTATTGCGTCCAATATTCAATTCTTTTGCAAGTGCTCTCGTGGATGTTATCCGTGTACCGACAGGAATTTTTCCTTCAAGAATATCTTGTTTTAATTGTTCATATATCTGCTGATAAATCGGCTTTTTGCTTTTATGCTCAATGTGCAGCAATTCACAGTTCCCCCCATCCACGATAATTACTACCATTATGCCATAAAAACGCTTAACTGTATTCCATAGAATTTTGAAATTCAACTTCGTACAACTGTCCATAGATATAATAACTGTATCCTATAAAAGCAATAATACCGTCCCTTACCATGGGGACGATATTATTATATAATCATGGAAATGAGCCACCGCTCGACAGAGTACGGTGTCATCATCAAAGAGGGTGAACCTTTGCTGCGGGAGATAGTCAACGGCGGGCGTGAATCCACAGTCGAGTATTAAAACCAAATAAGTTAATTACGGGAGGGCATTTATATGCAGTACAGAATGAAAACGCACTCTTTGTCAAAAGAACAGTTGAATCATTTGTTGTCAAGAGCGCAAACAGGAAGTCTATCAACACTCAATGCAGACGGCACACCCTATAACACTCCAGTTCACTTTGTCTATATGGATGAGAACATCTATGTGCACGGATTACCGAAGGGACAAAAGATCAACAATATCATTCGTGACAGCAAAGTGGGATTTACCGTGTACAATATGCAGGAGCTTCAGCTTGATGCGAATGGTAAGCCCTGCGATACCAATACGAAATATGAAAGTGCAATTGTAACAGGGAACGCCACTCTGGTCGAGGACACGAGAGAAAAGAAAATAGTGCTACAAAAAATCGTGGAAAAATATACGCCCCATTTGACGGACGCACCGCTTCCCGAAAATATGATTCGAGGCACCGCTGTAATACGAATCATTATTGCTGAATTGACCGGCAAGTATTATGAGTAAATAGGTTTGTATTGCATGATATCCAACTGAATAGCCGGTTAGACCTCCTCTTTCAAAATGGCAATTCATCATCATCTACGTTTTGTTTTTCAACGTCAATTTCAGAAAACCGGTTGCCATCGAAGTGCATAATTTTCGATGGGATCAGCACATCATTGGATGGCACCATAGTTTCAGAGGTAAAAGCATTTTCAGTTGAACCGTTCCTCTTTGCTTTTTTGCCGGATTTCCCGGAACAATCCTTACAAATGTGATTTTTATGTCCTTTTCCTGAAAATTTCTCATTGGCCCGTATTCTGCCACATATTCTGCAATAGTGCCCCATTATTAAACCCCCTCATTACATCCGACTTTCTTCGACTAAGATTATACGATTATACCATGGAATGTAAAAATCAGGATGGAAAAGAGAAAACCAACTACCACGAAGGTAGCTGGCTCAAATTTAATATTATAAACCTGCTAAATGTTTTTATGCTACTTCGATAGCATCAATCCTAGCTTGTAAATCAGTTTTATCTGCGCCATCCGGTAAAGCGGTTACCAGATCTTGAGCTGCTGTTACATCCGCTTGGAGTTTGCTTTCTTCAGCTTTCACTACAGCGGCTGTTGCTGTTTCTAAGGCTTTTGCTTCTGTATCTCCGGCAATCAATTGAGCGGTAATTTCATCCGTAACAACGGTTTTTCCACCAAGAGCTGTTACAATAGCATTATTAGCCAGTTTGCCATAAACTTCGGCGGCAGCTGTAACACTATTGTCATCTGCCAAGACAATCGGCGCACCGGACTTGGCTGCAAGAGATGATGCTACGAGAGAATCCACTAAATGCGCATCTGTACCATTAGCAATGTAGACATTGTCATATTTATAAGTGAAAGCCTTAAGCACGGCTTGGTTCGTAGCGAAGCGATCTGCGCCATAGTAACGCTCTGCACCTTCAATATCTTTTACAAGAGTAGGTCCACCGATAATATTAACTTCTGCACCCATGTAAGCAGTTTCCGATTCTGGAAGAGTACCGTCGGGATTAGCCACTAAAATCGAGTAGTTGTTGGCTGCGGCATAGGAAGCTACTGATAAAGCATCGGGAAGTGCATCGTAACCAACGACAAAAGAACCTGCAGGATTGGTCAATTTGCTAGAGATAGCAGCCGCCGTCGCTGTGCGATCCTCACCCTTGAGCACGGTCGGAGTAATACCCATCGCGGTTAATTGATCAATCACCGGTTGGTCGATAGCGCCTACTACATAAACCTTCGTCACGCCTAATTTTCCAAGTTCGGCTGCAGTAGTCACGTTCAAACTATCGTTTTCCGTCAATAAAATCGGAGTAGTGTTTCCGGCTAGAGGTGCTGCCGCTAAGGCGTCTACCAAATTAGCATCTGCTGAGGAAGCCAAGATGGCCGTATCTGCAGTAGTCCAACCGGCGTTGGCAACGGCAACGGCTGTTCCAACTCTATCCGAACCGAAAAGACGCGCAGCGGTTACCCCTGTATCCGCAAAGGCCTGGACAGGAGACATAGTTAGGGCAGTCCCCACGATAAGTAAACTAGCTAATGTTTTCGTTGTTAAGTTTTTCATTAAGTAAAAATCTCCTCTCTTGTAATGGTTTTTTCTATCGAATTCTGTCGTAACGATACTGTAAAAAGCGGAATAATTCAACATGTAAAATATTCCGCTTTTTTAGCAAAGCTGCTTAACTGTAAGCTGTTTATCCTATTTTATACACGTTTGGTTTTACATGGTTCAAACGGCATCACTTAATCTACTAAGGAATAATTTACATGTTTATAAATAGAAGGCATTTGTCGAAATGCGTTGAAATAAACCTCAGATACTCAAATCTCTTTTACCGTAAAAGAAATAGGTTAACATCGCCAAAATACATACAAGTGAAATGGAGAGGATAACAATGCCAACGTTGAGGCCGTTTCCATTGACAATATTTTGATCGTTAAAATATTTAAAGGGCGAAAGCACATTTAGGAAATTTACACGATCCGTCAAATCCGTTATTTTGGATATTACATAGCAACCGAACAATATTCCTGCAGCAAGGGATCCTGAGGTTTTCGCATTCTTCAAGCTAGCTGAAAATACAGCCCCAAGTGACAGGAAGATTAACTGAACGATAAACATGCTAAAAAGGAATGCTGCTACTTCACCGGAAATATCTTCGCCCTTGTTATAAGCTGCTGCCATAAGGATTGATGAAATCAGGGTAACAACATTGACAACCATGACATTCACCAGGGCTGCAAGGAATTTTGAAGTGATGATGGAAGTTCTCGACACAGGTTTGACCATCAAGAATTCAGTAGTCTTATCCCGTTCCTCTTTCGCAATGATGCTGCTTCCAAGCAGTACAGCATGGATTGCGGCCGTAATCTCGATGTAAGGAAAAAGGAACGCATAAAAACCGCTCATGGTGGTCACATCAAAGGAACCAATTCCCAGCAGTGCTTTTAATGAATAGGGCATCTCACTAAAAATGGCCCCGGTCGCACCGGAAGAATAAGCCGTATACTTGCCCATGCCACTCAGGACCAACAAAAATATACTTACGCTCCATATGATCAGGGCTTTTCGATTAGCCTTCAGTTCTCTTAAAAAAACATTCATGACCAGACCTCCTCCTGATTTAATCCTGGAGTCTTTCAGTTATACATGGATATCCTTCTTTACATAAATCATATAACTTGCCACTGCTGCAACGACTATAATAACTGCACCTGCAATCAAATAGGGAGCCTCATAGCTTGCGTTTTTGATGATATAGGTGATATCAAAATACTTAAAAGGCGAAATAAAACGGAGCACATCATCGTTTTTACCCGTGACAATGAGCGCCCCGACCAAGTATAATCCGAAAACCACGCCAAGCGAGATCGGGAGTATGGATTTAAGCCTTTTAAAGAACAAGGAAACAAACATCCCGAAGCATAAGAAAATTAACTGAATAAAAAGCAAGGTAAGGTTGATCATGAAAAACAATTTTTGATCAAAATCCGCTGTTTGGGTTGTATTGGCAAGGATACTCGATCCGGCATAAAAAAATATATTTGTTGCCAGAATCATAGTGAAAGCTGCCATAAGCTTTGCAGTGATGATTGCTAGGCGTGAAACCGGCTTGACCAGAAGAAAGTCCGCTGTCCTCTCCCGTGTTTCCTTGGAAAGGATGGAAACTCCGAGATTCATGGCCTGAATAGCTCCAAAAAGCGTGACAAAAGAAAATATCATCGCGTAGAACCCCAAAAATGATGTGATGTAATCAAGATTAATGCCAAGCATCGCTCTCACTGAAGCAGGATAGCCACTGAGTAATTTTTTAAAGTCATCTGCATCTTTTGCTACGCTGGGATAGATGGAGATATAGAACAATGCCAAAGTAATTAAGGCGCAAGTCCATATAATCGTCGATTTTCTCATGGACTTAAGCTCGAATAGATACATATTCATTATCCCTTAATCCTCCTTTGCGTAATAATGCAAGAAGATTTCCTCAAGGTCAGGCTCGACTATGGATATATTGTGAAGCTCAATTTCAGAGATTGTTTTCAAAATGGCATTGATATCTCCCTTAAATATGAAGTGAGCTGTATTGTTTTTGACCTCAAGATCACTCACCCCACTGATATTGAAGGCTTCTTGAGGAATTGCAGATTTGGCTTCAACACTGAATCTTTTGTAGCTGTTCTCCTGCAAGGTACTTATCTTTTCAAGCTTAATGATTTTGCCGTCTTTAATAAAAGCGACCCTGCTGCACATTTTCTTTACCTCTCCGAGGATGTGTGAGGATAAGAGCACGGTGGCACCCTTTTTGTTCTCCTCTCCTATCAGTTCAAAGAATCTCTGCTGCATCAATGGATCAAGCCCACTTGTGGGTTCATCCAGGATGATCAGTTTAGGCTCATGAAGTAACCCTTGCACGATACCGACTTTCTTCTTATTGCCAAAGGAGAGGTCATCAATCTTCCTTTTCAGGTCAAGATCCATTCTTTCTGCCAGTTCGTTTATTCTCTTCGAGCAGTTCTTTTTATAGAAGCTGGCTGAATACTTAAGTAGGTCAATCACTCTCATATTTTCGTAGTAAAACACCTCCGAGGGCAGGTATCCAAGATCTTTTCTTACTTCCGGGTGTTCTAGGCAGCTCTTCCCAAATAGTGTTGCACTTCCGCTTGTTGGATAGATAAGCCCCAGCAGCGTCCTAATGGCTGTGGATTTTCCCGCCCCGTTTGGCCCTATAAACCCAAAAATCTCCCCCTGCTCCACGTTCAGATTCACATCGATGATGCCTCTTGCTCTGCCATAATATTTCGTGAGATCTTTCATTTCGATAATACTCATAGGTACCCTCCGATTTCACATTTATAAAATCAACCTTACCCAAATGGCTTAATATCGTCTTTTACTTCGTAGTATCAAACTGTTTAACAAATTTCATTCAAATTGGCACAAAATCAAATTAAATAAAGGCATACAAAATAGTTCCCTCAAAACACGTGTCTAAGGGAACAAATAATACGTTTTAAACTTACTCTATCAATGTTTCACAGAATATGTGGCCAGGTTCACAAATGTGATAAACCTCGTATAAACAGCCTGTCCCAGATTCGAAGGCACCTTCGAATCCGGGACAGGCCTAGGTTTGTATCCAAAATCAAAAACAGCGGGCCATGAGAGCGTTGCCATAAGAAAATATTGTGAAAACCATCTCGGTATTAGAGAAGAGCGGCAGTTCATCGGGAACAGGCGGAGGACTAAATTGATCATAGTAAACCTACCCAACAAAATAAACAAAATCTGGGGAGGCATGTGAAACGTTTTCAATCACCATTCCCGATCCGAAGAAAAGCCTGCAGAAGGCTGAGACCAAGGCCGTTATGGACACGATTATTCAGAAGGATATATTCCTTACAAAAGAACTTTTAATTATATCAGAGTTGTAGATAACTCTTTGCCTTTTTCAATATAGGCTTCCATTACATTTTTGGGAACCATACTACCCCCTGTTGCCCAAGCAATATGTGAAACATTATTTATCTTATCTTTTAAGTTATGACTCTCGATATACTTTTGTCCAGCTTCATCTCTGAATAATTGAATGGGGCCATAGACTCCAGCTAACGCAGATGGTTCTAATTGAATATTTTCTGAGTCGGATAACATACTTAATAGTATATATAACTGCTCATCTTGTACTGTATATGATCCACTTATTAGGTTTTCTAATGTTTTCCCTACGAAACCTGAAGCTCTACCCACAGCGAGCCCATCCGCATCAGTAATGTTATCAATACCAAAATCTTGTACAGATACTTTATTATGCAGCCCTGTCATTAATCCTATAACCATACAGGGAGAATGTGTTGGTTCAGCAAAGAAGCAATGTACATTATCCTTGAAAACTAGCTTTAACCCAAATGATACTCCACCAGGTCCGCCACCAACTCCACATGGGAGATAAACAAATAATGGATGATCTTCATCGACAACGACATTAATTTCTTCTAACTGCCTTTTCAATCTAGAAGCCGCAACAGCATACCCTAAAAATAAGTTAGTTAAATTTTCATCATCAACAAAGTACATGTTGGGATCAGCTTCTGCTTGTTTTCTACCTTCCTCTACTGCCTTGCTATAATCTGATTCATATTCAACTACTGTTACACCCTTGCTTCTAAGGAGGTCTTTTTTCCATTGTTTTGCATCAGCTGACATATGAACATAAACCTTGAACCCTAATTGTGCACTCATTATCCCAATACTAAGTCCTAAGTTTCCAGTTGATCCTACTGCAATAGAATACTGAGAGAAGAACTTTCTAAATTCATCGCTATCCAGAATTGAATAATCATCTTTTTCTGTTAACATGTTATTCTCAATAGCTAGATCTTCTGCATGTTTTAAAACCTCATAAATACCGCCTCTTGCTTTAATTGATCCCGAGATAGCAAGATGGCTATCACACTTGAGTAATAATTGACCTAAGATGTCTTGTTTATATGTCTCTTCTATTTTGCTTTGCATATTAGGAATCGGCACAATTGGTGATTCAATAATTCCATGGTTTTTTTGTGTTTCTGGAAAAACTTTAGCAATATATGGAGCAAATCGATTTAATCTTTCCGCTGCTTCTTCTACATCCTTTTTTGATAAAGAGATCTTTTTTATCGCATCCGCAAATTTTTCATATTTAGAATTTGTCCAAAACACTTCGTCAATTGAAACAATTTTTCTCATTAAAGGATAGTTTTCTTCCCATTTCTTTATAGTTTTTCCTTGAATTACCTTATTTCTCATACAAAACTATCTCCCTTCAAAATGCACTTATTTTTTATATACCAACGACTTGTGCTAAAAGCAAAACCCCTCCTAATGCAACAACGGATGCAATAACGGTCGCAGCAGTGAAGCTCTTAAACGCATCTGTTAATGATAATCCAAAAAATTCTTTTACAAGCCAGAAGAATGGGGTTCATATGTAATGATGTCATAATATCAGTTAACGCTTTACCTAACCCACTATCAATTAAAATGGCTTTAAAAGCACCGCCACCACCAATGATCAGCAAAATGCCTGCGATTGACTTAAATCCTTCCTCGGTAAGAGATAATAGATCTTTCATCTTTAGACCACGAGAAAGTCCCAGTGTATAATAAGCTACAAATACTGAAATAAGTAAAGCGATAATTGGATCGCCTAAAAATGTAACAAGATTGTAAGACGTGGAATCTTTCGGAAGGAATATTACACTGATTGTTTTTACTACCATTATGAGTAAAGGTAATAAGATAGTAAATAAGGTAATTCCAAACCAAATAGAAAAACCGAGTCAAAGGCTCGGTTTTTCTATTTTAAATCCGTTATTTGTATTCGCATCCATGAATTCCTTTATAGTACTCCGGGTAGATTGTCCCTCCACGCCTGCTCATTTAAGCTGTTGATTATTCCGGAAAAAATCTACCCAAGGGTCATTGCCACCGATCCTCCGGAGTGCCTCCGCCATATTGATGCCATCTGGAGCCACCGTGTCCAGTTCATCCCAGGCGATCGGCATGGACACCCCGGCCCCTTTTCTCGCTCTTAGGGAATAAGGGGCAATACTGGTAGCCCCTCTGCCATTACGAATCCAGTCGATAAATATCTTGTTGGTACGCTTGGCTTTTCTGACATTGCTTGTGTAGTGATCAGGCCACTTCTGCTCCATCACTTGGGCAACGCGCTTGGCAAAATCGTGAAACACATCCCAGGAAACGGCGGGTTTTAAAGGGACGACCACATGATACCCTTTGCCGCCGCTGGTCTTAAGATACGAATTCAGCGAAAGTTCGCTAAGAATATTTTTCATATCCCGTACACCCTGACGCACCGTACTCAGATCCATTCCCTCATCCGGGTCCAGATCAAATACCATCAGATCAGGCTTTTCCAGCTGGTCCACACGGCTTCCCCAGGCATGAAATTCCAGCGTGCCCATTTGTGCTTCGGCAATCAGTCCGGATGCGTTCTCAATATAAAAATAATCTTCCGTTTCACCGTCACGGGTGGAAATAGGAAGGGTGACGATTCCTTGGCTGCCCGGACCGGGATGCTTCTTATAAAAGCAGGTCTGGGAGATGCCCTTGGGACAACGCACAATGCTAAGGACCCTGTGGCTCACATACGGCAGCATGCGCTCTGACACCTTGGCATAATACCGGATCACATCCCCTTTGGTAATTTCAGAGTCGGCAAAGATCACCTTATCCGGGTTGCTAATCCTTATTCCTTCGATAATGATGCTGTTGGTATTTGCTTTCACTAAACTCGCCGTCTCCTTTACCGTTAACTGAGGCCGGGATTCAGCATGTTCCCTTTCCTCATTCGTCCTTCCCTCATCCATTTTCTCGTCATTTACTACTTCGTCATCCGCTTTCTCCTTTTTGATATCCCTGGGATCTTTATCCTTCCGCAGGCCTTTGAAGCTTGCCTGCCTTAACCGATGATCTTCGGTCCATTCGGCAAATTTGATTTCTGCGACCAGTTCAGGTTCAAGCCAGGTGATCGTTTCATTCGACCTGGACTTTGGCGCGAGTTTGAAGGGGGGCTCCATTCTCTTTATGCTCTTAAATTCTCCCTCAAGCTCTTTCCTGTCATCTTCGCTCAATCCGGTGCCGGCACGTCCGGCATAGACTAATTCCCCACCTTCATAAACCCCAAGGAGCACTGAACTTATCCCGCTCGTTTTTTTAGCGGAAAGGGTATAGCCGCCGATGACAAATTCCTGCCTTTGCTCGCATTTAAGTTTGATCCAATCGCCATTTCTTGTTTCGCTGTAAACAGAATCGGTCTTTTTACCGATGATCCCTTCCATGCCTGCCTCACAGGCTACGCGGAAGCTTTCCTTGCCAGTCCCTCTGATATGGTGGCTGTAGTGGAGATTCTGGGGTGCATCCTTCATCAAAGTTTCCAGCATTTCCTTCCTGTCGATCAGGCGGTGTCCCCGGAGGTCTGCCCCATCCAGCGCCAGGAGATCAAAGACGATATAGGTCAGGTTTTGGGCCTGGGGATTTTTTAAATAGTTCTGCAAAGCCTGAAAATCCGTCCTGCCCGCTGCGTCCGTGATGGCTATTTCTCCGTCCAGAATCATCGCTCTTCCGTCAGCCCAATTGATGAGGGAAGAGGCGACATCCTGGAACCGTTCAGTATAATCGTTACCGTTTCGGGTGATGAGTCGGACGCTGTTGCCTTCAATATACGCCAGTATCCTGTAGCCGTCGTATTTCAACTCATAAAGCCAATCCTCACCCTCTGGAATCGTCCGAACTAATTGGGCCAGCTGTACACCGGTGGTGCTGAAGGGGTTGCGCGTGATCTTTTCATCTTCCCCTTCTTCAATTTCCGTCATGGTGCGTCCTGTTCTGATGCTTGTGGTCAATTCGGAAATCCCGTCATCAGTTTTGGCATACTCATCTTTTTCTTTAAGCAGCAGCCAGTTATCTTTCGTCTCGCCCGCTTTCCTTTTCAACCGCACCAGGGCCCACTTTCCCTTCAGTCTTCTTCCTTTCAGAACAAACTTCAGCACACCTGCACGGAGTCCGTCATCCACATCCCCATAAGGTTCCCAGCAGCCCTCATCCCAGAGCATCACGACTCCGCCGCCATATTCCCCCTTGGGAATCGTCCCCTCAAAGTTCCTGTATTCCAAAGGATGCTCCTCTACCTGTACGGCGAGCCTCTTGTCCCGAGTATCGTAGGAAGGACCCTTGGGCACTGCCCAGCTCAACAAGGCTCCGTCCCATTCCAAACGGAGGTCGTAGTGATCTCTGCGGGCGATATGGTGTTGCACGACAAACCTTAGACCCGCTTGGGCCATTTCGGTTATTCCTTCCGGTTCCAAAGTTCTTTCAAAATTCCTTTTTTGGTTGTATCTGTTGAGTTTTGCAGTCATATAAACCTTCATCTCTCCATTCCGCCGCTACCGCCGGCGGCCGAACTCTCAGGACTTATAACTATTTATAACAACACTGCATAGAGTGCCCAAAATTCTTCGGCTAATAAGTGAAGTCATTTGTTTCCGCCATGAATTGTAAAGAAGATAATTCCGCAATTCGTTATGCCGGGAGAAATATTATAATACTGGCCCAATAAAAAATAGTCGTTCCCCATCCTTGTTATGATAAGGTCCGACTATTTACATCCTTTTTTCGATTTTATTATTTTTAACTATTATTAGTTAGAGCTACCCACATTTTGAGCTCCATCTCCATTAAGAGTGAGTACTGCATTATTAAATTTGGTTATTCCGCCAACCGTTGCCGTCTTATCCACAGTGATGCTGGTATTAGTATAGATGGTTATTTTATTAATGGCAGAGCCGTCCGCAATTTCCAAATTACCTACTTGGTATACATCAACACTATTGATGGTTCCTTGAAGGCTTACTTTATCATTTATATTTATAGTCACAACTCCGATCTTGTTAACAGTTGCTCCAGCCATCGCTGTTACCGTAGCCTGACTGGCAACCATAACCGGTTCCTGAAAAGTACCGGCCAACTGCACGGATAAATCAGGTGTGGAACCGTCTGCTTGAGGAATACCCGTTATTATAAGGTTGCCGAAAGTTCCCACACCGTCACCACCATCCAAGGTGGTTTCAGACGTGATCAGGGTATTAGTAATTTTAGTATTACCGCCGATTGCTACTTTAATGGGATCTTTATTGACAGTAAGAAGGGCTTCTGCTGTCACATCATTAAGCCGGAAGGTTCCGGTAGCATCCTTACTCATTACTATACCCTTTGCCGTTACATTATTTAAAGTAATGGTGCCACCACCGGATGGTTCCAAAATCACAACTCCTGAGACTTTCAAATTGTTCAGGTTTACATTCTCTCCGGTTACATAAAGATTATTAGAGATGTCAGCATTTTGTAAAGTCGTATTATTGCCCGTTATTTGGATATTACCGGTTAGTGCCAGCGGATTTGCCGTATCTGCAGGTCCAACAGTCCCTCCATTATCCGTAAAGTTTGTATAACTAAGCACCTCCTCTAAATCCGTCTGTGACACCAAGGAATCTCCACCTAAAGCCACTACCCCATTCAGCGGAAACATACCCCCTAGAAGCTGCTTGGTCTTTTCTTGCATGGGATTGGAAGTTAAAACAATTGCCGTGGAATTCTTAGCCGCAAGAATTGAACCGGTCAGAGCATCTACTAAATGGTTGTCTTCACCATTCGCGACATAAACCGTGTCCCCATGCAAGGTGAGACTAAAAGTACCCAGGACAATCATATTTGTGTCAAACCGGTCTGCCCCGCCTAAACGAACCGGATGGGGCAGGGAATTTTCCACTGTTGTATTTATAACGCCGGTGCCACCAACAACATAAGTTTGCTGGACGCTTGATTTAACACTGTCCAGATAGGCAGCAACATTATCCGAAAGCTTGTCCGGATTGGAGAGTAAGATTGGCATGCCCTGAGCCGCTGCGATGGAGGCGATGGATAACGCATCAGCGTTGCTGTAAGCCGAAGCCACCACGAGTTTACCGTGCATACCGACCACATTAGCAATGTTTAGGGCTGTAGCAAACCTATCGGCTCCACCCAAAGAAATAACAGTGATTTGCATTGCTTTTAATTCATCCAAAACGGGTTGGGTAATAACCCCGATTCCACTGGTCACATAAACCGTTGTCACACCTAAACGTTGGAGTTCAGCTTTTGTATCATCGTTTAACTTATCCCCTTGCGTCAAAAGGATCGGGGCATTTTTCATTTTTGCCAACGGAGCTGCGGTTAAAGAATCAACCAAATTATTATCCATTCCTGCCGATAATACCGCGTATGCTGACGAATTATTCGCCCAGCCGGCTTGTGAAATTTTCGCTGCTGTTTCATAACGGTCAGTGCCTGCAAGACGGGATATGGGTATACTTTCTGAATTCCCCGTAGAGTTAGCAAAAGCGGCTTGAACCGGAACAGTCAATGCTACTACAAGTGAGACGACTGCCAAACAGGCTGAGAATTTCCGGCCTCTTTTCACATTAAGATCCTCCCTTTAAAATCCGTATTTTTTCTTAGGACGCTTTCCACCCAGAAAATAATACGTTAGACGAAGCGATTTTCCTTTTCAACCCATGATGTAATATATTCCACTTTAATACCCACATAATGTGTTGAATTGCATCAATGAATAATTCAAAAGCAACCGCCTTCATTCAGCAGTTGCTCTTAATATAAGTTGACAGCAAGAAAAGCAGATTATATAATTTCTACAAACATTTAAATCATCTTAAGAAAGGGCAAGGTATTAGCAGAAAATGCGCAACTAATTCACTCTGCAAACATGAAAATGGGGATTTATTGGTCGTAATTCACGGCTTTATTCTCATGCGTTTACTAAATTTGTGAGTGGATAGTGCTTTTTAACTGCTGATAGCTGTTATAAATATTTACAATCTGAGATTGCCTGATGAGTCCTCAATGGATCCGACAATCTTTGGTTGTATTTTGGGTGCGTCACTATCCTCTCCGGTTTATACAGGAGGGGTTTTTTTATGTTATTACTTGAATGCAGCCATGTAAAAAAGTTTTTTGGTGATCGATTGATCCTTACGATAGAACAATTAAAAATTTATTCCGAAGATAGAATCGGAATCGTTGGAGTAAATGGAGCAGGCAAGACTACGTTAGTTAATATACTCAGCCAAAGATTAGAGCCTGATGAAGGATGGGTCACGGTTAACGCAAGGTTTTCCTATATTTCGCAGCTTGAACCGCCTGAACAGCAAAAGATAAGCTCCGAATTGGCTTCTAAATTTGGGGTTGCTGCTGATTGGAATGAATCCTTGAGCGGGGGCGAAAAGACCCGATTTAAACTGGCCGAATGTTTTAGCCGGGATAGCTTGATGATATTCGCAGATGAGCCAACCAGCAATATGGATTTAGAGGGTATTGAGCTTATCGAAAGACAATTTGCACAGTATCAAGGGGCGCTTATTCTTATCTCTCATGATCGAAGCTTTTTAGATAAGTTGTGTAACAAGATTATTGAAGTAGAGAACGGTAAGATCAATATCTATAAAGGCAACTACAGTGATTATAGTGATCAGAAGAAATTAGAAAGGGAACGGGCTCAATTTAAGTATCAGCAGTATGTCAATGAAAAGAAGCGCCTTGAGGGAGTTATTGCGGACACAAAGCAACATGTGAAGTCGATCAGAAAAGCCCCCAAAAGGATGGGGAATTCGGAAGCCAGGCTTCATAAGATGGGGGATCAAAAGGCCAAGGCTAACCTTGATCGTACAATAAACAATATAGAGTCAAGGATTGAGCATCTTGAGGTTAAGGAGAAGCCTCTAAAACAGGAGAAAATTAAACTTAATTTCGCCGAATCAGAGAGGCTCCATAGCAGAATAATCCTTGAAGGAAAAGGCATTTGCAAGAAATTTGGAGAAAAGGTTCTCTTCAAGGATGCTGAATTCAAAATCGAAAATGAATCCAAAATAGCCCTGATCGGCCCCAATGGATGCGGGAAGACGACTTTGCTCAAAATGATCATGGCTGAGGAATCTTTCATTAAAATTGCGCCAAGGGCAAAGATCGGGTATTTTAGTCAGGATATGTGCAGCTTAAATGAAAATTTGACGGTTCTAGAAAATGTTATGAAAAACAGTATTTATCCGGAAGCTTTTGTTAGGACCTTACTCGCTAGATTATTGTTTAAGGCAGCAAGTGTGTATAAGCCGGTGGGGGTACTCAGTGGGGGTGAAAGAGTTAAGGTTTCTTTTGCGAAAATACTCTTTGAAGATATAAACCTTCTCATACTTGATGAACCGACAAACTATATTGATATCAATTCTCTCGAGGTAATGGAGGAGGCCCTTCAGGACTATGATCAAACCCTCTTGTTTGTTTCTCATGACCGAAGGTTTATCAATTCTGTAGCGGATCACATCATGACCATAGAAAATCATAAGATAAAAATTTTCGACGGAACATATGAGGAGTATTTGGTTAGCAAAAACAAAACATGGGATACTGATTTAGCGAAAATAGAAGAAAGGATTTTCGTACTACAACATCGCTTAACACAAATCGTCGGAAGAATTTCTATCCCTTCTAAGAATGAGAATATCGAGGCCTTGGACAAGGAATATCATAAGATTTTAAATGAACTTAAGAGACTTGGCAAAAGATGATACTCTTAACAAGCAATAGATATTGCTGTTTTATTTTTCATCATTAATCATAGGGAGGAAGTTTGCTCTGATTGCTTTGATTGCATTGTTTGCTTTGTCTGCTTTGTCTGCTTTCTCTCATTTTCTATCTCATTCTCGATCTTTTTTCTCTCTACAAATCTTCCCATGAAAAAGGCAATAATACCGACTCCAATCCCTGTTTGTACACAAAAGAATAAACTCTCCATTTCGCCGGGTAATTCGCCGCCAATCCAAGTTTCCATAACCGGTTTAAACCAAGGCTGATAATCGGTACCTGTAATCTGGGCTACTACTTTGCTTCCTGCATCATCGGAACCCCCGAATTCAGCGCCCTTTAATGTAAATAAGGGGATAAGGGCGATTAACGCAGCAATTATCAATAAAATAGCCACTGTATTTTTCTTCTTAGCCATTAGTTTTTACCTCCATGTAAAAATCCGATCGTTGTCAATTCCGATTTGGCATAGGTTTCAAGACCCATGATGATGACAACGGTCAGAATACCTTCGATAATGGCAAGCGGAAGTTGGGTCGGTGCAAATACGGCAAGGAACTTAACGGCAGATCCCGCGATACCCCCGGTAGCTGACGGATAGGCAAGGGCCAGCTGAAAGCTGGTAATACAATAGGTGAATAGGTCACCGATTGAGGCTGCCAAAAAAATACCAACATATTTATTGACTTTCAGCAGCTGGCATAATTTGTAGATTCCATAAGAAACGAGCGGTCCGGCAATCGCCATAGAAAACGTATTGGCACCGAGCGTGGTCAGCCCGCCATGGGCAAGCAGGATGGCTTGGAAAATCAGGACAATAATACCCAGGATGCTGACAGCCGTCGGTCCGAATAAAATAGCGCCCAGTCCGGTACCGGTCATATGTGAGCAACTTCCTGTCACTGATGGAATCTTTAACGATGAAATTACGAAAATGAATGCTCCTGCCATGGCAAGTATAGTCAGGGATTTGCGATCCGCCGAGAGTGTTTTTTTTATGGACAGGTAACCTGCGACCAAAAAGGGAATGCAGATCACGCCCCACGCTATACAGAATTGAACCGGAAGATAACCCTCCATGATATGCATGGCATTTGCTGCCGGAAGTATTCCAAAAAGTAAAGAAAGAGTAGTTATGCTAATAAAAAATCCTTTTTCTTTGATGCTCATTTTCTCCCTCCCTGTATCTTTTTTCTAAATGTCCATTTTCACTTATTTATGTTTCTGGAAATCCATTATATTTCTCCAAGTATTTTCTTTAATTCATCCGTACTTTTGGGATAAGCCTTTGTATCTTCAAGCAGATGTTTTTCCACAAGCAGATCGTAGACTTCCATCAGGGTGGGCCGTTTCAGATTCGCCTGTTTTAAAATCGCCTCATTTTGAAAAATTTCCAAAGGCGTTCCGTCCGCGATGATTTTCCCCTGACAGAATACAATAGCTCTTTCCGCCCATCGATAGGCGAAATCCACATCATGGGTGGAAATAAGCATTGTTTTACCCTCTGTCCCCAATTTTTCCAAAACTTCTTCTAACATTTGTGTATTGACGGGATCAAGTCCCGCCGTCGGTTCATCAAAGATGATGATCTCTGATTTCATGGCAATGATATCCGCGATACTCACGCGTTTCTTTTCTCCACCGCTCAAATAGTGAGGCGGACGATTCTTATAATCCTGGATGTTCATATAGGTCAGTGCTTCATCCACCCGTTTCAAGACTTCTTCTTTAGGAAGTTTTAAATTCATAGGCCCGAATCCAACTTCTGCCATAACTGTAGAAGCAATGATCTGATTGTCAGCATCCTGAAAAACAATGCCAATATTTTTTCGAAGCTCTTTTAGGTTCTTTTTATTAATGGTTGTACCGCGATAACTGATTTCTCCCTGATCCGGTGTAAGAACGCCATTCGCATTCAAGAAAAACGTGGATTTTCCCGCACCATTGGAGCCAATGACAGCGATTTTCTCTGATTCATAGATATTCACACTCACGCCGTTCAATGCGGGCGTCCCATTTCCGTAAGCATAATATAGATCCTTAATCTTTAAGATTGGTTCTCCCATAATCTTTCCTTTCTCATTGTGTAAATTTCCAGAGCAGAATCAGAAAAATTATGAAAACTGCCGTCTTGGCAATTTGGATCGGTTTTACGTTTTTAACCTCTTCCAAAAATGTCAGTTCTCCATCATAGCACCTTGATTCCATAGCATTATAATAAGCATCCGCCTTTTTGAAGGCGACAATCAGAATATTGCTGGCAATTTTTCCAAATGTATACCAGGAAGTCTTAATATCGCAGAAACCAAGACGTGAATCTGCTGAATTTCTCATTTTGAGATTGACATCAAACAGGATGAAAATGAAACGATAAATAATATTCATCAGTTCTGTAATGAGCTTTGGCACATGCGCCTTTTGAATGACACTAATAATCTCGGAAGCCGGAGTGGATAAAGTCATCATCTCCATGGCACTAATCGCGGCAAAAGCCTTAAGCATTAAAAACGACATGGTCTTAAGCTTCTCTGAGGAAGTAAACACATAGCAGAAACCAAGAGACAGATTATACTGTCCCATCGGCTGGGTTGAAAAATCAATACCTATGGTAAACGTGCCCAGAAGAATAAATGAAAGCGGGATCGTCAGGATTGACAAATAGCAGGATAGAGGAAGCCCCCCTTTAATGATGGTCAAATAGGCCATTGCCATGATGACTGCAGTGGATACATAAGGATTGTTCAATCCAATGCATAGAACCAGAGTCAGCAAGGAAAGAGAGACTTTAAAAGTGGGATTCAGATCCCTTAATTTCGAACTATAGGCATAAAAATCAATGGAGGAGCCTTCACCATGCTTATGCCCGATTTTAGAGCGATGATGTATTTCAGCCATAGGAACATGTCCAGCCCGATGCTCATTTTTGAGAAAAATTGTATCCATCCATTTTTCCCTTCCGTTTTTCATTCATTTATCTGTATTCAGATACTTATCTACCCAATCCAGTAATTCATTCACACTATTAACCGTCAGCCCGGTGCTCACTGTGTTTTTTTTGATAAGGACGATGTTTAACCCTAATTCTAAAGCAGCTGATATTTTTGTATCCGTTCCGCCTTCGTGACCGCTATCTCGGGTTAAGAGGATATCTGCTCCGTAAAACTTAAAGAGTACCCGGTTGAGCTCTTTAGAAAACGGCCCCTGCATGGCAACAATATTTCGAGGATGAAGCCCCATATCCATACATTTTTGGACGATACGACCTTCCGGAAGAACACGTACAACCAATCGAACAGGGCCGGAAAAGGAGCAGTTGATGATACTTTCGAGTTGGTGGCTCCCGGTCGTCACAAAAATAGTGACCTGTCGCTTCTTTTCCAGATACATTGCCTCGAAACATTGCATCAATTGAAGCAAGGCTTCCTCCCAATTAGGGACTGGAAAAATCAAAGGACTGTTTGGAATTTTAGTCTCAGGTCTTTCCAACCGGAGATAAGGAACGCCTTGTTGCTCGCACCATTGGTTGATTGCTGCAAACTTGGTTCTATTGGGAGGATGGCTGACATCAAGAATGGCAGAAGGCCTAGTCAAACTGGTTTTTTTCGGCCAAGTTGGAATGTGTTGATATTCGATGTTCTTACCTTGAAGTCGTTGACTGACCTCACGTGCCGCAGTCGATTCTCCCAAAAGAATGATCATTCGTTTTAACCTCCAAAAATAAAAAAAACCCTTCACCAACAGAAGAGTTCATAGTTCATAACATGTATCCCGAAAAAAGACCTGAGATACGCGAATTCACCTTCCTAACATCCCGTAGGTCGTTGTAATATCGGCTAATGAGCAGGTCTCCTGGCTCAAGATCTTTGTCAACTTACGTCTTCCCGGGCTCACCCAGTGACATTCTGTAAGTTAACTCCCTTGTACAGTGGCGGGTACCGCGTCAGCTTCTACTGACTTCCCTTTCAAATTTTTCCCTCGGGAAAAATTACTCATTCCAAAATATTCAATTAAATATATAATAACATGAACAAAAAGGCTTTTCAAGTATATAGATTACCCGGAGCTTACCCGAAGGAGAACATGCCCATTATTTCAATAGCGAACCTTGTTTGTCATTTTTACAGTTATAGCAATAACCTTTATGAACACAGATAGTACCCCCGCATTTGGAGCAGCGCCATTTAGTTCTTTCATTAATGATAAAATTTTCAATCCCAAGATTCTTTATATTTTCCTGGTTTTCAATCATGCTCATATTATATCTGAAGTTTCGCACCCCTTTAGGTGCTATTAGGTAAAGTTTTTGCAAACTCAAAATTGTAAATTACAACTCGTTATTACTTTTTAGCTAGCCTTTTCAACGTTTTTTAGCTGATTATTTAAAAAAGAATTCTCGAAAAGCT
>NZ_JAYFQK010000012.1:0-38630 GCF_034927245.1 Desulfitobacterium sp.
CATGATAACACCTCGTTTTTGGTTGATTTGGTTGGACACTTAATTATACCAAAAACCTAGTGTTCATGCGGATTTTAACTATTATTTTTACTTTTTAAGGTCAAATCTAAGCCATTTTATTGGGTGCGAAACTTAAATTATATTTAGTCCTGTACCTTTTATCTAAATGTTTCAAATTATCACAGGGATATTTATTGCATTGATAACAAAAAGCTGTTGTTTTACCGTCAAAAACTTCGCAGGTCTTTATTTTGCATTTGATACGTGTAACAGGCTTTTTCAAATTGCTTCCTCTGCAGCCGGGGCATTTATTTTTTTCTCTAAGATAGGCAGCACATATACTGCAATTCATTCCACATGACGCAATGAGAAGTATATTATCTTCTGAGTATCCCATAATATCTCCTTATTATTTATTTGCCAAAGATGCCGTTTACCTTCGATTTGAACTATCCGGAAATTCCGAATAATTGATTCTAGTTCCAGTTCATGGTCTTCATATATATTTTGTATATGTTCGTTTACTGTCGGTTCCTTTATAATATAATATCCCTTCCCTTAACAAACGCGTCCCCCCGTCTATCTACTTTTTGCCGCCATTAGCCTTTATAATATCCCCGTTGATTCCTTTGACAAGCCACTTTATGTTTCGCGACCGTTTGTAATGAGGGTATATATAATCATTTATTCTAGTAATTTCTACCTAAAAATCATTAAACCTTCTTCCCTTCGAGTGAGCAAATTTAGGTGCATATGGTTTATAATGAAACTTTTTGCAAGTCATAAGAAGCGTACAGGTTAAAACAAGTGGCCGTTGCGGGTAATAGCCCGCAGTGGTGGAAAGAAAGGGAGGAAAGTATGCTTGAAATCAAAAACCTGACCAAAATTTATCCCGGTAATGTAAAGGCTGTAGACAACCTGTCGCTGACCGTTGGGGACGGCGATCTTTTTGGATTTATAGGGCACCATGGAGCCGGCAAAACCACAACGATCAAGGCAACTGTCGGAATCCACTCTTTTGATGAAGGCGATATATTAATTAACGGATTATCAATAAAAACACATCCGATCGAGTGTAAAAAAGCCATGGCCTACATACCTGATAGTCCGGATCTGTATGAGTTTATGTCCGGCAACCGCTATCTAAATTTCGTAGCAAATATGTATGATCTCTCTTTGGAACAGCGTAAAGAGCAGATTGAAAAATACAGCAGGGCATTCGAAATCGAACAGGATTTGTCCTCATCGATTTCTTCCTACTCACATGGCATGAAACAAAAGATTGCACTTATTGCGGCACTTATTCACGAACCGAAACTGCTGGTTCTGGATGAGCCGTTTGTTTGCCTGGACCCCAAGGTAGCATATACTTTAAAGAAATACTTTCATGAAATTGCCGCAGAGGGCTGCTCCATCTTCTTTTCCACACATATCCTTGAGGTTGCGCAAAAACTTTGCAACAAAATAGCCATCATAAAGAACGGGAAACTGGTCGAATGCGGAAAACTGTAGATGTCGTGGGGAAGAAATCTCTTGAGGATGTTTTCCTGGAATTGACGGAAGGTGTTTCAGAAAATGATTAAATTCTTTGAACTTCTAAAAGTCAATATTTCTATGGCCATGGTTCAGTTAAATATTAACAGGCTCGCAAAAGGGAAAAAGCAAAGCCATTCCTCAGTTTACATGCTTCTATTTGTTTCCGTTCTGATAATGGCCTATATGGGTTGGATCGCCAACTCCCTTTACAGCTCGATCGCGCAATACAAGCTTGGTTGGCTGCTTGTTGCTATGGGGCTTCTAATGGTATCATTCCTTACATTAATCACGGGGATCTACAGCGCCAACACTGTACTTTTTGAATCACAAGATTTGGATCAGCTATTTTCTTATCCCATCACTCCTATGCGGATCCTTTTTTCAAAGTTGCTTGCGCTGGTTGCGGAAAACTGGTTGATTGGCTTTGTCTTTTACCTGCCTATACTGGCTGTTTACTACATAAACGTAAAACTTGATGCGTTATTTTACGTTTATGCCCTACTGGGTTTTGTTTGTTTGCCCTTTATTCCTATCTGCCTTTTTATTTTACTCGCCTATTTTTTAAATATCATCACCAGCGGAAAGCGAGCCAAAAATCAGATCAATGCCATCATCACATTCGGGCTCATTTTTGGCACCTTTTTGGGGATAAAGAATCTTATATCGGGTTTTAAAACATCAAGCATTAATTTTTTCGACTTGATTGACACATTCAAAAACTTTTATCCGCCCCTCGGTTATCTTACAAACGGGATTACCAATGAAAACATAAGTGATCTGCTGATAGGTCTGCTATGGAATATTGCGCCATTTATCGCTCTATGCATTGTTTTATCGTTTGGCTATAAATCATTGTGGTCCAGGTCCAGAGTGTTACACAAAACCCGGCCCAGAAAACTTTCTTTCGGAATTCAATCCCCATTTTTGACTTTATTGCAGAAAGAATTTTATAGATACTTTTTATCGGTTATGTATATTTTGAATTCATCTATCGGAATGATCCTTATGACACTGTTCACGATTCTTTCCGGAACAGGCGGGGCAAAAATACAGAGGTTGGCATCGTATTTCCCTGCAAATATGAAAATTTTATTTGTCTTGCTTATTTACGGCTTTATGCTTGTCATCACGAATACAACGGCTCCATCCATTTCCCTTGAAGGGAAAAACCTTTGGATCATCAAAAGCTTGCCGATCAGCGAAGGGAAGATATTGCTTGCGAAGCTGTGCGTCCATTTGGCTGTGACAATCCCGTTGCTTATTGTAAACTGCGTAGTCGCTGTTTTTACCATGCAGCTGAGCATCACAAACTGTCTTATCCTTTTTGCAATCTGTGCTCTTTTTGCAGTTCTGAGCGGACTTACAGGACTGATTTTTAACCTGTATTATCATCGATTTAATTTTTACAGCGATACTCAGGTGGTAAAAAACAGTTCGAGCGTCTTGCTGACCAATCTGACTATGGCCGTAATTGTTGCAGCCTTTGCCGGTATATATTGGTTGATGCGTGCCAATATTGTACTGGACTGGTTTTTATTCTGTATCGGTATTGTGCTTACCATTCTCGCAACTGTAGCGGCAGCATTTGAATTTACAAGAGGCCAAGAAATATTTAAAAACCTTGTATAGCTAAAAGATAGATATTCAATGAATGACCAAGAAAGAATAGATATTTAACACGTTGTCTTTGCTGGAATAAGCATTATCTCCTAGAATCTCCTTGACTTCTATACCATTCTTTTAAGATTTCTCGACTAAAGTTTCCAGTATTTTCGTGTCAGCCGCACGCCCAGTAGTTACCTCAATTCCAGTAATTAAACGTTCGTCTTTAGGCGAAAAATGGCTTTTATATCCGAAGGAGCTGTCCTCCTTTGATTTGTGGCCAATTGTTGGATCCGTGTCTTCTTATCTTTCTTAGCATTTCAGTTCCCTGTTTTACATTTAGTTGGTCTAATAGTTTTTTGGTGCATCGGATCTGCATTTTCTTCGCTCCATTATATATTGTTGTTCTTTTAAATCTTTTTCGGCGGCGGGTAAAGACTTTCTCGAGTTTGAGAATGATCAGAAGCCCTGTGAGTTGCTCATTGCTGTTCGATTACCGTCAAATACCCTCTGTCCACATGACTCCCCAGATTTTGTTTATTTTGTTGCGTAGGTTTGAGGTGTCAATTTACTCCTCCGATTGTTCAAACTGTATCAAATTAACACAAATTAAGGGGATCCTGATAATCCTATTTTCGATATTTATATGTATAATGAGAAATCTACACGTTTGATCAAAGTAATGGAATCTATTTAAGAAAATCAAATGGATGTCCTATTCGAGATAAAACAATCCCAAAATCCTTAACAATATCTATAGTTGTCAATTCATCTAACCTGCATATTCGTTGTACGGGATAACACAGCTTATTACTGTTAATTGTGTAATTTTTTAAGAAAGAATCTTCTCCAAGAAGTACAGCATATGCAGATGTTGCAGCCTCTTCAGAAATCTCGAAATTTTTACCGATAAGCCGCTCAATCGTTGATTTGCTTTCATCTATCGCTTCTAAGTGTGCACAGATTACCTTTAATCTTTCGTTAAAATTTTTAGAGTGATTTTTTAATTTTATATCATCTATATTTTGTACATATGTTATATCAATACATGCTTGTCCACTTTCGTTGGTAACGCATAAATCCAAAACGTCAAACGGAATACTAATCCGGTTTTGATACATAACCTTTGGTTTTTTTAGGTCCTTAAAGCATGATAGAGAATAATTAAATTCAGATTTACCTTCTGACACAATTTCCAGAAGAGTTGCATTTATTAATTTTCGACACCCATTCAAACGTAAGTATGTATCACAAGCTTGTGATACTAGTAAGTAATACGAAGAATTGATAAGAAAAATATCTCCTGTTGACAGTTCAAGATACTGGGAATTAATATGTCGATTATATAATTCTATATCGCGCAATTCTTCTAAGATCGGCGTCATTTTTGTTATATTTCCAACGGAATCTTTAATTTCGTTACATAATTTTTCATAATAGTTCATTTTTTCAGCAATAGCACTATGCTCAACAGCAAGAGCTTTGTTATATTCTTCAGTTTGTAATATCTGTACAAGTCTTGCCATAAAATCTATACCTGATTCACCTTTGCTCTCAACTTTTTCATTAAATAGGTAATTTAAGGTTTTCTGCTTAATCCCAAACATCTTTCCTGTAGCTAATTCTATGCTTGCATTCAGGCATTTTTCATAAGCTCTAATTAGCTCATAACTCGCTTTCCGTTTAAATCCTTGTGCCAGACTTTTTGCAATTCTATCTTTTTGGTTTGATAGGAGACGTTGTTTATCAATATAATAAATAAATGATGATATTCTAAAGTCACACCCTAACAGTAACTGATCAAATTCGGCCTCTATTTCATCTTCACTTAACTCAGAGTCTATTTTTCCAGCGGATAAAATATAAACATAATTATCATACTCATTATTACTTTGTATTAAGGTCTTTGCAAGTTCAATTCCAGCATTTGTCGACTCGCCAACTCTTTCAAAATTCCTATCCAGCAACCACAATATAGAGCCGCCTGTGATGCCTGTCTTTTCACAATCCAATCCAGCAGCTTCACTTGATGTCGATAGCGTCAAGTATTGCTCAATACATCCTTCTGCCTTCATATCATCTAAAAAAGCAAGAATGGCCTTCTGCTCAACTGAATAAATTTCATCTGTTTTCTCAACTTCACAATAACATTGTTTCAACTCGCTCTCAGAAAGAATATTTAAAAGTTCGGTAATAAGAGCAGAAGTATCCGAACCAAGTTCTGCAAATTCATCAATTTCTTTTATTTGGGGCAATCTTCCAACCTCAGTAAGGTATCCTCTAAACGGATCAATAGAACAGCACATCTCACTATATACTCTTGCTTTTAATTCGTCATATTTTGGCGCAGAATAACAATCGTCAACACTAATGACATATTTAATATTATGCATACTAAACAGCGTATTAATCATCTCTTAATCCCCGCCTGCTTTTTACTGCATTAACTGTGAGAGATTAATCTCAAACTTATACAGGTTTCCTTCCTGATTTCTCTCGCCTAGCAATCTAATCCTAGCAGAATTGTACTTAAGGTTACTGGCAGCTATATATAAACCCAATCCACGGCCATCCGTTTTTTTGCTTTCAAATGGTTCAAATAATCGTGTTTCAATATCTTTGCTTACACCGACGCCATTATCCCATACTACAATAATGCCACGCTCAGGAACATCAATAGTATACTTTTTATCTTCAATTAGACCTTTATGCGCTGAAAAGTCAAGCCAGTATTCAGAATTGCTGAATAAATTATCAAACACCTGGTTTAGCATTCCACGATTAATACGCACTTTAAAATCTGACAGCACGTTTACCCTAAAATCTATATTCTTTTTTCCGCATCTTTCCTTATAAAACAATCTATGCGATTCTAAGAAGTCGTTGATGTTAAAGACCTGTTTCTCGGCTCTTACAAACTTAAGTCCGGGATTGAAATATGACATCTGTTTCCTTAAAGCATCTAAGGAATACGTAACATAATTTATATGCTTAATAAGATCATCGACTGACTGCGTTGCCTTCGATTCAATAACTTGCTGGTTCTTGGCCTTTACGCTTCTGATTGAAGAATCAAACTCATGAGTAAATAGCTCCACGGAAATTCCCAGTCCAGCTAATTCAAATAAATCTTGAAGTCTTTCATTAATCTTCTCAAAATCATAGTTTATTGCATCGAGTTTTTTATTAAGCAAGTCTCTCTCTTGCAGTAGACGTGTATAATCACTGGAGAAATTAGATATATTCTGATATAGATTATCTAGTTTTTCAGTGGCTTCCAAAGGTACAAATGGTGAAGAATCAATTGCTTTTTTTGCAACACGATAATTATCTAATGCAGAAGTGATGTGACTTTGTCCCTCTGATATAAGCCGGGTTGTGTTCGCCATTTCTTCCCGTATTTTGACTATTTTAGGATTAAAACTTAAAATGTTATCTCCAGTATTGCTGGAAAGAGCTGTGGCTTCTATAACATAGGTTTTCATTGCTTCATTAAGCTTTTTGCGATTTCGGTTTATTCGTCTAATAGAATCATCAAGGATTTTCTTAAATGTATGATAATATTCATCCTCAACAAATCCTTCTCTGTTAGTTGTTTCTTTCAATGCGGCATTATGATTTCCGGTAAGATAAACGCATCCAATTACGCTATCATTTCGCAAATCAAAGTAGGCCCCAGTAGTCTTTGACGAAGAAGATAGCCCAAGCCAGTCGCCCCCGTCTCCTTCACCAAATCCCTGGACAACAAAACCATCGCGTACAACCTTAATTCCATGAAAACGATCGATAAAACCCCGATATTCATCACGGTCAATTAGTCTATCATAGCTGATGTTTTCATAAAGGTAATTAAGAAATTTCTTATCTAATGAATACTCAAAGATTTCACATTCGAATTCACCGGGGTCACTTGCTTTTAAAGAATCACCTGATGCTTTTTGGGAAAGCTGAATATCTTCAAATAGGCATTCATCCTGACAAGCAAGTATATTCCCACCGGCGCATTTTGAAAATACATTTGACAGATCTTTTTGATTTATCCGTAAAAAATCATTGATTGAAGTTTCGCTAAGTGTAAATTCACCAGATGTAATCCTTTGCAAAATGTCTCTATTATAGAAAAATGACCTTTTATATTCTGATATAATTTCTGCTTTTCCACTGGAATATTGTATTGTATGTTTTGCGCGCGCCGAGGCAAGAAGTTCATCAAATATTTTACCGATAGTTTCAATTTCTTGTCCGTTGACTTTTGCAACAACTTTAAAAGTGTTTTCTGTGCTTCTAAAAGGCGATACAATTTTGCTTATACTGTTCGTCAAAATGTTAATTTGCGTTTGACTTGCCCATCGCTCGTTATCAATGAGATCTTTAATAATAATTCTTGTATACGATTTCTCATTATTTATTTCTGTTTCTTTAATCGTGACAGGGATCTGATCTATCGTAGTATTCTTCAGAAAATCGCCCCAGGGAATAGTAATAGTGTACTCAATCTTTGAGGTTGTAGATTTCGTAATCATCTGCATGTTTCTGCCAAGTTTTTGAACCGAAAGACGGCCTAAGCCTTTATCCCCCAGAGGATAACGATGATATTTTGGGGTCGTCTTTTCTTCCTTCTTCATTTTTTTCTTTGGAGAATTTGAAAGCGTGAGCCATCCGTTTATGATCGTAGATAAATCCATTCCGCAACCATTATCTGAAAGTTCAATTAATCCCTTACAATCCGTTTCTGCAATGGTTTCTGTATAATTAGAATCGATCGACAACATACAAATCGTGGCATCTGCATCGTATGCATTCTTAATAAGCTCAGAAAGAGCAGTAACCTCGTCAGCAATAAGTGATTCGCCAAGTTTATAGATAAGAGAGGCATGAACACGAAATGATGCTGATTCCTTATCATAAGCGTTAATATCAGTTTCAAGATAGTCTGACTCGCGATCAAACAACGTCAACTGTTCACTCATTGGCAGTATCACTCCTTACAAAAATCAATATATGCTCCCTTGTCATAGTGTCTTGTATGGCTTTTTCGTCGCCCATATAGGCATTAATCTTTGGCATTCGCTTATAAAGTATCTTTCTTGTAAAATTGGTCAAAAGAGAGAGATTATACCGTAATCCTAATTCAATCATTATTTTATTCATGTAAATTTCTTGCTTTGCTACTTTGCGATTCCCAAGTGTCCAAACTGATACAGAGGTAGGCTTCATCTTCTTCGATATAGTAATTAAGAAACTATCAAAGTCACTATAAAACGAAATCAGTTTATTTACTTGGTTTGGCGCAATCTTGGTAATCATATTAATCTGCTCTTTTAGTGTTTCAGACTTTTTAATAATATTCTTTTTGCTCTGGGTAATATACTTACTTGAGCTCATTCCACCAAAAGAAATATTGTCGATTTCACATAGTGTATCAAAAAGCTTTTCATCTATTGATTCATCAATATCATTACTGTTTATCCATCTCAGAGGAATGACCGAATATTGTCCATACGACACAGTTGTGTGGTTATCGCCGTACGGTGGAGAGGTAAAGATGAGATCAAACTTCTTCTTTGTATGTTGTAGATAAGCAATGCAATCGCCAAGTATGACTTTTACAGAGCCTTTATATGAAACTCCGTCTCTTTTAATATACCCGCGTTGCTTTAGAGTACTATAAAACTCATTATGCTTAGAAACGTTAAAATTCAGCGTTTCCTTGAAAAGCGCTATTGCATCTTTATCATATGCTTCTATATCCTTTGCATCCTTAATGTGTAGCTTATAAGTGCAATCACGAGAGTTAGATACCATTCTTACAATTTCACAAAATGTTGCCCAGAAAAACCGCCGAATTTTAAGGTTATCATCTTGCATAATGGCGGCTCTTATTTCACTTAGGTCAGATATTGCTTGCGCCGTAAACCATTTTTCTATTCCTTTGAATTGGTAATTGGGAATATTGTTCGCTTGTTCAATGTTAGTCACAAGTTGCGCAGCATGCTGTTCAAGCATTTCCACGTTAATAATGGTTGTTTTAACTTTACACAACAAAACTGCAAGAGGATTAATATCAATACCAACAACATCTAGCCCTTGTAGCATACCTTCGACAAGGATGGTTCCAGAACCGGCAAATGGATCCAACAATTGAGGATGCAATACTGACATCTCTGCAAGACAAACTTGAAGCATTTCACGTTGCATTTTGGGAACCATCATTGCAGGATACGTACAAAATCCATGAACATAATCGCGCTCACTATTATTTGTGCCACGATAATCCCAGTGGTCTTCCGACTCTAAGGTGAGGTTATTGAATTTTTCTACTAGTTTAGCATTGCTCATTTTTCCCAATCCTCATCCATGCATTAAAAATTAGCACCCAATTCTTATTGAGGCATACGATAGTTGTTCAGTAATAGAAAATTCATTCATAAATCCTCCGCAAAAGGCCTAGCAAATATATCGTATAACGGTATTCCCGAACCAAGTTCGTAATACCTTCCATTTTAACGAAATTTCCACACGTAGTTCGGTAATACCTATATATTTCAAATAGGCTCTCTCCACATTGATTGTATCTATGAACAATATTAAACTTCGCATTATAGACATACACACTATTTTCTCACGACAATCTTTTCCCCATCATCAACCGTTACATTCCTACGTTTCACACCCATCTTAATACCATCCCATATAATCCACAGCACTCCCCCTGGCGAACATAAACAGCTTATAAACTTCCTTAATAAATTTTCTTTGAGACTGATCTGGTTCGTCAGAATGTACCTAATTTGGTCTTTTAAACCGTCCGGCAGTGAGAATTTCATCCAGCCTTCTTTCCAGTCTGGCTCCAATCCGTGCGATGCCCCAGGCGCTCAGGACCCGCTTGCCTAGCAAGCTTTTGCTGATCGGGGCTTCCGCGGCCAGGACCTATCCGATCTGGAGAGAATCAATCAGTTATTGAGACTGGCGATAGTCTTCGGCACTGCCGCCGGTGCTTACCAATGCTCAAGTAATATACTGCCGCATGTTTTCATCATTACTGAAGGCATCAACCTCTTTAGTATTTCTTTGTCTATTACTTCAAGTGCTTGGGGCTTACCATTCATTTCTTCGGACTTATCGCTTCCCGCCATTTGAGCGGAACCATACCGCAATGGCTGAGGCGTTTTTAATGATCGCTTTTTATATTGATATTCGCGAAATTTCGCAGTTATCCTGCTAAATAATAGGAATGATGGAATTAACTATTGAAAAATCAGCCCTTTGCTGGAAAAAGGCCACTAAATTATTCTCTTCCATTTTACTCGGGGCATTAATTTATCTTGAAATATAGCAATAGTCTCAGTGCTATCTTGATTCGATATTGTCTTACCCATGGCAGCACTAATAACATGATTTTTTAAGTAATTACTTTTAGCATAGTGGATTTTCCTGTGCCGTTTTCACCGAAAAGAATTGTCGAGCTCCCGCCGTCAACCGTTGAAAATGGATGGAGAAATCGACAAGGCATCGATAGTTATCTACAATCAGTTTTTCACCCCTCTTCGATTTTTCGATTCTGACAAGTTTCGTGACGACTTCAACGTTCCTTGAGGAGACAAGAATAATGCTGCATCAATCTGCTAGCTCCTTGACGGCAGTATGTTCTATGGTAACAATCACTTTTTAACCTTACCCCTCAATGCTTTTAACCAGTTCATTGGCAATATTGGGACTTTCCAACCTCATAACGTTCTCATCCACGCTACCGAAACCCAGTAGATTTATACTTCCATACCAAACGATTCTTTGATCGATAACGGCAAACTTCTGGTGTATTTTCGATTTTAATACGATCCTGATGCCAGCCTCTTTCAACATATCCAAGGTATTCTGCAAAACAACCGTATCCCTATTCTTAAAATCTTCTGCCGGTCTGGTTACCACAACGGCCTTCACTTTATTGCCTATCGCTGCCTTTAGGTTTGGCAACATCTGCAAACAGCGTCTTTTGGTAACAAACGGGCTTACAATCAGGATTTCCCTCTTAGCATTGATAATATCGTTGGTATAAACGGGCAAAAAATTGCTCTTATCAAAAATAATGTTAGCTGGCTCTTCTGCCATGCTTTCCCCTTTTACTTTATAACCGATGGCGGCATAGCCGTTAAGCCGCTTTTGATACATCTTTTCCAACATCCTGACATGGATATCCACATAATCATAGATTTGGACTTCACTTTTATTAGCAAACAGACGATGAAGTCTGCCTGCATATTGCTGTAAAGTTCCTTTCCAAGATATCGGCATAGCTAAAAATAATGTGTCCAGACGAGGCTCGTCAAACCCCTCGCCGATATATTTTCCCGTAGCCACTAAAGTCAGTGGTTCATCACTAGGTGTTTCCGCAATTCGATCCATCATTTCCCGGGTCTCTTTGGCTCCCATACCGCCTCTTAAACGTACTACCTCAGGAATTTTCTCACTTAGCTTTTGGGCCAGCAATTCCACATGCGCCGTTCTTTCGGTTAAAACAATGCAGTTTCTCCCTCTCTCATGACTATTAACTACGTCATTAATGATTTGCTGGTTCCGCATTTCGTTTTCCGCAATTTCGGAATACAGCTCCTGAATCGACACGTCCTTTTCCTCTTTATCCAGAGGAACCCGAAGAGAGGTAAATCGGGGCAGCATGTAATGGTCAAAAGGCCTTTTTCCCGCCTGTTTTTTGGCATCATCCCTGTAGCGGATAGGACCGCATTGCATGGTTATTATTGGATGGTGACCGTCCTTTCGGGTAGGGGTTGCCGTCAAACCATAAACATATCGAGCGTTGACATTTTTCAGTATGGTTTCGAAGCTGAAAGCAGAAGCATGATGGCACTCATCAACAATCACCATACCGTAATTTTTGACACAGTCCTTGACCTCACCCATTCTGTACAACGATTGCATGACCGCTATATCAATAATTCCGCTGAGATTGTCCTTTCCCGCTCCTAATTGACCGACCAGGCTATTGTTCTTTTTCCGTGTCCCCTTTTTCCCTTCATTGGTATCAGGTAAGGTTTCATTGATCTCCAGAAATTCCGTTAACCGCTTTTTCCATTGAGCGACCAAGCCGACTCGATTGACAAGAATCAGGGTATTCACTTTTCTTTCAGCGATTAGCTTGATGGCTACCACTGTTTTGCCGAAGGCTGTTGTTCCTGAGAGTATTCCGTTTTCATATTGCAGCAACTTTTCCAAGGCTAGGGGCTGTTCATCCCTTAAAGTACCCTTAAACGCAACCTTGATGTCTTTCCCCCGGTTTGTCTCATCTCGAAAATAAACAGCGATATCCAGTTCTTTTCCCACCTCTCTGAGGTCGGCTTCGCATCCCCTGGGCAGGCAGAGATATTCCGCTGTTTCCTCGGAACAGGAAATAATCCTGGGTATTTTAGCGACGGGTAAGCGCATGGCCTGGGCTTTATAGAACTCCGGATTTGGGAAAGCCGCCAGACGTTTCAATTGATTCAATGCCCGTTGGGAAATTCCTTTTTTGGGGATAAAAAGCATATTGGCTTTGACAATCTCCAAACTTTCAGGAAAATCGCTTGGCCGCAATTTGACCTTTTTCGTTTCCCACGGCTTTTGTCCTTCCTGCGCCTCATCAGTCGTCCTTTTTAATTCTCCCAATTCGTTACCATGGCTTAAGCTTGCCGTGAGCATTTCCAGTTCCTCTTCCGCGAGCTTCCGGATGGAAGACAGAAATGCCCATTGATCATCAAATGCCTTACCATGTTCATTGATAAATTCACTATTGTGATTTTTCCTGGCCGCTTTTTGCAAGGGCAAAGCAATCAGGTTTCCCAGCCCACCTTTGGGCAGTGTATCTTGATTAGGGAAAAGCCGGTCATACGACTGAAATTTCAGGTCATGCCTTTTGTTCATGGCACAGGTAAGCAACGCGCTGCCAAATTTTCTGGCTAAAGCCGCCGAGAGCGGATTTTGAAAGAAAAACCAAGCATGGGCCCCCCGACCGGAACGGGAACGTTCAATGGCGATCGGAATATGAAATTCTGAGCACACTTCCCTTATGACTGCAATATCCTTTGACCATTCTTCGCCGTCGAAATCGATAGCCAGAAAATAACAGTTCTCATCGGAACATAAAGGATAAATGCCGGCCACCAAATTGTTTTTTCCGCGCAAATGGGCATCAATCACTTGCTCATCCAATACAGCATATCGCTTATTCGGACAATTCGTACACCGCTGCTGTGGTTTCCTACATAGTCCGTGTTTCCATTCGTTTAAGCAAACCGGGGAATACCCAGACGTTCCCTTTTGCGCATTTTCCCATCTCCTGGCGTAGGCGTCATCCCGACCTTTAAAGAGGGACATATATAACTTAATTTTTTCTATGGGAGCTGAAAAGTTATTAATACTTGGAGATATCACGTTACCGCTTGCTAATAGGTCATCTGGCGCTTCCGACTCAAACATTCCAACTTCGGGGACGTCAAAAGAACCAAAATCAAAAGCAACCTGGTATTCTTGGACGTCGGATGGCGTCTCTTTAGGATCACACTTCGCTTTTAGCCTTCGAATCTCTTCTTTTAAGTTGTCGTTTTCGATAAGCAATGCCTGATATTTTTCAAGCAACTCTTCAAACTTCATGGCTCACCCTTTAAACTGATTACTCAGTCCTCCATATCTCTAAGAATATGAGGGACGTATTGTATATTTTCTACAACTCTCGCTTTCCCTGATTCAATAATTGTATGTTCCAGCCGCTCAACTTCACTTCTTGTCAGTTCAAGCTTGTTGTCGAATTTAGTTTTATAATTATTAAGGTAACAAATGAATTTATTTTTGTTATCTTCATCTTGGAAAATAGAAATTGATTCGCATATTGCTAACAACGGAAATTCATCACTTTCAATATGTACATTATTTTCCACAATATACTGAACACTAGTAAAGCCACGTCTGGGCTTATCTTCAATGTCAGGTATCAACCAATCACGTCCATTCTTTTTTGCATGTCTTAATTTTCCACGTCTTATCCATTGCCTTATGGTAACAGGTTTTACATTGTGCATAGCGGCATATTGCTCGACTGTAAGGTAATCGCATTCAACCGTAATCAAAGTGTGTTCCACGGTTGAGGTCATGCCGCTAATTACACCATTTTCAACTTCAATCTCATCAGCCTGACATAGATTCAACTCCATGCTATTTCCTAAAAACTGATATTCATAGAACCACCAAAGCTCCGTCAAAGCTGGAAGTTTGCATTTCTCTACTGCTAAAATGAATTTTTCGCAAAGTTTTACTCTGTTTTTTACAAGTTCATTTGAATATCCTGACTTTTTATTTAATTTTTTACGTTCAATAAATAACTCTAATGACTTTAAAACATCTTCACGCGTAAATAGATTGTCCTCACGAAATAGTTTTTCTTTAATCTCCATAGGGAAACCTCCAAAAAATAGTAGTTTGATATTATTGTAATGCAACGTTACAATAATATCAAACCATTTCTTCTATTCGCGCTTCCATTTTGGCGTCACTAGCATGTAACGAAACGTCAGAATACATTTCCAGAATATCAGCGTAACCTATTTCTATATGGGGGATATCTATTCAAGAAGTATCCATAAAGAAAGCCGTAGTCAAGCCTTCCGCACAGGAATACAGGCGTGTACGGCTTTTTTATCATGGTTATAACGGTGATCCCACTAGCCTGCCATTGATAAATTGAACGGTTTTATCGGCAAATTCAATCGTTATGGTATTGGTAAATCCGTCCTGGGCGTCCGGCCCCGGCAGCTCGCTCCCCAAAGTAAAAGTGGAACCGACATCGTCAAAGGGATTATTGAATACCCATTTAGGTCGGTAACGTTCTCCAATACCGATAACCTTATGATTTTCATCATAGATTATCTCCGGTTTGTAGGAGCCAATCAAGTCATGCCCATTTTTCAGCTGAAAATGAATTTCCAAGTGGTTATCCCTAACTTCATAGGTCATATCCATGTCCTGGGAAGAGACGGAAAAGCCCACGGCAAACAGACCAATGAGAACAAGCAGGCATACCGCCACGCCTCCTGCGACGAAGACAGCTCTGCGGGTATAACTCATCCGCACTTTTTTTAGGTAGTCAACCTCCTTATCTACGGCAACGGGAACCTCTTCCTCGATCTCACCCGTCATCTCGCGGTGAAAGGTTTGGCATTCCCTGCAACCCGCCAGGTGTCTTTCGATTTCTTCGTTACTGGTTGCGCTGGTCAGGCCATCAATATACGCGGGCAGCAAGTCCCGGATAACATCGCATTTCATCACATTCTTCCTTTCATGATTTTTTGTTTTCCCCTGTAAAAAGTGACCCGGGCCCAGGTTTCATCTTTGCCCAAAATCTCCCCTATCTCACGGAAGCTGAATTCCCCCGTCAGCCTGAGATACATTACTTCCCGCATCGACTCCGGAAGCAGGTGCAATTCTTTGAATAAGGTCATCTTCTCGTCCCGCAGGATTAGCTGTTCCTCCGGCGAATGCCCTGGTGCCGGGATCTCCGGGGAAAGCTCCGTGAACTGAGCCTTACTGTTGGTGGCAAGAGTCTGGTACCAGAGATGTTTGGCAATCTGACAAAGCCAAACGTAGATTTTGCAGGTCCCATCATAGCGGTTCAGGGACTTAAAGGCTCGGTAAAAAGTCTCCTGGACCAGTTCTTCGGCGGTTTGTTCGTTATGGCAAAGACTGAATATGTATTTATAAACCTGCCGCGCATATTCCTGATACAGCCTCTCCATGTCCTGCATCCGTTCACCTCCTAAACATATATCCATAAAAGGGAGAATTCGTTACACTATCTTCTGATGAAGAGCAGAAAAGCAGAACGGCTGATCTTTTATCCAGCAATGAGGGGCAGCTTTAAAAAAAACCGACTTTTTTCCATACTACCACCTTTTCCCATAAATACATGATACCAGGCACATGTTCTATAAGCCATACAGAAAAAACAGTAACCGTGACAAGTCGCCACGGTTTTACAAAGCCCCTCAATTAACCCCAGATAATTCATCATAAATCATTTAGTTTCCAGCATTTTATTACAATTGATAAAGAATCATTTCATTTTTAAACCCTTTTCGATAGCTTCCTGAATAATCTTATGGCAACATACTCCCAGTGGATTGTTTTCTTTGCAATTAGAATTTTTCATTGCCCCGGTTATGGTGTTTACTTCTTGTACTGTTTTTGCACCATGCTTTACTACTGCTTCGATTACCTTATCTTCTGTAACTTTGCTGCAATAACAAGCATACTTGGGATTTGCATCTTTCTTAAACCAGATAGGAACTCTAACTTGGTCTTTTGAAAATCTTGTTCCATTATCTACATTATAGTAAACAACTGTGCAGTCCTCATTCATGCAAATCTTATATTGGTCTCCCTCAACGGCATTGCGGTAATTATCTGTTACTAAGTGTTCAACGGTTACCCTGTTAACGGAAACCCCTTCATTATTGCAGACCGGGCAATTATCCTTAGTCAGTTCTATTTTTGTGTATTGCACCCACAGCAACATTCATGATCTATCTTCATATTCCCAACCTCCATTCCTTATTATAATGCCTTTTTTAAACTACGTTCGATAATTTCGTCATTTTCAGAATCTACCGCCTCGCTGCATTACGGCTAACAAACCCCTGCTCCTTTTTGAAGCAGGGGTTTGTCAGTATAATTATGCAATTTGTACAGAACTTTGAAAAGGTAAAAAACCGTTAAATATATAAATTCAACCTATATACGTTAAGATTCCATTCCAAATGGGCAGTGCCGCAAAAATAATCACATAGCGAAGAACAAAACCGCCCAGCAAAATCAAAGCGTCACTGAGAAGGAGAACATTGGCCGATCCTTGTCCCTGTACTAGGGCTGTTCCGCTTCCGGCTGCCGCATGAAGAGTATGGCCGGTATGAGCAGAGCTGCCAAGCTTTTTAACAGTAAGAGCTGAGATAAGAAGGGGCACGATCAGTCCCAGCACAACTAGGAAAAGCCAGAACCCAAGAGCCAATTCACCGGAGATTGCTTTTAGAGCAGAATCAGCTTTCACCCCGCCGCCTGCCATAGCCAAACCAAAGATAAAGGCTATGAGGATGATTTCAATGCTAACAAGATAGATGTGTAGTTTCGAAACCTTGTATTCATTGGCATGCATCCCTTTATCAATGATATTGCCGATTAAAGCAGTAATGGACAGACCTGTAGAAAGAGCAGAAACAACGAATAATAGCGGCATAGCATAAGTATTCCAAAACGGAATAGCTTTAACAACTGCAACAAGCATACCTGTGTAAGCACATGTTGCGAGGGCCAGAAGCGCTCCGGCATGTTCTAAAGCAGCGGGAATCTCTTTTTTCTTCCAGACAAAGTAAGCAACGAATAACCCTACGCAGATGAAGAGAAAAAGAATATACACACCCCAGGTCATGACTGAGGAAGGGTTTCTCAAAAGACCAACGAGCAGCCATGGTTTCCTTAATCCTTGACCCAAATCAAATACCAGAAGCAAGGTACCAAGGGCTACGATGGGAGCAGCCATAAAATATCCTGCACGTTGCAAAGCAGGCGAATCCCCTAACCAGCCTCTCTCCGCAGCATAGGAAGTGAGGTATGCTCCGGCGCCTAACCCACCTAAAAAGAGATATATAACGATTAACCATCCCCAATAAAGATGCATGTTTTTTTCCCCTCCTTATTCTTAAGCTCTCAGGATAATAACGAGCGAAGGATTAGTAAGGCTGACCGATGGCAGAGCATTGATCATACATAAATCCTGCGATATGCACGTAACCCTACTGAAGCACGTGATAATATGCTGACAGGGTGGCTGTAAGCGTTTTGCCCTCGCCCGGTATTCATTTCTATGATCGTTCCCCGGCATAAGGCAACGGCGGCCAGGAGCTGCACATCTTAAACACGGTAGCCAAGCGTAAGCTCTGCCGCTGCTGCGCCACAGGCCTTTTGTATAAGATCTTTGGATGGGGTATTTGTTTTTAGTTCCTTTGTGACAGCACTGAGATTGGGTAGACCCCTATCAAGATATGAATCGCGCCAATAAACTATTATTGAAAGGGGGGGACTGTACAAAATGATATCGAATTGAGTCTCCAGATTAATAAAAAAAAGAACCCCACTGGGCTCTTTTATTAATTTAATTAGGAATGTTTTAGCTGTCAACACTAAATAACCGTTGCGCCAGCATGTCCCAATCCTCCATAAACAAACGTGTTAGATTAGGCCGTCTCCTTACAGCTAGCGGATGATAAGAGACAATGCAAGGATATCCCAGTATAACATGCCATAACCCTCTTAGATTCTTGACATGGGCTTCCTTATCATCAAACATCGCCTGAACAACTGTATCTCCCAGACAAACGATGAATTTCGGTTGTATCGCTTTTATTTGTTGAATAAGAAAGGGTTTGCTGAAAGCTCTGACTTCTTCTTTGTTATATCGGCCAAGGGGCCTGCATTTTAAAAGATACGTTAAATAGATATCATCTGGTGCCAAATTGGCTCGATTTAAAGCGGTCTGCAGCGTTTGCCTCGTTCCGCAGACATATTCAGTACCTTCTTTGTCTTCGCGGGCGCCGGGATTATCTAAAATTATAACAACAGGCGCATTGGGATTTCCTTCCCCCCAAATGACGCGCGATTTCTCTGTGCATATTTCACATTCCTTATAACCGACGGCTTCTTTTGGCAATTTGTCTTCCGGCCAAATCGCTGGTTCAAAGCATGAATCCATATTAACCCTCCTAAGCCTGCTGGGATTATTGGGACCACATATTTAGAGTAAGCACTTATTATATTACCCATAATATCCACCCATATTAAAAAGCATCTGCTTTCATCCAGCAGATGCCCTAATAATTTCAAACTATCTTTATAATTTCTTGAACTCTTCCAATTTGCCCGTCTTGAAGTCTTACTTTAATTCCCCTTGGATGTTTCTGGGAGTTTGTTAAGATATCTTTGACAATACCGCGCGTCCTTTTTCCTGTTCTTTGGTCTTCTTTTAAAACAATATCTACCGTAATTCCGGCATGAATATTACTTCTTATTTGACCATCCATGTTCCGAATCCTCCTTATTTAATCCGCTCTTTCTCATTCCGTCGCAACGACTTAAATTCCTTTTCTATTACTTTTTGATCGGTCTGAATAGGGTTATCTTTAATGAGCCGTCTGTACAATTTTTCGATGTTATCATATTTACCCATTTCCTTGTAAGCACCAGACAGATCAGTTGCGTGTTTTAACGTTGGCTCAATACTGAAAGCTTTTGAGTATAGTTTGGAAGCCAGCCTGTACTTGCGTTTTCGCATAGATTTCTGTGCTTCCTTCAATAACTCTTTAGTTGTGTTTATCTTTTCGACAGCTTCACTTTCCTCTTTTTCCTTTTTAATTTTTATTAGATTGTTAGTAGCCACCCGGTTTTGGGGATCAATATCTAAGGCCCTTAAGTACATATTTACGGCTTCTGTAAGGTTATCATTAACCTTATAATATTTCGCCAGCCTTGTATATGCGGCGCAATCATTATGATCGATCTCCAGGATAGCCGTATTAACTGCATACGCGTCTTCCCCCCAAGTGTTACGCAAGGCAAGATTGACAGCTTGGTCTTCTAGTTTTTGCAAATTAACTTTATTCATTCTATCTCCTTTTCTCTAGGCAAATACAAAAAAGCAGGCAACTCCTAACTGATTGAGTTTCCCGCTCTAAATTCCGAAATTAATTATACTAATTTCGGAGTCAGTTGAAAAATGATGTTACTTATAGTATATCACTTTTCGAGTGTTTTGGTAATAAACAGTTGACCATGGAACCCGAAGGTTTGAATCTTATGATTACCTTTAATTCAATTAAATAAATTGAAATTTGTCAAACTTCGTATTATGTTCATCAATACGCCAAAACCTCATAACCCGTTTCGGTTACTAACACCTGTTTTTCCCATTGTGCAGAAGGTTTCCCATCAGCTGTGCGAATAGTCCAATTATCGCATTTATCGGTTACTATTTTGGATTTCCCCATATTTATCATAGGCTCTACAGTAAAAACAAGTCCTGGGACTAAGAGCATTCCTGTTCCTTGCTTTGTCACATAACCGACCCAGGGATCTTCGTGTAATTGCAGACCAATACCGTGGCCCCCGATTTCTCGAACAACTGAATATCCATTTTCCTTTGCATGGTCATGAACAGCTTGCCCAACATCTCCAAGAAATCCCCACGGTTTTACCTGTTCAATGCCCAGCTCCACACACTCCTTTGCAACATCAACCAGTTTTTGTTTCTCAGCGGAAACAGCGCCGATACAAAACATGCGTGAGGAATCCGAAAAAAATCCGTTGTAAATTGTAGACACGTCAATATTCACAATATCGCCGGTTCGCAGGAATACACGCTCAGAGGGGATACCATGACATACAACATCATTGATAGAGATGCACACGCTCTTAGGGTATCCGTCAAAATTGAGTGTTGCCGGAACGCCCCCCAGTGCCTTTGTTTTTTCGAAGATAAGCCGATCAAGCTCTTCCGTGGTGATTCCATCAACCGCATAATTTGCAATGAAATCCAGTAAAGCGATGTTTCGTTTGCCGCTTTCCTGAATACCTTCAATCTGTTGTTGTGTTTTAAGCAATTTTCGATGAGGCACTTCATATCCCTTTAAGCGGTAGATTTCAATTCGCTCCTCAATAGGGCCATGACATTTCTTATATTTTCGACCGCTGCCACACCAGCAGGGATCATTTCTTCCAAACTTGTCAGACATTTTATCTCCTCTCAGTTATAATCGGATAAATTTGGAGGGAGCAATACGCCCTATAGATTAAGGTGCGCCAAGGAGACACCGGAAGTTTTCCGATATTGGCGTGGCGAGTATTGAAACGCTTGTGAAAAGGCTCTTGCAAACGCTTCAGATGACGAGTACCCATATCGTAAAGCAATATCGGTTATTCTGTCATTGGTTAGGCAAAGATCATGAGCGGCAGCATTTAATTTACATTGGGCAAGGAATTGTTTATAGGTCATACCCATGTGCTCCCGAAACTTTGCAGAGCAGTAATACGGTGAATAACCAACATATGATGACATATCACGCAGGCTTGGGTTTCCCATTATGTTATTTTCTACCCACTTTGCCATTGTTTCTATCGTTTGAATGGACATTTGCTTCACTCCTTTCACCAGTATATCAATTCTCATAGACAATTACCTGATATAAGTTGCACACATAAGATAAAGTGCCTATTCGTCATCATTATTATATACTCCCGTAACTAATTTCTCTGCTATTTTGCTGTTGACATATACAGTCAGACTGTATATAATCTATTATATAGTTAAACTGTATAGATTAACTATATAAATGAGGTGTGAAGATGAATGTATCAAAATATTTACCGCTAACTGAAACAACATTCTATATTATGTTGGCATTAAGAAAAGCCGGCCACGGCTATGTCGTAATGCAGAAAGTTGAGGAATTAAGCAATGGCCGTGTAAGAGTCGCGGCAGGAACAATGTACGGAGCGATTGAAAATTTAATGAAACAAAAGTTGATTATTTCCGTGCCCTCAGAAGATTCAAGAAGAAAAATGTACCGACTCTCACCTTTAGGACATGAGGTTTTGGCTCTGGAAGTAGAACGCTTGAAAAGTTTAGTAGAAGTTTATCAGCAAATAGAATCTGAGGAGGTACACAGTAAATGAGGAAGTTTAAGGTATTTGCCGATTTTAATGAGGAGGAAACTTATCTCAATGAAATGGCCAGAAATGGGTATTTTCTCAAAAAGCATTCCGCTTTTGGATTTTATCATTTTGCAGAGAATATACCTGAGGAGTTGCACTACCATGTGGATTGCCGAAAATTTAAAACACAAGCTGACTTTGAGGATTATAAGGCCCTTTTTGAAGATGCAGGCTGGCGTCACGTTTACGGCACGAAAAATAGTTTAAATCAATACTTTTTACCGAAAGACGGTAACTCAGACGGTAATATTTTCTCGACAAAGGACTCCGCTGCTTTGCGGTATATGCATCTTAATAAAATATGCTATGCCAATTTTTCTTTTGCAATTTCCTATTTAATTGTACTGCTTATGATCTACGACTTTAATTTGGCAAACATAGGATTCTTAACACAGGGACTTTGGAAAATGACAGGCAAACTATTCTGGTTGGCATTTTTCTTTGAACTTCCATTTGTACTCCTTCGTGCTGCTCCTGTCGTACTGTCTTTGCTTATGGGTATTGTCTATGCGGTATGGGGAAATAAAGCAAAAAAAATCTATTCTAATATGATGGTAGATGAATAAAACCACTTTTTCAAAAACACTTAAATATTCATGCTATTCCTCTATACTATCCAGCATAACTACTGCCTGTTTCATCAAATCTTGCTGCTCCACCGGAAGCGCAGCTAGGAACTTTTGCAGGCACTCGCATAGTGCAATTTGGCTTTCCCTTAGCCCATATCGATCTAATGCAGAAGGCATAGGATATTTTTTGACCAGCGCTGCAATCTCAGCTGGGTTTAACTCGCTAAGAATGCTGAGCGTTTCTTCTTCGTTGAGTTCTGCATCCAGTAAAATATCCTCTAAATCGGCAAGGGAGTGTATTTCACTTTTGATCAGGGCTTTCTTATCTGCCAGATAGCGGCATTGCATAATTTCTTCTAAGATCTTACGATATTTTTCATCGTCCATCTTCTCTCCAAAGGAAAAGATGAGCTTCGTGTTGTTTTCAGGATATTTGGGGAGGATGAACACCCGATCCAATGTTTGCAGCCGGACCGCGTTTTCTATTAACTCCGCAATCTTAGGCAGGCTGTCGCTTATATACCGTTTTAAGGGCTCAGTCAGCTCCAACAGCGTGATCAGTTGGCCTACAGTTTCAATGAGAATTTCCACGATTTCGGTTCTTGTTTTTCCACGAAACAAATCGTCCAAAATTTTGATGGAGGAAGGTGCCATCTCCAGTCTATGAACATCCCCGCCGGAAAGGATGCACCCGATCGCCGCAGATAATACCGGCTCATAAATGTTAAAGAGCAACTGTTCATAATGTTCATCATATCCACAAAGCAGATGATGCACATCCTCCGCAGAGAATTGAGCACAAAATAGATTTTCGTAATTGATGCACTCTAAATATTTCTGAATAAACTCAATCCCAAGCAAACTTTCCATCTGATGATGAACAGGATAATCTGCAGTAATATGAATTTCCTGTGCAGCAAATTCGGGGTAATATCGCTTGAAAAAACCTTTTATGCCGTCCACAATTGTAGAGCGATAAAACACATTTTTGGTTTGCACTAAATTACCGATTATTGAAGAGTGAAGCATTTTTGTTGACTTTAGCAATTGGTCGATACGCTCACGTCCGTTTTGATAAAGAGCGTATATACCGTCTTTTTGCACAGCTGCCACTGCTTCATCGGGGTTAGGATAGGCCTTTAACCATACACCGATAGTGAACATAATGGAGGCCAGAAGATTTTGTGCTTCTTCTACTCGGATCGAACTGCTATCCCCGCTGTTATACCTCTCTGTTTGCTTTGCCAAAAGTGAGAGGCAGTCAAACTGTATTTTTTCAAGCTGTATATCTGACAACATCTTCGCCATATATGCCTGCTCAAGCAAAGATTGGAAATAGTGTTCACTGCTTAATGTTTCCCCTTTGATTCTGCTGATCTTCTCAACATCCCCCATATTCATCCTCCTCGTCCTCATCCAATTCGATAGTATCATCTGAATAATCCGGAGCATAACCATATCGCAGATTTCGGGCAAGCTTATATAGTTCCCGCCCCGCTAGCAGCTCAAGTGAACCTTGGCAGATGCCATCAAAAGCATTTTTCATATAGTGGATCAAATCATCATCGCTCATCAGATCAAGAGTTTCGTTCTTGTAATAATAAAATGTTTCTAAAAGCTCATGCAAGGTTTCTTCGTAGTTATGCATTGAAAGATAGGGTGAGTCGCAAAATTTGTTTATGATCTTGTCAATCACGCCGCCACCAAATTCAATACGGCCATTTTCCTTTAGCGCAAAGGAGCGGGTTTCAACTAATGCGAGAGCCTGTACTTCTGTCAGAACAAGACCAAATTTCATAGTCAGGTCATTGCATTTCATTACTTCATTGACTGCTTGCTTTTCTACCAAGGCGCCACCAAACAAGGATAATTCAAAAGCCATAAAAAATATCCTCCTATTTTCAAAAATAGTATTGACAACGCAATCTAAATATGTTATGATAGACTTTATAGACTATATTGTTATCATAGCAAGATATTATACAATTTTTTACCTTTCATTGTCAAGATGAGGCAGGCTATTTTTATGGCTTGTTTTTTATTTTAGCCACTCATTATAAAATATTTGAAAACATAACCATAAAACATAAAAAGGTTGCAAATGTTAAAAAGCATTTGCAACCTTTTTATGTAAAGCATTATAAACTTTTATCTATTTCACAGCACTTTTTTGAGGGTTAGGTGTTTTTATCACATAAACAGAAAATACACATCCCTGATTGGCTTCCAAAGCATGCGGAACTTGGGTCGGGCTAACCACAATGTCCCCTGCCTCAGCTATTTGTGTCTCATCTCCAATTGTAATCATTCCTTTTCCTTCTATTACCTGAAAAAGAACATTAACCGGGGTCTTATGGGAAGGAACCTTTTCCCCCGGTTCCATAACCAAATTAACGATACCTATTTCCGGCATGTCTATAATAGGCTTACCTTTTATACCCCAACCGGTCTTCATGAATGGCAGCTCATTTACTTTAATCACTTTCATTACACGTACCTCCTTAAAATTTAGCTAAACCGATAGCAGTCCGTCCAAATCCAAGATTTTAATTTTCTTATTTGAAATCAGTTTGATATATTCCGTCTCTTCCAATTCCGCTAATTTCCTGCTGATTGTTTCCGGTGTCGTTCCCAAATATGAAGCCATATCTTTCTTGTTCATTGGCAATACAACCTCCGTCGATTGCTTCTCATTATCCATACACTCAACCAAAAAGAGCGCTATCCTTGTTTCAACCTTTTCAGTAGCAAATCGTGTCGCCTGTTTTTCTGACTGCTCAAGTCTACTTGAAAACTCAGTCAATACCTTTAAAGAAATAGAAGGATATTTCAAGAGAAGTTTTCGCAACTCGGAACGCTTGATTGTGCAGACACTGGTTTCTTCGATTGCCTTTGCATATTCTTCATGTACGGTTTCGCTGAACAAAGCCAGTTCACCTGTAAAATCCCCAGGGTGCAGAATCCTCAGCAATTGTTCTTTTCCGGATTCAGAGAGCCTGTAGATTTTAATTTTCCCCTTACTTACGATGTAAAGTGAGTCTGACTTATCTTTTGCACAATAAATATTTTCTCCTTTTTTGAAGGAAACCGAATATGTCACAGCCATAATTTCGTCCATTTGTTCTTTTTCCAAGTGATTGAAAATCGGCACCAGTGATATACATGTCTCATGCGTTTCACCATGCGCATGATAATGGATATGGTCATGGGAACAGTGTTTATAATCTTGCTTTTGAATTTCCACTTTGTTTTTATTCATATACAATCTTACATTCCAAACGCACTTTTTCATGGAATCATTTTAGCTGTTCATTAAGACGATTAGTAATGGCCGGGAAATATGTTACAAGCTCCCCAAGGTGTTTTCGGCCGTTGACTGTAATTGTTTGTTTCATCAGAATATCCCCCTAAATATCTAAATAATTTGACCACACTTATTGTTTAGTTTGCTTCTTTCGATACTTAGATTTTAGTTCATTAGGGGGATAATATCCTTGATTTAAATCAATTTTTACATTTATATAAAAAAATTTCGTACAATCATCGAAGGTTAGTTGATGTTTTTGGTAACCTTTTTCATGGCCTTGTTAACTTCTTGGTCAACAGATTCTTGATAGATGTCAGCGTAAGTTTTTGAATCTTTGATTAGATCGTCGCAGAAAGCCGCTACGTCACTACCTGTCACTTCAAGCACGCCTTTCCCCAGGGCCGCGCCATCTTCAAAAAGATCGACAATTCCCGATAACAAACCTATCCCATCGGTTAGCTCAACAGGGCCGACCTTAAAGAGATATTTTTGAATCTCTTTATAAACAATCTGATAATCTTTCGGGAGCGCCTTGACCCGTGCCACGTGCGCTCGCCACTCTTTTTTGCCTTCGATGATATCTTGTATTCTCATTTGATCCTCCTATTTACCTATTTTTTTAGCGATATTATTGTTGAGTTGTTTACGCCACTTGTCGCGAAAAGACTTTGCCCCTTCTTCGCCCATCAGTGCTGAACAAAAGCCTTTGATATCGTCACCCAAAACCTCTTGGATGCTCTGACCGTCCGCAGCCGTTTCTTCGAGCAGGCCGAGCACACCGTCAAGAATTGGCATGAGGTTGCGACCGGTAAAATTTGAGTGCGGCCAAAGATTGGCTTTAATTTTTTCCCATGCCGCTTGATAATCAGCCGGCAGCTTTTTAGCTCGCGCTTCAAGAGCTTTCAATTCTTTTGTCATGTCAGCACCCGTAACCTTTTCCCAAAAATCCATTACTTCTTCTCCTTTAACTCGTAAATTTTCGACGCAACAAATTCCCATTTTTCCCAAAATCTCCTCAACTCCTCGCGTCCAGCGTCGTTAAGCGCAAAAAACTTTCGCGGCGGTCCCATATTGGAGGGCTTTTTCGTAATTTCTACCAGCTTGTTTTTCTCAAGCCGCACTAAGATGGTATAAACTGTCCCATCCACCACGTCCGTGAATCCAAGGGCGTTCAACCGCCGCGTGATCTCGTAACCATAGATTTCCTCATGGCTGATGATTTCAAGAACACAACCTTCCAGCACGCCTTTGAGCATTTCCGTAAGGTTTTCCAAAGTTATCCCTTCTTTTTTCACTATTCAGTATGACCTGTATTCATTATCACTCACTACTTGTATATAGTATCACGTAATAGTGTGTTAGTAAAGGGAAAGCATAAATAAACGAGCAAGGCACTCTACGAAATTTCAACGCAGGGTGCCTTGCTTTATTATATTATGCCGGCAATTTGAAATCTGAACTACATCTATAATGTTTGCCCGCTGTAACTATATATTTCATCTTAAGTTTCGCACCCCAAATGTCCTACTAAATGGGGCTTTCTGAGCGCCCAACTTGAAATGTCTTCACGAATTTTAATGTTCAACTGACGGCTTCGAGGGATTCTTTTACCTTTAGCTCGGCTGTTTTAGCGCATTATACATGTTTCATCAGAATACTTCCGCTATTTTGCTAAAAAGAGACTAAGTTCAAGTGCCATTTTATTGGCCTAAGACCTAGCCTCTAGTTTATTTTTCTAAAAGTCCATTATGTCGTCTTTTAAACGTATCAAAAAAGATACCGTTTGAACTGGTGGGTCCTTGGCGACGACCTATATTTCAGAAGCCGTCACCTTTTCAAAGTGTATGTCTTTTGCTGTACTATTCAAGTTGCCTTGAAGCGGTAAAAAAGATACCGCCTAAGCTGGTGCCCCCTGGACGTAAATCTCCTTTAACCCTAGTATAAATATAATTGATTTTATTCCAAGCTTGTAATAATTCCGTATTTTATGGCTTTGTCATACAACTCACGGAAAGCCGCCTTTGCACCTTCCGCAAATCTTATCGGCACAGAGCTCATAAAGCTGTCATAGATAATCTTACCCTTGAACGGAAGCAAAACAGTTTCAATCTGCACAGGCAATTCCTGCAGCAATGTGTTGGCTATGGAACTGCTTATCCCTTTTATCCCGTAAAGCCTGTCTTCACCCTGCTCGTTCGTAGCGATGGCAACAGCGTATTCTGGCTGATACTCTAAAATAAAGAACATCCCTTTTTTATGGTTCGTTCTCCACAGCTTCAAAATGTCGATTTTCTCTTGCGGAAGTTTTGTTTCACTGATATATTCGTCTATTAGTTCCGGCTTTTCCCACAGTACTTCTCTGACTTTGTGGATCATTATATCGCTGACGGTATTCGGATATTCCGGCTTGATTGTGGCTTTAATTACACTCTTCCGTTCATTGACAAAGCCCATTAAGCCATACCATGTCTCATAGAAAAGCCTGCACTCTTCAGAACTTAACTGTGCAGTTTTTTCAATGTCAAACCTAGCGCAACATTTCTTGTATTTCCTGCCGCTTCCGCACGGGCATGGGTCGTTACGTCCGATTTTCGGCCTTTGCATTGTTGGAAACTTGACGATATTTTTATTGCGTTGAATAAGCATCTCGTGAAGCTCGGATGGCGTGTATCCGTTGTTTTCCCAGATGCGCGTGTTGCTTTTTGCAAACATAATAAGATTTAAAAACTCCTGCAGCTGTTTTTCGCCATTAAATATAAGATTATGCCTATCCAGAATGGGGCCCAATTCCCTGATCCCATCACCGTACATTATATAATTTCTTACTTCCTCATAGCCCTCCGCGGTCTCTTTGCAGAAGCCGAATACGTCCGACATAAAACGGCGTACATTCCACCAGTGATCGTTATCTACGTAATCCTCATTAATGTATTTAAGGAACTCGTCTTTTTCGGGTATATAGCGGGGCTTGTCCGCTTGGTGTTCCAGTAAATAATCGGCTTGGTCAAAGTCGTCGAAAAACCAATAATGCACGATGTATTCTTTATAAAAACCGTACCGGCCCTTTTTTAACACAAGCGGCAGGAGGAGAATATAAATTTCATCGCCGCTCGTCCGGTCGGCGTTTTGTTCGTTGAAAATATTAACAAAATCATCACGGCTGATAATACCATATAGGTTCACCGCCGCCCTGGCATAGGCATCAAGCTGCTTGCGAATAGCTGCCCTCCCGTTTGGGCAACGGACGACGTCTGATGTGCGGTTATATTGTTCAAAAATTTTCTTTGCCTTTACTTTGGTCATATTTCTCACCCCTATCCTCCGAAAGTATTAAAGTACTACGACATATCGCCAAAACGTCAGCATTCACATAGCCAAAGGCGTCATTACTTGTCAATCCCCATAGATATCACTGCCCTCATAACCGCATACTCCGCAACGTGGCGAATTGCACACCGGCAGCAGCATATCTGTCCCGCATTCATGACTTTCCGCACAATCCTCGCACAGAAAACCAGTTCCGTCATAGATACATTCTGTGCAGATCCATCTGGCTGCCTTCTTACCGCATTTCGAACAGATGGATTCCATCGGATTATTTCTGGCCAAGAGGGTAATCTTATCCTTCTTCCACGGCCCAACCTTATAATCAGAGACGGTAATTATCAAATCTGTTGTGGAGCCAAAATCATATTCATAACCGATATTCATTCCCTTTTCAAGCACACTTTTCAACGGATGCTTCATACTTTTCGACGGTGTGTCCCCAAGTCCCGAAGTATACACAATGCGTTCATATGACTCCCCCTCGATATGAAACGCGCTCAGATGCCCGCAGCACTCCAGCCATATATCCCTCAAAAACTGATCCACGTCCTGCAGCATCGCATTTTCCTTGCATTCAATAATCAGCCAATAATCTTTGTCATATTTTCCGGTTATGGAAAGGGTGAAATAACCGCACGGTTTTACTTTTACGTTTGCGGCTTTTCCCATCTCCTTCATCCGTTCCTTACATGATGCAGTATGCCGTATCATACCTGACTTAGTATATTCCGCCTGACAATAGCGGCAACGTCCTTTGCTTTGTTTTCCCATATCTGAATCTCCTTTACATTTAATTGAGTTCTGCTTGAAACGAGCTTATGCCTTCATCAGCACAAGGGTTCATAAGGGCAAGGCTTTAGATTCCAGATATTCCTTCAAGATAATCGCCTGGTTAACTTGTGGGTCTTTTGCCCCATCTCAATCATCTTTGTTATCATTTCTGAGACTATCGTAAAAAACCCTCCATAATACTCCAAGTTCCTGTTTGTCTGCATGCTTTATAAAGTAACTTATCTTTATTATTCTCTTGAACGGCTTAAAGTTCAAGCCTGAACTTCGAAATCCTAATATCATCTACAAAACGCTCCAAAAGAGCGGGCCGAAATTTGCACTTTTTTGTATAACAAGCTCGGCCATTAGTCATATTAACATTAGATCTTTCGGGGAGGTTATGATACATGGAAAAGTTATTCCAGCCTTTAAAAATTGGTAAAGTCGAAATTAAAAACAGGATCGCCATGGTTCCTATGGCTAACCTCGGCTTGGTTACTCCTGAGGGCTCATGGACAAAAAGAGCTATCGATTATTATGTGGAGAGGGCAAAAGGGGGTACGGGCCTGATTATTACCGGGGCCGTAAAAGCTGAAAATGAAATTGAAAAGCTTAAAATGCCAAGTTTTCCGTGTATTACAACTAATCCAACTCTCTTTGTGCGGACGGCCTGTGAACTTGTTGAACATGTTCATGCCTATGGTGCTAAAATATTCATTCAAATAACTTTTGGGCTCGGAAGGAGTGCAGCCCCCGCATTTTTAGACAGTGAACCCGTTGCACCGTCCGCTATTCCCAATTACTGGGATCCCAGTGTTACCTGCAGAGAACTTACTACCAAAGAAGTAGAAAGAATGGTAAAGAAGGTGGGAGAAGCTGCCCATATTGCGGTAGAAGCGGGATTTGACGGGATGGAAGTACACGCTGTCCATGAAGGCTACCTTTTGGACCAGTTTACAATTGCCTTATTTAACAGGAGAACAGATAAATATGGCGGGGATCTGAAAGGAAGGCTTACCTTACCTATTGAAATTGTCAGGGAAATTAAGCAGCAAGCCGGAAAGGATTTTCCGGTTGGCTTGAGATTCAGTATTAAAAGTTATATTAAGGACTGGCGGCAAGGAGGTCTTGCGGAGGAGAACTTTCAGGAGATGGGGAGGGACTTGAACGAAGGTCTCGAGGCCGCAAAGATCCTCGAACAGGCGGGGTATGATATGTTTAATGCAGACGCCGGAACTTATGACGCCTGGTACTGGGCTCACCCACCACTCTACCAGCAGCATGGTTTATACCTTCCGTTAACAGAAAAGTTAAAACAGGTTGTCAAGGTACCTGTTATTGTAGCGGGCAGAATGGACGATCCCGAACTTGCCAAGAAAGCCTTGGAAGAGGGCAAGTTAGATATGGTCGGTATTGGCAGGGGCCTTCTAACAGATCCGAATTGGCCGAAGAAAGTTATGGCGGGAAGATCCGAAAGCATCCGTCCTTGTATCGGCTGTCATACCGGATGTATGGGGAGGATGTTTGAAGGAAAACCCTTGAGTTGTACGGTTAACCCCGCTGTCAGCAGAGAAAAAGAATATGAAATTGTTCCGGCAAGTGAAAAGAAAAAGGTTATGGTTGTTGGCGGCGGGGTAGCCGGCATGGAAGCGGCAAGGGTTTGTACGAGAAGACAACACGATGTTATTCTCTATGAAAAGACCGACAGGTTGGGAGGACATCTTAACGAAGCATCCGGGCCTGATTTTAAGGCAGACGATAGAAGGCTTCTCGACTGGTATCAACATGAGCTCCAAGAACTGAAGATCCCGGTAAAAATGGGAACTGAAGTCAATGCAAAACTCATTGAAAAGGAAAACCCGGACGTTATTATCGTCGCAACCGGTTCTTTCCCTCTTAAACTGGATTTTCCCGGTGCCGATAAAAGCAACGTGGCCTATGCTGCCGATATCCTTGAAGGGAAAAAGCAAGCCGGAAACGATGTGGTGCTCATTGGCGGAGGGCTTGTTGGATGTGAAACAGCACTTTATCTAGCCAAACAGTTGAAAAAAGTAACGGTTGTCGAAGCCTTAGGTGATTTGATGTTAAGCCGCAAGCCCATTCCACATATGAATAAAACAATGTTGATAGACCTTTTGAAGGCCCATCAGGTCGATGTCAGATTAAACTCATATTTGACAGAAGTTACAGACAATGCGGCTATTATTTTCGACAAATCCGGAAAACGTACGTCGATAAAAACTGATACCGTTATAATCTCTGTCGGTTACAAACCTGATGATACCTTGTTTAAAAACCTAAACGGTAAATTTGGGGAGCTTTATCTTATCGGGGATGCCCGGGAAGCCGCTAACCTGATGAACTCAATTTGGGATGCGTATGATGTCGCCAGAACAATATAGTTCAGAGTAAAATTTACAATAACTTCTTAAGCCGGAACAATCTACGGCAGAATGTTCCGGCTTTTTTAAACCAATATTGTTTTGATAATTCTGCCAAGGTTAAACGGAAAGCTTATTCTTATAAGCCTTTTTCTCCTCATACATCAATATGTCGATCTGTTTGAGAAATTCTTCCGCACTCATGTGTAAATGGTGAGCATACACAGCATAACCCATACTAAACCCGAGAGCGTAAGGATGGGAACCAGACTCTTTGTACGTTTCAAGGCAGCTATTAATTCTGCAAATCACAGCTTCCAAATCGGTTTTATTTGAAGTATCCAAAACGATACAAAATTCATCACCGCCGAATCTGGCTATAAAATCATTAGTGCGAAGGCAGCTTTTAAGTAGTTTCGCTGCAGTCTCCAATGCATTATCACCCATGTCATGTCCATATGTGTCGTTAATATATTTAAAGTTATTTATATCTATTAAAATAGCTGAAAAGCTCTTGTCTCTAGTGCTCGAATCAACTTTTTCCTTTAAATACGCATCAAGCCTTTTTCGATTATTAACTCCTGTCAAATGGTCAGTGTACATGCTGTGATTCTGAATGTTCAAGAATACTACAAGCAGGGAAAGAACAACGCTGTTGAGCATCAACGATATGCCATAGAATTTAATTTGCAGAATGATACTTATAAATGGAGGAATCGCAAAAAATGTAAGTGATAGGAAGCTCTTTTTTTCTAGCTTTCTGCGGTTTATTAAAGTTATTGTAAAAGCCACAAGCAACAGCATAATTGTAAGAAAAGCAGGAAACAAGAAGAACGGGCCTCGGTGGTATATATTATCCGAATCGATATAATAAAACCACCCGAAAAATTGCGAAAATATTAAAATAACAGCATTAATTGTATTAATGATAATCAGGGGATAAAGCAGCCGTTTGGTTTTCCTTTCTTCACGAAAAACCTGTAAGTGAACATAGGCTAACCACAATGAAGGTAAAATAGGGCTCATCAAAAAGATCACAAAATTTCCGAGAGTATTCATCACAGGATAAATTGCAGCAGCATTACCATCAAGTCTACTTAATATATCTACGCCCAGCATAAAAATAGTAATGTACAATATCGTCATATAAAGTCTATCCTGCAAAGAACCTTTATTAAAAAATTTTAACGCATGAAAGTAGATAATAAGAATTATCATTATAGAATATGCATTTAAAATTATGTTGCTTTCTAGACTCATTAATATTCACTCCACCTATATACTTCTGAGAAACTACTATTTTTCTAAGTTCATTCGGCGTAATGAAACAGACCTGGTTAACTCCCTAAAATCCTAAGTAAAGTAAGGTAAAGTAAATGGAATAGTATAATAATAAGACTAAGCACATACTTGAGTCAACGTATTTGGTCTTTTTCGTTCTATTAGAATAGAACCACCTTTTTTAGGCGTTCATCATCCATAATAAGTCCTTTGATAGTATATTCTTTCACAACCTGATTCGCCCATTTACGAAATTGCACAGCGCGTTCAGTATTCACTTTGAAACCCACTGCAATAATCATTTGCGGATTTATGGAATTAGGCAAAAACAACGAGAAAATGAATACGCTGTTAAATGAACTGAAATCCATAACAGGAAACTTTATGGCTCCGACAGATGTATATGCTACTTATTGTAGGACATATGAGCTTTTGGCAAAGCTTACAGAAGAGATAAGCAAGACAGCTTAAAGGGGCCTTGCCAAAACGCTTCTGAAAGGAGAAAAATAGATGTTTGGAAGATCAAATCATTTAAAGAACTGCCCAAAATCTGTACGGAAATCGTTTAGAACACTGGATTTTTTCCTGCCGAGAGTAAAGAAAATACAAGGCTTAGGAGCCTCACAAGAAACTATGCCATTCCATCCGATGCTTGCCCGGCATATAAGAATGCCTATAAAGCACTGTCACAGATTGATGCGATATTGTCAACTATGTAACGCTTGAAAACCCTCGGATAAATCACGCTTTTCTTAACAACCCCATCGTACATTGGCGCCTTGTTCCTCGTATTTTTTAATGGTGTAAGTCACGATTACTCCATAAACAACAAATGCCAGCAGGCTTGCTATGATCGTAGCTGCGCCTTGTGTCCAGGGGGCCTTGATTGTGCCCTGCGCAGAGTTGATTGAAACTAACGCTAACCACACGACAGCTCCATAAATACTACCAACCAACCAAACGCTTATTTTGGCAATATTCTTTATGCCTTGTGTTATTACCATTAACAAAAATCCGGCAGCTTGCCCAGCAAGAATATGGAGCATTAGCTGCCCAAAAGTTATTTTCGCGCCGAGGGTAGAAATACCGAGGAATTCAGACGCCGCAATGATTGCCGCTTGGATAAGAGAGGCGATTAAAAAACCAAAAGAATATTTCCAATACATAATACACACTCCTTTTTAGGAGTTATATTGCCCTTATGTATAATCTATATTCCCTTTGCTAAAAACGGGCGTTTTTAGCAAATACGGTAATTTTCACTTGCAAATTAAAAAAGAGACCGTAAACAATTATCTTCCTTGGCCTTATTCTCTTACCATAAATTATATTCATTTACGAATATTACTCAAGCACCGATACTCTGCCACAAGGAACAGGAAATAAAATCTATGAAGCCCCGATTATAATCAAGTTATATAAAATAAAAAGACCGCCACTTAAGGTGTACTTCACCCTAATGGACGGTCGAATCGCTTCTTAGGTGTTGCAGAGGCAACTCCATTGGCTATTTAATGCGTAACGCCATCCATTTTAAACCATAAGCTTGTTCTAACCAATGAAACGATTGCTCAATCATAAGCTTCGATGCGCCATAGGGATTGATCGGTTCGGTTTTTGAAGCTTCCGGAATGGGAATCTCAGCGGGAAGACCATAAGTTGCGGCTGTAGATGAAAAAACTATTTTGTTGCCCCCCTGCTAAAGCAAAGTTGAAACAAATCGATTGGTTTTAGCTGTATTCTCGTAGAAATAAAGATCCGGCTTTTGCATAGACTCCTCTACAAGACTTCGTGCAGCAAAATGAATGACAGCATCCACCTGATGATCCCTGACTATTTGACCAACAAGCTCAGAGTCAGCGATATCGCGCTCCGCCCGAAACTAAAATTGTTTTCAACCCATTCACCTTTTTAACACCTATTAAGGCATATTCCGTAGCCTTAAACTTTACCAGGCTACATATAGCGTAATAGATAAAATCGAACCACTATATATAGCACGTAAAATCACAAAATGACCCTTTTGTAGCGGAATCATATATGTTTTCTCCGATTAACATAAATATCCTTCTGAGTTCTACAACTATGAGTCCTATAACAAAGTTCCTTTTAGTCCTTACATAACTGAGCATATAAAACGTTTTGGTTATATATGACTTAAAAAAAACGTAGAAGACCCCCGAGTAGAATTGAGATGTGCGCAGAAAAAGCACAAAGCTCAACCTAACAGAGGTCTCTGCTTTGAAGCAGACTCAAAACAAATTAATCAAATCATCAACATTAATGTTTATTAGTGTACCCTGACATCCTTAGCACCATAGTTTTTCATCATTTTAGCTACTTCATCTGTCTTTTGCTCATCGGTTTTCAGAACTAAAACCGTATTTCCTTCTCTTATTTTAGTTTCGTAAAAATCACTGCGTTCCTCTGGAATACCGTAGTCAACCAACGCTCCGGCAATACCGCCGGTTACTGCGCCACCTAAGGCCGCGGCTAAAGGTCCCATGGCAACAATTGGCCCTATTCCCGGAATTAATAAAGCCGCGGCGCCTAAAGCCCCCAGAGCCCCGGCGCCTAGACCTAATCCTGCTAATCCGCCTATAGTTCCACCTGTCACTGTGCCATCCGATAAGTTCTGATTTTCAAAACTCATTCCATTGGTGTCTCTACTACTGTTTTTTTTACCTCCATTCTCGTTCCCCAGAATAGAAATCTCTGTGAACCCCTTGCCTTTTAATTCATTTGCTGCTTGCCCTGCTTGATCGCTTTTTTCAAAATAGCCTATAACCTTTTTTTCCATTATTTCAACCTCCAAATAGTATTTCCTTAATAATATTTACGCTCTAGGCCAAAATTATTTATTAAGCTACAGCCAACCAGACATTCTGCAACAAGGATGGTTTCCCACCACCCTGCAGGACAATATCACCGTCGTTTTAAGCCATAAAAGCGCCAAGTCCAGTATATCCGTAAATCAATATTCCTCGCTCTTTATCTTTTTCAAAGATTATTGTCAGTCTGTCAGTCCTCCTTCACAGTAGCCTACGCTGTCTTTAGATAAAACGAACATATCTATAATTTTTGAGCCAATAAGATATGGATTAAACGCTCCTGTTACTTGATAGTCCTGAATTGAGAGCTCTCCCTATAGAATTATTTTGTCAATTCTCTCTTTGACATCGAGAAGGTACTTATCTTCGGCTAAAATAATCTTTGCACCGTATGCGTCATGTTGCAAAGATTTCATAAAATTGTCCCAGCCACCGATAAAAATGTCTATAAATTCTTCGTTGTTTCCTCTCTGCAGGTATCTTTTCCTGTATTCTTCTTTTGCCGTACACTCTGGATAGCAAAGTATATAGGGTATATGCTTATCTTGTAAGCCTGCAAGGACGCGACTGTCGGATGGAATAACAAGATATTTGTATTTCTCCATTTTTCCCAAAATCGCATTTATGTAGTTACTTGGATATTCCGGATTCATTTCAAGGCTAAAGTCAGCTTTTACTTTTTCGTGTTCCACATTGTTGCTATCTGTTTCAGGCAAAAAGTATTTATAAGGCATGCAAACAAAATCCTTTGCACCCTCGACGTGATTGCAGAAATAGGTTTTACCTGTGCCGGCAAAAGCAGCAATTATCATTATACTTTCACCCCCGTTTTCTCACACGCGCATCGCCACGTGGCATAAGGATACAAAAAAGATGCCGTCTGAGCCTGACAAGACTTTGGCGGCATTTTACATATGATACTAACTCAATCTTTCTGGGGATATACCTTGAATCCCTCTTAAAAACGGTATGCCATCTTCTTCATCATTTGATCAACATTTATTTCAAGTTTCTTCCTTGCTGCAATTGGCGGACTCTTTTTGTTTCTGCTTCAACAACGATTTTCTCTGACGCTCCTCCTATATTTCTCTGATCCAAACACTTACAGGGGCTTTCCATTGCTCACTTTTATTAGGGATATTTTTAATCAGGCTTTTAGGATTCAGCCCAAGCTCTTTTGCTATTTTGATATCCGCATTGTTTAATCTGCACTTCTTTTTTGCCTCCTGCCAAAGTGCCTCACTGTATGCCATACATATATACCTCAATTCCACATTTTTGTGCAAGCATTGGAAACTAGTGCTTGGCTGATTTGATAAACAGTCATTTATCTACATGTCTTCATTTTCCACAGCATTTTTTATATTTCTTACCGCTTCCGCACGGGCAGGGATCATTTTGTTTATACGTCATTCCATCGATTATTTGCCCTTCATCATTCAACCCATATAGATTTACTTGGACATCGAGAAAACCTAACGGGTGTTCTATTTGAACAGAGGTAAATTTCCCGTCACATATATCTATTTCGGCTGTACCGAATGCCAAAGAAGGGAGGTTCAAGTATTTGGGGCTATCTCCCAACTCTACAAGTGTCCTTTTGGGCGTTAATTGCTCCACGATATTTCTTCCCGACTTTTTATCCCGTGCCCCTTTGATTTAATCATCCTCACCCCTGCACTCCGTGCAGATTTCGTCAAGCCATCCCCCATCATAGCTTGGACCTCTGCCCTTATAGGGAACGTTGCGGGGCTTCCCCATTGTATAAAATTTGCAGGACTTGGGTCCGTAACAAAAACTTTCGTAGCGATGTTTCTGGGATTTACCCCAGTCATACTCTATCGTGACATTCGCCATATTTGCCCACATACATTGAAAGCACTTGCCTTTCCAACGACTAAGGCTCAACATCCTCGCGCCGCGCTGTTCATATGTTTGCATATCGGGCGGAGCGGTTCTCCACGGTGGAGCTGACGTATCTTCGGCTGTTTCCTCGCCCTCACTTATTCGTTTTAATGCACCCGCTCGATAGTAGTCGGCGTACTCCCATCCGGGATACTTCTTTGTCCACGCTGTGCCTTTAACAACATCGCCGATACGGAAACCGCCGCACTGTTGCTGCTTTTCGGAGATTGCTACGGCAAACTGAGCATTAATGCCGTTAACAGAGCCGTCAAGGAACAGGTTGTATCCGATGTGGGAATGAGTTCGATTATCGAGAACATAA
>NZ_JAYFQK010000035.1:0-3281 GCF_034927245.1 Desulfitobacterium sp.
ACACCCGGCTTAGGGATCTCATGATAGCGCCATTTTCCGTAGTTTTCGAGAATCACCGGGGGAAGCATATCTTTATAATACACAGGTCCCTGATCTGTTTTAGCCATCTTAAATCCACCTCTCCGTTGTTCTATTTATTGAGCTCGTCTTCCGGCCAGAAGACATAAGGGTTCGACCGTGGGCGATAAACCATTTGCGGTACTGCCGGCAAATCAACAGCAGCCAGGAATTTGCTCATACCAATACGATAGATGGTTTCACCAATTCTTTCACGCGTCTTACCGTTTTCATCCCACCATTCCCAGATCCGTCCGAGGAGGTCTTTGAACTCGGTATAGTCGTCTTCCATTTTTATGAATGGAATGATAACCCAGCCCATGAATGCGGATTGAACAATCGTTGATTTTCCGCCGATAAGGATGGAGGCGCCCTTTTCTTTACCCGGTTTGATGGCCTTCGGCATTTCATTGATACAATGCATGCAGCGTGAGCACTCTTCGGGAACAACGCTCAATTCTTTCTTTTCAGCGTCATAGTTCAGCGCTTTGGTCGGGCAAAGGTCGCAGACTTCGCCTTGAATATCCATTCCCGCTTCGGCATAGGCTTTGACTTCGGCCGGATCAATCTGTAAAGAGTCACGCCAGGTTCCGATCACCGCAAAGTCGGAGCGAGCAATGGCTGCCACACAGTCATTCGCGCAGCCGGAGAATTTAATTTTAGATTTATAAGGCCACATCGGGCGGTGTAACTCATCTTGGAATTCATTCGTGATGTTGTAGCAAGCATCCAGGGTATCATAGCAAGCATGTTCGCAACGCGCAGGACCGCAGCAGCAGCTTGGAGATCTCAAGTCAGAACCCGAACCGCCCAAGTCCATGCCGGCTTCGCTTAAATCATCAAAAGTGGGTTGTAACTCTTCGGTTACAGTTCCGAGCAAAACGGCGTCCCCGGTGGCTCCGTGGAAGTTCATAAGTCCGCTTCCGCGTTTTTCCCAAATATCACAGATCGTACGGAGTGTCTTAGTATTATAAAACCAAGCACTAGGGGAGTTGACCCGGACAGTATGGAAAGCCTGCAAGTGTGGGTATTCCTCAGGCAAATCGGTGTAACGGCCGATAACACCGCCGCCGTAACCTTTTACACCCACGATTCCACCGTGTTTCCAGTGTCCTCTCTTATCCTCATAGGATCTTTCCAAGAGTTGAAGCAATTCTTTCGATGCTTCGTTCCTAACAGCAGCTTTCTTAATTTCCGTCACAAAACTAGGCCATTGTCCTTTTTCCAACTCGTCTAGTTGTGGCGTCTTCTTTTCAGTCATGGTACAACCTCCATCCTTTGAAATTTTAGATTTTACATCTCCGTAATGGATACAGCACCTGTTGGGCATACCGTAATGCAACTTTCACAGCCCATGCAATCAGTTTCATCACCAACAACTTCTGTCTTCTCGCCATTGAATTTGAGAAGGTGTGCAGGACACCCCTCTGCGCACGCATTGCATCCGGAGCATTGATCAGGATCAATACTCACAATGAACATTTTGTACCACCTCCTTTAAATGCCCGATTTTTAGCAACTCCAGTATGATGTGAATGATTAAACTGATTTGTAATAATAAGTTTGTTCTTGTACCCATTTGAACATATCTATATTAATATTCTACTCCTATTTGATTCTTGTGCAAATATTAATACACTATGGTACAATAGGGTTACTTAATATGTTAATTTCTGGTTACTTGTCGAATATGTCTATGTTGTTGTGAAAAATAAAAATAGTCCGTACCATGTCAAAAAAATGTGGTACGGACATATCTTTTTAGTGGAAAATTTTATGCTATATGAGGCTATGGACAATTCCAGTAAACTTGAATTTGTGTTTTACCTTAGCCCCTTTGAAATCCTCGTCTAAGAGTCTAAAAACTATTTAAAATCTTAACCCATTTATATTTATTCTTATTCTTAAATGTTATTTGTCTTTATCCACTCTTTTATGGCCTGATTTCGCGAGAAGTATAAATAGAACTCCTAAGATTATCCAAGTTATACCTATTGAAAAATTATTTAATACGAGTTTATATATTCCTGCCCCTGCAAAAGCAAGACCAGCGAAAAGATACCATAAATTCATCATAGCTTCCACCTTTCACACGAGGGTTTATTTTACTTTTCAATCGTAAAGAATTAGATTTCCGCAGCCTCTGGACATGTCTCATATTACCATGAATAGACTTTTCATTCTAGATCATTTCAAGATTGCTAAGATGTTTTCCCGCAGGTAAGAACGAAGAGACCGTCTTCAACAGACGATCCCTTCGTTCTTACCTGGCGATACGAAAGGCGGATGAGCCTTTCGCCCCACGGCCTCCTCTGACGAACACTCCTGCCGTGGGGATACTACTTTCCCAGGACTCTGCAGTCCAAGTAAGGCAGTGCCTCTTAGAATGCGTCTATCGCCATGGCACCTGCCCCGAAAACCATTCACTGGATGGTTTTCGTATCGGCCCTGGAGTCTTAACTTCCGTGTTCGAGATACGAAACAGTCCGGTGGACTGTTTCGACCAAGCCGCACGCCCCATAGGATTCCTTACCGGCGCAGGATCGAACGGGTGGAACCGACTTCGAAGGATTGCTAAACTGTTTTTGCGCAGCAAAAAGCAAAGAGACCGTCTTTAACAGACGATCCCTTCGTTCTACCTGGCGATGACCTACTTTCCCGGGACTCTTCAGTCCAAGTATCATCGGCCCTGGAGGTCTTAACTTCCGTGTTCGAGATGGGAACGGGTGGAACCCCTCCGGCATTATCACCAGATCCAACTCGCTGTTCGAGAATCGATATTCGACATTCGAACTTGAGTCTTCTTTTTAGTTTTTGAGAGTGTTCTCTCAAAACTACACAGATTTTGTCTCCATTAAGTCTCTTCGATTCTCTCTAACTTCGTTTGAGCCCCGTTAGAGTTACCTTCATCGTGGCTGAGGTCTCCTTTCTCTCCCGTCATCCTTTCGAATCACGAATTTCGAACTTCGAACCTCGTATTAGGTCAAGCCCTCGACCGATTAGTACCCGTCCGCTCCACACGTCACCGCGCTTCCACTTCGGGCCTATCTACCTGATCTTCTTTCAGGGGTCTTACTAGCTTTCGCTATGGGAAATCTCATCTCGAGGTTGGCTTCGCGCTTAGATGCTTTCAGCGCTTATCCTCTCCGGATATAGCTACCCAGCTGTGCCTCTGGCGAGACAACTGGTACACCAGTGATCCGTCCATCCCGGTCCTCTCGTAC
>NZ_JAYFQK010000026.1:0-42825 GCF_034927245.1 Desulfitobacterium sp.
GCAATAAAAATTTTCTGAGGGAATTTCCAATTTGGTGTTTCCAAAAATGAAAACCCCCTACCGAAAAGTAGGAGGAATTCAATATTGATGGTTCAAGCAAAGTCTTGAACCATCTACCTCGGCGAATGCCGAGAGGCTATAGCTTATTTTTAAGGAGGAACTAATTCATGACAACATTATTAGAGAAAGCGCGCGCAATCAACAAGATTATCCAAAGGGCAGCCGGGCATCCTGTCGACTTTGAAGAAATGGCCCAAGTCTTAAGTGAAGCTATTGTCGCCAACTGCTACATTATAGGGCGCCGGGGAAAAATTATGGGATACAGCTTTATGCCGGATTTTAATTGTGACACGATGGAAGATATAGTCGTTCATTCCGAGCGCTTCCCTGAAAGTTATAATGAAGGCCTGATGAAAATCACAGAAACAACGTCAAACGCTTCTCAAGTCGCGAATGGATGTGTCTTCAACAACAACGAACGCTGTCATTTCAACAATAAGATTTCAACGATCGTTCCGGTTCTCGGAGGCGGCGAAAGAGTAGGTACTTTGGTATTGGCTAAATTTGATGAAGAGTTTACAGATGAAGACCTTGTTTTGGCTGAATACGGCGGAACGGTGGTCGGGATGGAAATCCTGCGCGTAAAAGCGGAGCGTGCCGAAGAAGAAGCCCGTAAAAAAGCAGCCGTTCAGATTGCGGTTGGAACACTCTCCTATTCTGAACTTGAAGCAGTTGAACATATTTTTTCCGAACTGGGGGGCGGCGATGGATTACTGGTCGCCAGCAAGGTTGCGGATCGCGTGGGGATCACTCGTTCGGTTATTGTCAATGCTCTCCGTAAGTTTGAATCCGCAGGCGTCATTGAATCTAAGTCCCTGGGAATGAAAGGAACCTATATTCGTGTTCTCAATGACTATCTATTGGATGAACTTGACAAAATAAAGCATAACAAGTAAGAAAAAGGGCGGGATGTTTATGCAGGAAGAGGAGCATGAATATCGATATCAACTTAAACCCTTGATTTTACCAGGTATCCTATTTTTAATAGGATACCCTGTTATTCTCTTCATATTAACGGCCGTTTTCAAAATTGCAATGCTTGAACTCTATATTCTGTTAGGACTGTATACTGCGACGTTTTTAAGTCTAATCGCAGTGTGGATTTATGGTCGCAGCAAACATCTGAGGATTGATGAAGAGAGTATTATTTTTTATTCACTAACAGGAGAGCATCAACTGTTTCCGGAGGATATCCGGCGGGTGGCTCTTTATACCCTGCCTAAAGGGAAAGAAATGGTGCGGATTAAGACTAAACGGAATCAGATCTATTATATATCCGAACTTTACTTTCCTTTTCCGGAGCTGATGGCTGAGCTTGAGTATTTCGTTAAAAATCATACGATACGCTCAAACCTGAGTTAATGAATTAACGATCTATATTTGAAAAAATTCAGCGGATTTTCTTGCAAAGAAAAACGGGTTATGGTATTCTACTAAAGGTGTATTACACACGCAGTGGGATTTGCGATTCTGTTCCCTATTAGGGCGAATCGGAAGATGAACCTGCGGAGGAAAAAACAAAGAGAGGAGGTGCAACACAATGGCTGTAATTTCTATGAAACAATTACTAGAAGCCGGTGTTCACTTCGGTCATCAAACACGTCGCTGGAATCCTAAGATGGCTCGTTATATTTTTACGGAGCGCAATGGTATTTATATCATTGACCTGCAAAAAACCGTAAAAAAAGTAGACGAAGCCTACAATTTCGTGCGTAATCTTGCTGCGGATGGGGGAACGATGTTATTCGTCGGAACCAAAAAGCAGGCCCAAGAGTCAGTGAAAGAAGAAGCTGAACGCTGCGGAATGTATTATATCAATGAGCGTTGGCTCGGAGGTATGCTAACAAACTTCCAAACCATTCAAAAACGTGTAACTCGTCTCAAAGAGTTAGAGCGGATGGAAGCCGAAGGAGTATTTGAAATTCTTCCGAAGAAGGAAGTTGCCAATCTTCGTCATGAGATGGAAAAACTTGAGCGCTTCTTAGGCGGAATTAAGACAATGAAGAAACTTCCTGATGCATTGTTCATTGTTGACCCCCGCAAAGAGCGTATTGCAGTTGCCGAAGCACGTCGCTTGAATATTCCTATCGTAGGTATCGTTGATACGAACTGCGATCCGGATGAGATCGATGTTGTCATCCCGGCTAATGATGATGCTATTCGTGCGGTTAAACTTTTAACAGCTAAGATGGCTGATGCAATTATTGAAGCTCAACAAGGCAGCGTCGATGAAGAAGCTCCTGTAGAAGAAGCACCGGTTGAAGAAGTTACTGCTGAATAATTATCCCTCAAAGATTAAGGATAGGGAATAAAAAGAGGGGCAGGGTGAAGAAGGGTTGGCTAAACTTCCCTGATGCTCATCCTGCCCTTTTTTGGTGTCAATGAATTAAATGTACATATAGATGGAGGTTTTATTAATGGCTGAAATAACGGCAGCTCTTGTTAAGGAGCTTCGCGAGCGCACTGGTTCGGGAATGATGGATTGCAAAAAGGCACTGACAGAAGTCGGCGGAGATCTGGAAAAAGCAATTGACTTATTGCGTGAAAAAGGTTTAGCAGCCGCGGCGAAAAAGGAAGGCCGAATTGCTGCGGAAGGAATTGTTTATTCTTATATTCATGGCGGCGGCCGGATTGGGGTTCTCCTTGAAGTAAATTGCGAGACTGACTTTGTTGCCAATACTGAGGATTTCCGACTTTTTGTTCGTGATATTGCCTTGCACATCGCTGCAGCAAAGCCGGAGTACTTAACTAAAGAAGACGTTCCCGAAGATGTTTTGCAACATGAAAAGGACATTCTAAGAGCTCAGGCTCTCAACGAAGGAAAACCCGAAAAAATCATTGAAAAAATGGTTGAAGGACGAATCGGCAAATTCTATAAAGAAACGTGCTTAATGGATCAAGAATTTGTTAAAGATCCTGAGAAAACAATCCATGATCTCGTTGTTGAAAAAACGGCTAAAATCGGTGAGAAGATTGTTATTCGCCGTTTCACTCGCTATGAATTAGGCGAAGGAATCGAAAAGAGACAAGAAGACTTTGCAGCTGAGGTTGCGAAGGAAGTAAGCCGCTAAGGAAAGCGTATAGAGAACACTTAGGTGTTCTCTTTTTCGAATCGCTGCAATTTGCATTAGGAAATTACTAGGCTGATGTAGTATTATATAAGGGAGGTTAATGATGGAGACACCACGATACCACAGAGTTATTCTAAAACTGAGTGGTGAGGCCTTGGCTGGAAGTCAAGGTTTTGGAATTGCTCAAGAGATGCTGGTAACAGTTGCACAACAGGTTGCCGAAATTCGTAGTCTGGGTGTGGAAGTGGCCCTAGTCGTTGGCGGGGGAAACATTTGGCGGGGAATCTCGGGAAGCTCCCAAGGAATGGATCGTGCGACAGCCGATTATATGGGAATGTTGGCGACTGTGATGAACGCACTTGCCCTCCAAGATGCTCTTGAAAAGGTAGGAATGGCAACACGGGTTTTGTCGGCTATTGAAATGAGACAGGTGGCTGAACCGTATATTCGTCGACGGGCGATTCGCCATTTGGAAAAAGGGCGGGTTGTGATTTTCGCCGCAGGTACGGGAAATCCTTTCTTTTCAACAGATACAACGGCGGCGTTAAGAGCAGCGGAAATAGAAGCTGAAGCCATCCTGATGGCGAAGCAGGTCGATGGTGTATATGATTCTGATCCCGTAAAGAATCCTGATGCGGTTAAATTTGATAAGCTGAGTTATTTAGAAGTTTTAAGCCGGGGTTTAAAGGTGATGGATTCTACGGCAACCTCATTATGTATGGATAATAATATTCCTCTCATTGTTTTTAATCTCAAAGAGAAAGGTAACATTTACAAAGCGATCATGGGTGAGCCGATTGGCACTTATGTAGGGAGGGAAATTTAATGATTAACGAGGTCCTAAAGGATGCGGAAGAACGCATGCACAAAGGTGTGGAGTCCCTGCGGAGGGAATATACGGTTATACGTGCGGGGCGGGCTACTCCCAGTCTGTTAGATCGAGTTATGGTTGAGTATTATGGAACACCGACGCCCATCAATCAATTAGCTAATATTTCGGTTCCCGAACCGCGGATGCTTGTTTTACAGCCCTGGGATAGAAGTGTTTTGCCGGCAGTTGAGAAGGCAATAATGAAATCTGATCTCGGCTTAAATCCCTCCAGCGACGGTAATGTTATTCGCTTGATAATTCCGCAGTTAACGGCGGAACGCAGAAACGAATTGGTCAAGACCGTTAAGAAAAAAGCGGAAGATGCAAGAGTCGTGATTCGAAACATACGAAGAGATGTAAATGATCAAATTAAAAAACTGGAAAAAGATCATACCGCCTCCGAAGACGATGCGAAACGTGCTCAAGAAGATGTTCAGAAAATGACAGACAAGTTTATTAAAGAAATTGATCGCATCATGGACACAAAAGAACAGGAAATCATGGAAGTGTAAATATGACCCCCTCATTTGGGGGTCTTTGACCACCCAAAGCCGGCCAAAGGGAGGTGGAGAAGATGTGGCTCAGTTTTAGGAATAATAAAGATAAGTCTATTTCCACAGAGGAAATTGATCTTAAACGTCTGCCGCGCCATATCGCAATCATCATGGATGGAAATGGTCGGTGGGCACAAAAGAGGGGATTTCCGCGCGCAGCGGGACATCGTGCAGGAGTGGAAGCAATTCGCAGCATCGTCAAAACGTGCTCTAATTTGAAAGTTGAAATATTAACGGTTTATGCCTTTTCAACAGAAAACTGGCGAAGACCCCAAGAAGAAGTCAGTATCCTGATGCGTTTACTGACGGAATACTTGCGCAATGAACTCCGTGAGCTTCATGAGAATAATGTCAAAATTATGACGATGGGGGATATTACCCTTTTACCGCTTGAAGCCCAGAAGGAATTATCGAAGGCAACCGATCAAACCCGTCATAACACAGGTTTGATCCTTAACTTAGCTTTAAATTATGGAGGGCGCGCCGAAATTACGCGGGCATTACGCATACTCGGGGAAGAGATCAAGCAAGGAAAGCTAGCCCCGGAGGATATCGATGAGGAACGAATCAGTGCTTCATTATTCACAGCGGGTTTACCTGACCCTGATCTATTGATTCGTACTTCCGGGGAAATGCGTTTGAGTAATTTTATGCTCTGGCAGCTGGCGTACACGGAGATTGTAGTAACCGAGCAGCTATGGCCGGATTTTAATTCCAATTTATTATTGGATGCTATTAAAACATATCAACATCGGGAACGCCGCTTCGGCGGGCTCAAAAAGAAATAAGGGAGTTCTATATGTTAGTTAGAACCATAACCGCTTTAATAGGTGCGCCGCTCCTGCTGGGTTTAACTTACCTTGGCGGATCTTATACGGCACTATTGACCGCGGTAATCGGATTATTGACACTCCATGAATTCCAGGAGATTGCCCGTAAACTGGGAGTGAATATTTGGACGAAGGCAACTTACTTGGGTGCTGTTGTTTGGCTTGTGCTTATAACTTCGGGTCAAAGAGAGTGGCTGTTTCCATTTTTAATTTTTTGGTTACTAATATGTCTGGGACGGATGGGAATTCAATATCCTCAGGTTCGTTTTTCTGAGGTCGGTATGAATTTCCTCAGCATTGTTTATACCGTAATTCTGAGTTCGCATCTTTTAATGCTTCGTTCTTTGGAACAAGGGAGAGCTTGGGCATTTTTAGCGTTCTTTTTGGTATGGGCGACAGATACCTTTGCATATATTATTGGGAGAGCTATAGGAAAGCATCCTCTTGCTCCTCAGGTCAGTCCGAATAAAACGGTTGAAGGTTCTGTCGGCGGACTGGTCGGGGCAGTCTTGACCAGCTTGATTGCCGCACAGGTCATGGATGGAATACCTTGGACCTTCTTTTTGGGACTGGGTTTAATTATAGGTCTTAGTGCTCAAATTGGTGATCTGTTTGAATCGGCTTTAAAACGAAGCGCAGGTGTTAAGGATTCGGGCAAATTACTACCGGGTCACGGCGGCTTTTTAGATCGTTTTGACAGTATGCTTTTTGCTTTTCCAATTGTGTATTACTCAGTTTTGTTTTTTATCGTGAGGTGAATAGTGTTTGAATGATTCCCCGAAAAGTAAGTTCATGACCAACCTAAACCGTTTGGTTGTTGTTACAAGTGTGCTTGTTCTGCTTAAGGCTTTTACATATTTTGTTCAAACGTTTCTGCCTGTCTTTGGGAAGTTTATAAGCACATTGTTCTATGCTTTTTTGCCTTTCATTCTCGCTTTTTTAATTGCTCTTTTAATGGAACCCTTAGTAACGCAGTTAATACGGGGCATGAAAATAAAACGCCCTCTTGCTTCAATAGTTGTTCTTATTCTCGTGATCGTGGCTATTATTCTTTTTGTCACATTGATTGTTGTTAGGCTTTATAATGAGTTATCGGCGCTTGCTATGGCTTTGCCTGATTATAGCTATTTTATGGGTTTATTCAATCAACTGATTGATAATGCGGAGAAATTTGTGGTTATTAATCCTAAAATCCAAGCCACGTTAAATTCCTCAATGGGTACAATATTAAACTCCTTACAAAATGGGGCTGCCACGGCAAGTATAGCACTTTTAAATTTCTTAACAGCTATACCCGGCTTTTTTATCATCGTGGTCATCGCTATTATCGCTACTTACATGATGAGCGCGAGCTTTCCCGGAGTTAAACGTTTCCTTCAGGGACTTGTTCCCAAACGATGGCATATAGGGGCTCAATCCGTGGGTCAAGACCTTGGTTATGCCATTGCCGGTTTTGTTCGGGCGGAGACGATTTTGATTACGATTACCGGTGCCATTTTGACGATTGGCTTAGTGTTGATGGGAAATCCATACGCTTTTACGGTTGGTTTATTATCCGCATTTTTGGATCTGATGCCTATTGTGGGAACAGGTTTAATTTACGTGCCTTGGGCAGTTGTTTTGCTTATTATGGGATCGGTTTCCGAGGCAGTCAAGCTTATGATTGTTTGGATTGTGGCCTTAGTCGTCCGCCAGGCTTTGGAGCCGAAGATTATGTCAAGGGGTATTGGACTTCATCCGCTGCCCACTTTGATTTCAATGTATGTCGGTTTAAAATTGCTGGGAGGGTTTGGTTTGGTGCTGGGTCCCGGCTTGGTTATCTTTTATGAGGCCTTACGCAAAGCGGGAGCTTTTTCAGACCCTAAAAATTAGGACGAAAGTGTGATTAGCGTGAAAACTATAACTGTCCTTGGATCAACAGGATCAATCGGAACACAGACATTAGATGTTGTCCGGGAAAATCCGGATAAACTTCAAGTCTATGCTCTGGTGGCAGGAACTCGTGTCGATGAAATGGAACATCAGGTTCGAGAATTCAAACCTCAAATCGCGGCTATGATGGATGAGAAAGCTGCAGGGGAATTGAAGGCACGTTTGCATGATTTACCGGTCATTGTTGAACAGGGCATGAATGGAATTATGCGTACGGTAACGGCCGATAAACCTGATACCGTCGTTACGGCAATCAGTGGAAGAATTGGCCTTGAGCCCACGCTGGCAGCTATAAAAGAGGGAAAAAATATTGCCTTGGCTAATAAGGAAACGCTCGTTGCCGGCGGGGATCTTGTGATGGATACCGCAAAACGTTTTGGCTGTTCAATTATCCCTGTTGATAGTGAGCATTCGGCTATTTTTCAGTGTTTGGAAGAGCCGAACGGACTTCTTGAGAAAATTCTGATCACGGCATCGGGAGGACCTTTCTTGGGGTGGCCCCCGGAGAAATTAAATGAAGTAACTCCGGAGATGGCCTTAAAACACCCCAATTGGAGCATGGGTGCTAAGATAACAATTGACTCAGCGACAATGATGAATAAGGGTTTAGAAGTCATTGAAGCCCATCATCTGTTTGGTTTGGGCTATGATCAAATTGAAGTATTGATTCATCCCCAGAGTATTGTTCATTCCATGGTGCAATATCAGGATGGAAGTATTCTAGCTCAATTAGGTCGTCCGGACATGCGTCTGCCGATTCAGTATGCTTTAAGCTATCCGGTGCGTTGGCCTAATCGCTTTGAAAGACTGGATCTTAGAGGAAAAACGTTGACTTTTATAGAACCTAATTTACAAGAGATTCCCGCGTTGGCCCTAGCCTATGAAGCGGGAAGACGGGGAGGAACTCTTCCCGCAGTCATGAATGCAGCCAATGAGGTTGCGGTATATGCCTTCCTCGAAAGAAAGATAGGGTATAGGCAAATCGTTCATATTGTAGAAAGCATCTGCGAGGAACATGAAGTGTTGGATGCTGCTGATTTGGAAAGTATAATAGAGGCTGATGACTGGGCTCGTAAGCGTGCTCGCGAACGAATTCAGAACGGTTAAAGCAGGGTGCTCACGTTCTGGGACAGAGAGTAATCAGGAGGGGTAGTTGCGTAATGAATAATGCCTTAGCCATTATTTTTGTTTTTGGGTTGCTCGTGATGATCCATGAATTTGGGCACTATATTGTCGCACGTTTAAATGGGATCAAGGTACTGGAATTTGCGTTCGGTTTTGGTCCGAAAATTATCGGTTATAAGGGTAAGGATACGGAATATAATCTGCGAATCATTCCTTTGGGAGGATATGTTCGATTATATGGAATGGACCAAGAGGTTGATGAAAACGGCGAACGAGTTCTAGCTTATTCAAATGACCCCAAAAGCTTTATGAATAAAAAGGTTTGGCAGAGAATGGCGGTTATTGCCGCAGGCGCAATTATGAACTTCGTCCTGGCCATTGTTCTCTTCATCCTTGTCTTTGCTTATTTCGGCATTCCTTCGGCCGCAAAGGGGAATGCCATTGGTTCGGTTGTCGATGGAAAACCGGCGGCACAGGTTGGAATTCAAGCCGGAGCTAAAATTCTTGCCGTCGATGGTGTCCCTACGCCTGAATGGGCAGATTGTGTGGATGCTATTCATGCCAAGCCGAATCAAAAGATTACCCTTACGGTTGAACAAGGGGGTAAACAAGAAAACTTTTCCCTGCTCACTGAACAAGATAAACAATCCGGCTATGGGATGGTGGGAATTTCTCCAGAAATAATTTATAAGAAAACTTCGCTGTCCAATGCCGTGAAATACGGTTGGGATCAAACAGTCTATTTAACGAAACTTATTGTAATCACGATAGCCCAAATGATTACCGGTAAGACTTCAGCAGAACTGGGAGGGCCGGTTGCCATTGCTCAAGTTATAGGTGAAGGGGCAAAACAGGGATGGGCGGATTTGCTCAGTTTAACAGGCATGCTAAGCGTCCAACTGGGGCTTCTTAATCTTTTCCCCATTCCCGCATTAGATGGCAGCCGGTTAGTATTCCTTTTGATTGAAGGGTTGCGCGGAAAACCGATCAATCCCGAGAAGGAAAACTTTATTCATTTTATCGGTTTTGTTTTATTGTTTGCGCTAATGATTGCGGTGACCTATCAAGACATTGTTAAACTCTTTACTGGCAAAGGGTAGGAGGCAAAAGCTGTGCCAAGAAAACAAACAAAAGCGGTTAAGATTGGAAATGTGACTATCGGCGGAGGGGCACCGATAGTTATCCAATCGATGACCAATACGGACACAAGAGATATTGAGGCGACACTCCGACAAATAGAAGCATTGGCGCGGGCCGGCTGCGAGGTCGTCCGCGTTGCGGTGCTTGATCAGGATGCGGCCTATAGTATTAAAGAAATTACCGCCAAAAGCGTTCTCCCCGTGATTGCCGATATTCATTTTGATTATCGTCTAGCCCTGATTGCGGTTGAACAGGGAATTCACGGTTTGCGGCTAAATCCCGGTAATATAGGGGCCCGCTGGAAGGTCCAAGAGGTCGTTCGTGCGGTTAAGGAACGGGAGATCCCGATTCGTATCGGTGTGAATGCAGGTTCGCTGGATAAGGAAATCCGCGAAAAGTTTCAGGGTATTACAGCCGAAGGCATGGTGGAAAGCGCTTTGAATCATATTCACGTGCTGGAAGACGAGGGATATGATAAAATAAAAGTCTCCTTAAAAGCTTCCGATGTTCCGCTGATGCTTAAAGCTTACCGTTTAATGTCAGAGACAGTAGATTATCCGTTACACGTCGGTGTCACTGAGGCGGGAACGGTTCGCTCGGGTTTAGTGAAATCAGCGGTTGGCATTGGAACCTTGCTGGCCGAGGGAATTGGGGATACGATACGGGTGTCCTTAACAGGGGATCCTGTACAAGAGATACCCGTTGCCTTGCAGATTTTAAGGGTTCTGGGGCTGCGGGAAAGCGGTGTGGATCTGATCAGCTGTCCAACGTGCGGACGGACTCAGGTTAATCTTGCCGAACTCGCCGACCAAGTGGAAACAAAGCTTTCAAGTCTTCCTCCCTTGGACAGGCCCCTGAAAGTTGCGGTGATGGGCTGTGCAGTCAATGGTCCGGGAGAAGCCCGTGAAGCCGATTTTGGAATAGCCGGTGGTAAAGGGATGGGGCTGCTTTTCCGCAAAGGAGAGATTGTTGCCCATTTACCCGAAAATGAATTGTTGCCGGCATTGCTCAAGGAAATTGAAGATTACGTAAGAGATCATGGGAAGGATGAATAATATATGCGTGTTAGCCAAGTTCTGAATCCTACACTGCGGGAAGTCCCGGCTGAGGCTGAAGTGGTCAGCCAGAAGCTGATGCTTCGTGCGGGTTTGATCCGTAAAGCAGGTGCGGGGGTTTATACGTATTTGCCTTTAGGCTTAAGAATCCTTAAGAAGATTGAACAGATTGTCAGAGAAGAAATGGATGCTAAAGGGGGACAAGAGGTTTTGCTGCCCATCATCCAGCCTGCCGAGCTTTGGCGGGAAACGGGACGGTGGGATGTTTATGGCCCTGAAATGTTCCGATTAGTGGATCGTCATGAGCGTGAATTTTGTTTAGGACCGACCCATGAAGAGATTGTAACAGATTTAGTACGCGGAGAAGTTCGCTCCTATAAACAATTACCGTTACTTCTCTATCAAATCCAAAATAAGTATCGTGATGAACGGCGCCCTCGGTTTGGTTTAATGCGGGGACGGGAATTTGTCATGAAGGACTTATATTCTTTTGATATTGATGAGGCAGGTCTTAATGTAAGTTATAAAAAAATGTATGATGCCTATACGCGCATTTTCACACGCTGCGGGCTGACTTTCCGGCCTGTTGAAGCAGATGCGGGCGCTATTGGCGGGAGCGGCGGAACTCACGAATTTATGGTACTTGCTGAATCCGGGGAGGCTGCTGTTGTCTATTGTCCGGAATGTGATTACGCAGCCAATGTTGAGAAAGCGGAGTGCCGTCCCCAACCTATGGAGAGCGATCCTGTCACCGAAAACTATAGCTTGGTTGAAACCCCTCAGATGAAAACCATCGAACAGGTTTCCGATTTTCTGGGATTAAAACAGCACGAACTCGTGAAATCCCTGTTATACCAAGGCGATGATCAGATCTTCCTCGTGCTGGTGCGGGGTGATCGTGAGATCAATGAAATTAAGCTCAATAATATGCTCGGGCCATTTCTCAACCTACAGCTTGCAGAGCCCGAGGTTGTTCGTCAAACATTAGGCTGCGAACCGGGTTTTGTAGGACCGATCAATGTTCCCGGCAATTTAAAAGTTGTTGCTGACTTGGAAGTCCCGCTGATGAAAAAAGCGGCCTGCGGTGCAAATCAAGCGGAACATCATTACTTCAATGTCCTTCCGGAACGCGATTTCCGGATCGATCAGGTTTTTGATCTGCGCATGATTGTAGCCGGGGAAAAATGCCCCAAATGCGGAGGCGAATTAAAAGAAGCACGCGGAATTGAAGTGGGTCAAGTCTTTAAACTGGGAACAAAGTACTCAAAAGCGCTTAATGCAAACTTTGTCGATGAGAACGGCCAGGAAAAACCTTGTGTTATGGGATGCTACGGTGTTGGTGTCAGCCGGACAATGGCTGCGGCGATTGAACAAAACAATGACAAGGACGGAATTATTTGGCCAATCCCGATTGCGCCTTACCAAGTTATCGTTGTTCCCGTGAGCATGAAAGATAAGCAAGTTGTCGAAACCGCGGAAAAAATATATGAAGAACTCCGTCAGACAGGCGTAGAAGTGATTATCGATGACCGTGACGAGCGCCCCGGCGTTAAGTTTAAAGATGCTGATCTCGTGGGTTATCCTCTTCGCGTGACGATTGGCAGCAAGACGCTTGCCCAGGGCCAAGTTGAACTTCGCCTGCGTAAATCAGGCGAGATGGAGCTTGTGAACGTTGAGGAACTGACGAGCCGAGTTAAAGGAATTATTGCGGATGCGTTAAAATACTAAACATTTTAGGAACTATTGTTTAGGTCTATGGATGGGAGGAATTTAAGTGTCAAGACCTGTTTTGCTGGGGGAGGTCCCATTTTTGAGTCAACTTCCCCTTGATCGGCAGGAACCATTCCGTCCCTATTTCTCAACAATTGAATTAAAGCAGGTGGAGGTTCTTCCTCAAGAAAGGAAATGGATCCTTCACCTTTCTTCATCCCAGTTCATTCAACATGATTTTTTAGATGATTTCACCTGTTTTCTCAAGGAATTTGTACCAGAGGTTGATGAAATTAATTGTTCGGTTGAATATGAATCAGCCATCCAAAATATTGAGGAACTCTGCCAAAGACATTGGCCGGAGATTGCTCACGATCTTGCGGAAATGTTGCCCGTTTTCAAAGGTTGGCTTGGAGAGGGTTCTTCGTATCAGGCGCGGGGTGAAGAATTAAAGATATTTGTTCCCAATGCTTTGGGAATCGAGTATTTCAATACGAAAAAGGGGACGTTAGAACGGTATTTTATGACGAAATTCGGTTTGAAGTGCTCTTTATGCTGTGAAATGAAGGAAAGTTCCGCCAGTGAGGATATCCTTGCGCAGACGGTGGAAGAAGAACAGAGAATTCTTCAACAGATGCTGACCCAACCTAAGGAAAATGCTAAGGGGAAAGCGGAGCAAAAAGAAACCGATTTGATCTTAGGCAAAGAATTCAATGGTGAAACTATCCCGCTTCATGAAGTCCAGGATGAGGAACGGCAGATTATTGTAGCCGGTGAAGTCTTTGGAATAGAATATCGGCAGCTGAAATCCGGACGGCAGCTTTTAACGTTTAACTTGGCGGATAAGACAGATTCGATTTCCGCAAAGGTCTTCTTGAACGAGGGTGTGGAGAGCCTTAACCTCAAGGAAGGTAAATGGTTTAAAATTCGCGGCTCAGTGCAGTTTGATAAGTATTCTTCTGACTTAACCCTAATGCCCAAGGATATTGTGCGTACGAAGCCCGTAATCCGGATAGATGAAGCTGCAGAAAAGCGGGTCGAGCTTCATTTGCATACAAGGATGTCAACGATGGATGGCATGTCTACGGCCGAAGAACTCGTTGGCCGTGCTAAAGCCTGGGGTCATGAAGCTATTGCAATTACCGACCATGGTGTTGTTCAAGCTTTTCCGGAAGCGGCAGATGCGGGGTTAAAATATGGAATTAAGGTCATTCTTGGTGTTGAAGGCTATTTGCTGGATGATGCGCCGGGGCCATTGCCCTTAAAGCAGCGTAAGGCTCGGCATATTATTATCCTTGCTAAAAATTACACAGGACTAAAAAACCTCTATAAGCTAATCACTGTTTCCCACCTTGAGCATTTTTATCGGCGTCCGCGCATTCCCCGTTCAAAAATCACCGAATTTCGGGAAGGCTTGATTGTCGGTTCTGCCTGTGAAGCAGGCGAATTGATTCAGGGAATTTTGGCAAAGAAGTCTTGGGACGAATTAAAAGAAATTGCCGCATTTTATGATTACCTCGAAATTCAGCCGATAGGGAATAATGCGTTTATGCTGCGTACAAATCAAGTGGAGAATGAAGAAGGGCTAAGGGAGATCAACCGTACGGTTTGGCGGTTAGGACAGGAACTCGATTTACCTGTAGTTGCCACAGGTGATGTTCATTTTTTGGATCCTGAGGATGAATACTATCGGCGAATTCTCATGGCAGGTAAAGGGTTTGAAGATGCTGACCAGCAAGCCCCTTTATTCTTTCGTACGACCGAGGAAATGCTTGAGGAGTTCTCCTATCTGGGTGAAAAAGAAGCCCTAGATGCTGTAGTTCATGCTCCTCAAAAGATTGCCAATCAAGTTGAGGTGCTGAAGCCTTTTCCGGATGATTTGCATTCACCTACGATTCAGGGGGCTGAGGAAAAAATTGAAAGCATGACTTGGCAAAGAGCGAAGGAACTCTATGGTGAAAAACTTCCGGAAGTTGTTAAAAATCGTTTGGATAAGGAACTTAAGTCGATTATCGGCAATGGGTTCGCCGTGCTCTATCTGATTGCCCACTTGCTTGTGAAGAAGTCCAACGAGGACGGTTATCTGGTAGGCTCTCGAGGATCGGTAGGATCTTCACTCGTAGCGACGATGACCGGAATTACTGAGGTAAATTCCTTGCCGCCGCATTACCGTTGTGTAAATCCGGAGTGCTTGCATTCAATATGGATTGAAGACGGAAGTGTCGGGTGCGGTATAGACCTGCCTGATAAGAATTGCCCTAAATGTGGTCAACTTATGGCTAAAGACGGGCATGATATTCCGTTTGAAACATTTTTAGGCTTCAAAGGAGATAAGGTACCTGATATCGATTTAAACTTCTCCGGTGATTATCAACCCCGTGCCCATAAATATACAGAGGAAATTTTCGGGGAAGGCTATGTTTTCCGTGCGGGAACGATTGCAACAGTGGCGGAAAAAACGGCTTTTGGCTATGTCAAAAACTATCTTGAAGAGCGAAAGATACGGGTTCGGCCGGCGGAAATGTCGCGTTTAATACGAGGCTGCACCGGAGTTAAACGAACGACAGGACAACATCCGGGCGGAGTCATGGTTGTGCCTAAGGAATGTGATGTTTATGATTTTACCCCCTTGCAGCATCCGGCGGACGATCCTAACTCCGGTATCATAACAACGCATTTTGATTATCACTCTATTTCGGGACGCCTTGTAAAGTTGGATATCCTGGGCCATGATGATCCTACGGTAATCAGGATGCTTGAGGATTTAACAGGGATCGATGCCCAAAAGATTCCCCTCGATGATTCGGAGACGATGTCCTTGTTCTGCTCACCTAAAGCTTTAGGGGTTACCGAGGAGCAAATTCGCTCAAAAAGCGGAACATATGGTATACCGGAATTTGGTACAAAATTTACCCGCCAAATGCTTGAGGATATTCAACCCAAGACCTTCTCAGACCTTGTTCGTATATCCGGGTTTTCTCATGGTACAGATGTCTGGCTGGGAAATGCTCAAGAGCTGATACGAAACGGGACAGCGGAAATGTCCGAGCTCATTGGCTGTCGCGATGATATCATGGTGTATTTGATTCATAAAGGTCTTGAACCGGGATGGGCGTTTAAAATTATGGAAAGTGTACGGAAAGGGAAAGGACTCAAGCCGGATGATATTGAGGAAATGAAGGCTCATGATGTTCCTGACTGGTATGTTGAATCCTGTTTAAAAATCAAGTATATGTTCCCTAAGGCTCATGCTGTAGCTTATGTGACGATGGCTTTTCGGATTGCTTGGTTTAAGGTTCATTGTCCGGAGGCCTATTATGCGACCTACTTTTCCATTCGCGCGGATGAATTCGATGTTGATTTAATGGTTCAAGGCGCCGATGCTTGTCGGCGGAAGATGGATGAAATAGAAGCAAAGGGCAATGATGTTTCTGTGAAAGAAAAAGGTCTGATGACTATTCTCGAACTGGTTTTAGAAATGTGGTGCCGAGGAATTACCTTGCGCAAAGTTGATCTTTGGGAGTCAGATGCCACTAAATTCAAGATTACGCCAACGGGGATTCTTCCTCCTTTTGCCTCCTTACAGGGGTTGGGCGAAAGTGCTGCACGAAGTCTTGTTGCGCTTCGGGAGAAAGGAAATATCAAGTCAATCGAAGATCTGCGTTCACTAGCCAAGCTAAGCAAAACAGTAATTGAAATTCTTCAAAATCACGGCTGCTTAAAAGAACTTCCCGAACAAAACCAACTTAGCTTGTTTTAGCCTGTATTAACCATTATTTTCTACCGAGAGTGTTGCTAACGATTAAAGGATATGCTATATTTAAAGTAAGAATTTTAGAAACGAAGTGAGGAGTGGGTTTTGGACCCACTCTTTCATTTGCACTGTCAGAAAGAATAATGAAAGAATAACTTTACAATTCCTTCGCAAGACTATGAATAGCAAGGGCCAAAAATAAAGGAGAGATACACATGGGACAGCCAATTGAGCAGAAAGTTGAAGTTTTAGTTACACCCATTATTCAAGAACTGGGACTTGAACTGGTAGCCGTTGAATACATAAAAGAAGGCGTGCATTGGTACCTCCGACTTTATATTGATAAAGAGGAAGGAGTCGACCTAGATGATTGTACAAATGTAAGTCATGCTGTCAGTGATCTCTTAGACAAAAATGACCCAATACCGCAGGCATACATGTTAGAAGTATCTTCTCCGGGACTGGAGCGCCCGTTAAAAAAGGATGAGGATTTTATTCGTTTTCAAGGGAAGCTGGTTCATATCCGCACGAAAGAGGCCTTTCAAGGCTATCAGGAATTTACCGGCTACCTAGCGGGAATCGATAATGAAGCCATTATTCTCGAATATGAAAAAGAGAAGGTACAACTTCCTAAAAATATTATTGAAAAAGCTAATATAGCGTTAGAGTTTTAGGGGAGGAAAAGTTAATAATGAATATGGAGTTCATTGAAGCTATACATGAACTGGAAAAAGAACGAGGAATTTCAGCAGATGTGCTATTTGAAACGATTGAAGCCGCACTTATTTCCGCCTATAAAAAGAACTTTGCATCCTTACAAAATGTAAGGGTCAGCATTGACAGGACGACAGGTGAATTCAAAGTTTATTCAAGGAAAAATGTTGTCGAAGAGATTGAAGACGAGCGTACTCAGGTTACATTAGAGGAAGCCCGTAAAATTGATCCTAATTATAACATTGATGACATTGTTGAATATGAAGTTACTCCTCGCGATTTTGGACGGATTGCAGCGCAAACAGCGAAACAGGTGGTCGTCCAAAGAATTCGTGAAGCCGAACGCGGTATGATTTATGACGAATATATTAACCGTGAAGGTGACATCGTTACTGGTGTTGTTCAACGATACGACCAGAAAAACGTTATCGTGGATCTTGGAAAGGTTGAAGCGATTTTAGCCGCACAGGAACAAATTCCCGGAGAAACATATCAGGCCTTCGAACGGATTAAAACCTATGTCGTCGAAGTCAAGAAGACAACCAAAGGACCACAGATTATGCTCTCGAGAACGCATCCCGGACTTATTAAACGTCTTTTTGAATTGGAAGTTCCGGAAATCCATGATGGGTTTGTTGAGATTAAAGGCGTATCTCGTGAAGCAGGTGCCCGTTCGAAGATTGCTGTTTATTCACGTGATCCTAATGTTGACCCGGTAGGTGCCTGCGTCGGGCCAAAGGGAAGCAGGGTACAAACGATTGTCAACGAACTTAAAGGAGAAAAAATTGACATTGTTAACTACTCGCCTGAACCGGAGGAGTTTGTGGCGAATGCCCTGTCACCGGCAAAGGTCATCGGTGTTTATCCTAAACCCAATGAGAAGGTAGCTCTTGTGGTGGTTCCCGATTATCAGCTTTCTCTGGCCATAGGTAAAGAAGGCCAAAATGCGCGTTTAGCCGCTAAATTGACGAACTGGAAGATTGATATTAAATCCGAATCGCAAGCCTTAGCCCAAAATTTAATTCCGGAAAGTGCCGATGAAGAATCCGTGGAATATGATGAGTACGACGAATATGATGAAAACTACGATGAAAACTATGATGAGTACGACGAATACGATGAGTATAATGAATATGAACAAAATGCCGAGGAATATGATGAGTTCTCTGATTACAGCGACGAATCCGCTGAGTATGATGAGGGTGTAGGTTATGACGCAAATGCCGGTTATGAAGAAGATGAGTCGGGAATAAACGATCATAGTGAAATCAATGAAACAAGCGAAACAAATCACACCCGTGCTTCTAAAGAAGGCAAAAAGAAAAAGGGAAAGCGGTGAGCAGATGAAGGCGCGAAAAGTCCCGATGCGGATGTGCTTAGGCTGCCAAGAAATGAAACCTAAAAAAGAGCTCGTTCGAATTGTGCGAACACCGGAGGGAGCAGTGGAACTTGATCCCACAGGTAAACAGAACGGGCGGGGAGCATATATTTGTCCACAGATCGAGTGCTTTAAAACGGCTGTTAAAGGACATCGGTTTCAAAAAGCACTGGACATCGAGCTTTCTCCCGAGTTAATTCAAGAATTAGAAGGGAAGCTGGCCGGTTCGTGATAGAACGGATTTATTCACTATTGGGCTTAGCCCGCAGGGCAGGAAAAATCACTTCGGGGGAATCTCAAGTTGAAGCTATGTTAAAAAAGGGCAAAGGGAATCTCTTGATTTTGGCGGAAGATGCACCGGGAACGCATAAAAAATACACACAGTGGGCCGGGGATTTACATATACCGGTTCTTGTCTTCGGGGAAAAACAAGAGTTGGGAAAAGCAATTGGCTTATCTCAACGCTCGACTGTTTTGGTCATGGATCAGGGATTTGCTAAAGCGATCTTAAAGGTAAGGAGCTGACGGCCTGGAATAAATATCGGGCGCTGAATATGTGGGGGTGGTTGTATTGAGTATTCGTGTTCACGAATTGGCAAAAGAATTAAATTTAAGTAGTAAGGATGTTATGACAAGATTAGAAAGTATGGGAATAGAAATTAAAAATCATTTAAGTGCTGTAGAAAAAGGCGATGCAGATCGTCTCCGTGCTCAAATTACACAGTTAAAGGGTAAAGAAGTGCCCCACACGGCAGCCCCAGGGGAAAACAAAAACGAAGCTCCTAAACCCCATTCGGGAATAGGAGATCATCCCCAAGGTTTACGTCCGGAAATGGGTAATCGTCCACAAGGCCCACGTCCGGAAATGAGTAATCGTCCACAAGGTCCACGCCCGGGAATGGGAGAACGTCCGCAAGGGCCGCGTCCGGGAGTGGGAGAACGCCCGCATGGCCCACGTCCGGGAACGGGAGATCGTCCGCATGGTTCACGTCCGGGAATGGGAGAACGTCCGCAAGGGCCGCGTCCGGGAATGGGAGAACGTCCGCAAGGGCCGCGTCCGGGAATGGGGGATCGTCCGCAAGGGCCGCGTCCGGGAATGGGAGAACGTCCGCAAGGTCCACGCCCGGGAATGGGAGAACGTCCGCATGGCCCGCGTCCGGGAATGGGGGATCGTCCGCATGGTCCGCGTCCGGGAATGGGAGAACGTCCGCAAGGGCCGCGTCCGGGAATGGGAGAACGTCCGCAAGGGCCGCGTCCGGGAATGGGAGATCGTCCGTATGGTCCGCGTCCGGGTATGGGAGATCGTCCGCAAGGGCCGCGTCCGGGAATGGGGGATCGTCCGCATGGCCCACGTCCGGGAATGGGGGAACGTCCGCATGGCCCGCGTCCGGGAATGGGAGAACGTCCGTATGGCCCACGTCCGGGTATGGGAGATCGTCCGCAGGGCCCTCGCCAATCGGCACGTCCTCAACCTGCACCGGGAGCGGTATCCCTCGAACCGCCTAAGCGGCAAAACCCTGTTAAGAAAAAATCTCAAGATCGTTCATTTGAACGGAAGAAAGAAATTGAGAAAGATATACGAAATTATCCACATCAGCATAAACGGAATAACCGTCATGAGCAGAAGGAGGTTCGGGATACCACTCCAAAGCATATTGTTATCCCCGAGTCGCTCACTGTCCAAGATCTGGCCTCGATAATGAGCCGAAAATCAGGCGAACTGATCAAAAAGCTGATGAATTTAGGCGTCATGGCTACGATAAACCAAGAAATTGATGCTGAAACCGCGACGATTTTGGCTAATGAGATGGGTGTAAGTGTAGAAGTTAAAATTGAGAAACCTTTAACAGAGGTCGAAGAAATTGTCGATGATCCGGCAGATCTAGTTTTACGGCCCCCTGTTGTTACGGTAATGGGACACGTTGACCATGGAAAGACTTCCCTGCTGGATGCCATTCGCGCAACGAACGTTATCGCTTCCGAAGCCGGCGGGATTACCCAACACATCGGTGCTTACCAAGTTGAAATTAAAGGGCAAAAGATTACGTTCCTTGATACACCGGGGCATGAAGCTTTCACAGCGATGCGGGCTCGTGGTGCTCAAGTTACAGATATTGCCGTTCTTGTTGTTGCCGCAGATGACGGTGTAATGCCCCAGACCATTGAGGCAATTAACCATGCCAAAGCGGCAGAGGTTCCGATCATTGTAGCTATCAATAAGATCGATAAGGAAGCCGCGCAACCCGATCGGGTGAAACAAGAATTGACCGAATATGGTCTAGTCGTTGAGGAATGGGGAGGCGATACGATCGCCGTACCTGTATCCGCAAAGGGAAGGCAAAATATTGGTCAACTGCTTGAGATGATCTTGCTTGTTGCCGAGATGCGTGAACTAAAGGCAAACCCAAATCGGCCTGCTACTGGTACGGTAATTGAAGCTGAACTTGACAAAGGAAAGGGTCCCGTGGCCACGGTCTTGGTTTCCAAGGGAACATTGAATGTCGGGGACAGCATCTTAGCAGGTTCCGTTTTCGGAAAAGTACGGGCTATGGTTGATGATAAAGGAAGACGCGTAAAAAAAGCAGGGCCATCTACACCTGTCGAAGTACAAGGACTTAATGAAGTACCGGCAGCAGGTGATATATTTGATGTCGTTGTTGATGAGAAACATGCACGTCAAATCGCTGAAGCGCGCGCCAATGTGAGAAAAGCCGAAGAAGCCCGGCAAATGTCCAAAGTTAGCCTTGAAGACTTGTTTGATCGAATTAAAGAAGGAGAAGTTAAAGAGCTTAACGTTATTATCAAAGCCGACGTTCAAGGCTCGGTTGAGGCCCTAAAACAATCCCTTCTTAAATTGTCCACGAGTGAGGTTCGGGTTAATGCGATTCATGGCGGCGTTGGAGCAATAACCGAGACAGATATTATGTTAGCCGCCGCTTCAAATGCCATCATTATAGGATTTAATGTCAGACCCGACTCTAACACGAAAGCTACGGCAGAGTTAGAAGGCGTAGATATTCGTCTCTATCGTGTTATTTATGATGCGATTGAGGATATTAAAGCGGCTATGTCCGGGATGCTTGATCCGGACTTTAAGGAGCTTGTTCAAGGCCGGGCTGAAGTCCGCCAAGTCTTCAAGGTACCGAAAGTGGGCAGTGTTGCAGGAAGTTATGTTACAGAAGGTAAAATCACACGAACCTCAAAAGTCCGCGTGATTCGTGATGGTGTGGTTGTCCATGAAGGTAATCTAGAGTCCCTCAGACGATTTAAAGATGATGTCAAAGAAGTGCTGGAAGGGTATGAGTGTGGAATTGGCGTGGAAAACTTTAATGATATAAAAGAGGGCGACGTTATTGAAGGTTATATCATGGAAGAGGTAAAACGCGAACTATAATTCAAACCCGGAGGAATGACCTATGGCAAAACATCGAGCAAGCCGTTTGGGCGAGGCCTTAAAAGAAGAAATATCACAAATGATCCGCGAGGAACTAAAAGATCCTCGAATCGGTTTTGTAACAGTGACAAGTGTAGAGGTTGCTGAGGATTTAGGACATGCCAAGGTTTTTGTCAGTGTTCTGGGTGATTCTCAACAAAGCAAGGAGTCTCTGGAAGCACTTAATCGTGCAGCCGGTTTCATCCGCAACGAAATCGGGAGAAGGATTCGTCTTAGATATACTCCGGAGATAACGTTTAAATACGATTCGTCGATCGAACATGGTGCTCATATCGCTGAGCTCTTGCGCGAGGTTCATACCGAAAAAACCGAGGACGAGGATGATTCTCATGGCGAATGATATGTCAAATCCCATTGCAGATGAATTACGAAAAGCGCCGGAAGTGGCGCTTTTCTCCCATATTTCCCCCGATGGTGATTGCTTGGGTTCTATGCTGGCCTTAGGGTTAGCCTTGAAAAGGATTGGAAAAAGAGTAAAACTGTATAATCCGGATGAAATCCCCCATAATTTAGATTTCTTACCGGGGGTTCAGGAAGTTCAAAAAGACCTTCCCGAAAGTCTTCCGCAAACCCTTTGCTTTGTTGATTGTACAGACTTACAGCGTACCAATCTTGTGGCAGATCAATTCCCGGAAAACGTTGTTATTCTTAATGTTGATCATCATATTTCGAATCATAACTTTGGAACGCTTAACTGGGTGGACCCTAAGGCGAGCGCCAGCGGAGAGATCATAATGGCTCTTATTGAAGAACTGGGAGTCCCGCTGGATCATGACATTGCGACCAATCTTTATACAGCGCTGGTTACTGATACAGGTTCGTTTCAATACAGCAATACAACGGCAAAGACGCATCTTTTAGCGGCTAAGCTGATGGACGCGGGGATTGATCTTCTTCAAATCCATCACCTTATCTTTGATCAGAAACCATTAGCTCAAGTTAAGCTTTTGAGCAAAGGGTTGAGCGAACTTGAGCTTTATAGCGAAGGCCGGCTGGCCGTGATTACGCTTCATCAAGAAGACTTCGAAGAAACGGGTGCGAAGGAAAATCTGAGTGAAGGTGTTATTAACAACGCGCGGTGTATCGAAGGTGTTGAGGTCGCTGTTCTTTTTAAAGAAATAGAAAAGCAAAAAATACGGATCGGCTTGCGATCCAATCTTTGGTTTAATGTCAATGAATTAGCCGCACGTTTTGGCGGTGGGGGGCATAAAAGAGCTGCCGGCTGTACGATGGAGGTCTCGCTGGAAGAGGCAAGGAAATCTGTGATTCGTACTATTGAGGAGGAATTAAGCATTGGACGGGGTCATTAATGTTCATAAACCCGTTGGAATGACTTCTTCCGATGTCGTAGTCTTGCTGCGGAAAAGCCTAAAGACGCGTAAGGTGGGACATACCGGAACATTAGATCCTGAGGTAAATGGGGTGTTACCCATTTGTGTGGGTAAAGCAACCCGGTTAGCAGAATATCTCACAGATCAGGGTAAATCGTATCGAGCCGAGATTACATTTGGAATTGTGACAGATACGCAGGACGCGCAAGGTCAAATTTTGCGTTCGACTAAGGCTTTGGTAAAAGAGCAGGATTTTTTGCGGATTATTCCTCAATTTTTAGGTTCCATTCAGCAAATCCCTCCGATGTATTCGGCTATACGCCACGAGGGAAAGCATCTCTATGATTTAGCAAGGCAGGGAATTGAAGTTGAACGGCCACCGCGTACCATTACGGTTCAAAGATTGGAACTGCTTTCATGGCAGGCGGGTGAATATCCCAAGGCCGTTTTTGAAGTGGATTGTTCTAAAGGAACCTACATAAGAACTTTATGCCAGGATATAGGCGATGCTATAGGGTGTGGTGCCCATATGTCAAAATTAGTCCGTCTGCGCTCAGGACCGTTTAGACTTGAGGAAAGCTGGACTTTAGAGCAAATCAATGAAGCCCTGGAACAAGGCAAAGATGATTTTCTCATTCCCCTTAATCGTATTTTGGACTTGCCGAAGGTTGTTCTAACTCCGCAGCGGGCTGAGGCATTTCGGCATGGCCTGCCGACATCACAAAGGGGTTTAGGCGCTGTAAAGCTTCCTGAATCGGGACAAGTCCAAGTCTTTACTGACCATGAATTTATCGGGATTGGCAAATGTATTGACCAATCTCTTTATCCGTATAAAGTTTTTTAATAACCCGGTCGTGTAATTAGAGGAGGTATTAACGGAGTGCAGGTTATCCGACAGTTACCTGAAAAACCGTATAAAGCGAGTGTGCTCGCTCTAGGCAATTTTGATGGTGTACACCTGGGACATCGGCGCTTGCTGGAGAGTGGATTAGAGATAGCCCGGAAAAGAGGAATCGAATTAGATGTACTGCTTTTCGAACCTCATCCTTTGAAACTTCTTTTCCCGGAAAAAATGATTGGGTTATTAACAACCTCGGAAAAACGGTTGGAACTCCTAGAAGAGTTAGGGGTGGACAATGTTTTTCTTCTTCCTTTCACCCATCAAATGGCTGATACAACACCTGAAAAGTTTGTATCGGATATTCTTCTTCAACTCGGGATACAGTATGTCGTCGTTGGCTTCAATTATTCTTTTGGCTGTAAAGGGAGCGGGACGCCGAAAGATTTGCAGCATTTTGGCGAAAAGTTTGGCTTCGGTGTCAGCGTGCTTCAGGCCCAAACCATGGCCGGCAAAGTGATTTCTTCCAGCAGCGTACGCAAAGCTTTGCTTGAAGGGAATATCCGGCAGGCACAAATTATGCTGGACCGATATCCCAGTTTAGAAGGAAAAGTTGTTAAAGGCGAACAACGAGGCAGAACGTTGGGGTATCCAACGGCAAACCTTAAATTCCATGAGGATATTCTTATTCCAAAGCGAGGAGCGTATGCCGTCTGGACTGAGCTGAATGGATCAAAAATCTTTGGCATGATGAATATCGGGATGAAACCCACTTTTCATGACGAGTATGTGACCACAGCTGAGGTTCATTTTTTTGACTTTCAAGGCGATCTTTATGATCAAACGTTAAATATTGAGATAGTTGAGCGGCTGCGCGATGAACGAAAATTCTCAAGTGCGGCAGAGCTATTGGAACAACTACAAAAGGACGCTTTGCAAACGAAAAGAATCCTCGAACAGGAAACGGCAGATAACAGGCTTTACAAATCCTTAAATTTCCGGTAAAATAATTTAGAATCTTAATGAACCGCTGACTCGGATGGCCGTACTCCGGCGGCATCTGGGCTGCAGGCGTTTTGAAAAAATGGAGGTTTGACAAAAATGTTAACAGCTGAAAAGAAAAAAGAAATTATTACAAAGTACCAACAACATGAAGGTGACACCGGTTCACCGGAAGTTCAAATCGCGCTTCTGACTGAGCGGATTGCTTATTTGACAGAGCATTTCAAAACCCATAAAAAAGACCATCATTCTCGTCGCGGCCTTTTAAAAATGGTTGGACAGCGTCGTGCCCTTCTCAATTATTTGAAAGAACTTGATTTTAATCGTTATCGTAAAATCCTTACTGATCTTGGATTACGCCACTAATTAATGGTGGATTATTACGGAGAAAGATGAGAAGCAGAGATATTCTGCTTCTCATCTTTATTATTATTAAGGATTGGCCTTCAAAACTGTATTTCTCACGAATTTAATGCGATTTGCTAGATTTTTTATCCAAAATGCAGGAAATAATAATAACATGTCGAAGTGGAAACAAGTTAAGAAGATGGATAGAATTAAGGAGGTTCCATAGTGCAAGATGGAGTATTAGAACGGTCGATTCAGGTCGGGGGAAGGACCCTGATGTTTCAGACCGGAAAGATTGGAAAGCAGGCCGGAGGTGCGGTCTTTTGTCAGTATGGAGAAACCGTGGTTTCAGCTTTTGCAACAGGAAGTTCCGAACCAAGGGAAGGAATTGATTTCTTTCCGCTGACGGTTGAGTTTGAAGAACGTTTATATGCTGCGGGGAAAATTCCCGGCGGATTTATTAAACGGGAAGGGCGTGCCAGTGAAAAGGCTATTTTATCATCACGGCTTATCGACCGCCCCATTCGTCCGTTATTTCCGGAAGGGTATCGCAATGATGTGCAAGTTATAGCTATGGTCATGTCAGTTGATCAGGACTGTGCTTCAGATATTACAGGTATTAATGCTGCATCGGCAGCCTTAACCATTTCTAATATCCCTTTTGAAGGGCCGGTAGCAGCTGTTACCGTGGGCCTGGTTGATGATGAATTCTGCATAAATCCTACGGTTGAGCAGGCGGAAAAAAGCCGCATGCATTTAACGGTTGCAGGAACTAAAGATGCAGTGATGATGGTTGAAGCGGGCGCTCAGGAAGTCCCGGAAGACCAAATGCTTGAAGCCATTATGTTTGGACATCAAGAAGTACAGAAAATTTGCGAATTTATTGAGCAGTTCCGTGCTGAGGCTTTAGAGATGGGACTTGCTAAAGATAAACAGGAAGTTCAAGTGGATCAAATCCCCGCTCACATCGTGGAAGCTGTAAACACATATGCTTTCGAAAAAATGGATCAAGCCGTTCGTACGGAAGAAAAGAAAGCACGTGAAGTGGCTGTCAAAGCGGTTAAGGATGAGACTTTGGAGCATTTTGCCGAGGAGTTCCCCGAAGAAATCAATTATGTCGATCGTGCTCTTGAAAATTTAGTGCATAGAATTGTACGCCGCTTAATTACCGTTGAACATATCCGTCCCGATGGACGTGCCCTGGACGAAATCAGACCGATTACGATCGAGGTGGGAATACTCCCCCGAACCCATGGTACGGGGCTCTTTACCCGCGGTCAAACTCAGGTTCTGACTGTGGCAACGTTGGGAGCGAGCGGTGACGAACAAATTCTGGATGGGCTGGGACTTGAAAAGTCAAAACGCTATATTCACCATTATAATTTCCCGCCCTTCAGCGTGGGTGAAACTCGACCGATGAGAGGACCGGGGCGTCGTGAAATAGGACATGGGGCCTTGGCAGAGCGTGCTCTCCTTCCGGTTATTCCGGATGAAACAGAGTTTCCTTATACGATCCGGCTTGTTTCGGAAGTATTGGAATCCAACGGCTCAAGTTCTATGGCTTCAGTTTGCGGCAGTACACTTGCCTTGATGGATGCCGGGGTTCCCATTAAATCACCCGTTGCGGGGATTGCGATGGGGCTGATCAGCGAAGAAAACCAAATCGCGATTCTTACTGATATTCAAGGACTTGAAGACCATGATGGGGATATGGACTTTAAGGTTGCCGGAACACGTGAAGGTGTTACCGCACTGCAGATGGATATTAAGATCAAAGGCGTTTCCCGCGAAATCCTCGACAAAGCACTGCAGCAAGCCAAAAAAGGAAGAATGTTTATTCTTGGTAAGATCTTAAACGTGATTGACAAACCAAGAACTCAACTTTCGCCGTTTGCCCCCCGGATCATTACAACGTCAATTCATCCGGATAAGATTCGCGATGTCATTGGACCAGGCGGGAAGACAATTAAGAAGATTATTGACGAGACCGGGGTCAAAATTGATATCGAAGATGATGGGCGTGTATTTATCTCAGCGATCGATGGTGAAGCCGGGGAAAAGGCACTTAAGATCATTGAGGCTTTAACACAGGATGTTGAAGTCGGAAGGATTTACAATGGCCGTGTGACCCGCATAATGGACTTCGGCGCTTTTGTCGAAGTTATCCCCGGTGTCCTGGGATTAAGTGGGAAAGAGGGGCTTGTTCATATTTCTCAACTGGCACATACCCGGGTTGAAAAGGTTGAGGATGTTGTCAAAGTCGGAGATCAGATTCTCGTTAAAGCAACGGGAATTGATAAGCAAGGCCGGCTCAATCTTTCCCGAAAGGAAGCCATTCCCAATCCTAACCCTAACCCTAACCCTAACTCTAACTCTAACCCTGGTGCCGGGACAAATAATAACCATCAGGGAAATCATTTTAACAGAAATAGATAACCGCAAACGAACCCTAACTTCTGCATCGGCCTCCCCTTGCATACATCTTAATGTAAGGGGGTAGGCCGATGTATCTGTACTTTAAACTTTCGCGCAGAACAATAAAAATATTAGCGATAAGCTGTTTATTGCTTTTAGGAGTCTTTTTTAAGCAAAGAATCGCCGCAACTTTAGCGGCGGGACCGCAACCGATCGATCAGGTCAAAACCGAGGAAAAAGTGATCGCTATTACGGTCAATGTGGATTGGGGAGAAGAGTATATCCCAGGCATACTTGATGCATTGGATCAGGGACAAGCAAAAGCAACGTTCTTTTTAACCGGCCGTTGGGCAAGCAAAAATCCGGAATTAGTCAAGGAAATTTTGGCCCGTGGACACCAAATCGAAAATCACGGTTACTCCCATCCGCATCCTGATCGGTTATCCGTAGCTCAAAATGAGGAAGAAATCGTGAAGACGGAAAAAATAATTCAGGATATAACAGGGCAAAAGTCAAAGTACTATGCTCCTCCTTATGGCGAAAAAGGATCATCAGGCTTGAAGGCGGCGCAAAATCTGGGCTATCAAACGATCTTGTGGACCTTAGATACGGTCGATTGGCGACCGGACAGTACTCCTGAAATAATAACCCAGCGGATCTTAAATCCTGCGGTCCGTTTCGGGATAAAACCCAAAAAAGAAGGGGCTATAATTTTAATGCATCCCAAAGAAAATACGGTAAAGGCCCTTCCCAGAATTTTAAACGGATTAAACAGTGAGGGCTTTAAAATGATAAAGTTATCGGAACTGATAACATTGCAGCCTGTCGGAAATACTACCTCATAGCATATAATGTGAGGTGGTATAATGTTCAGTCTAAAGCTTAAGCAAGTCTGTTGGTTTGCTTTGCTTGTTACTATACTGGAAGTTCAGCCGGTACAAGCCATAAATCCATCTTATCCTACTGTAACGGCAGATGCGGCTGTGCTTATGGATGCGGCTACAGGGGATGTTCTTTTTGATAAGCAAGCTCATAAAAAGCGGGCTCCCGCAAGCACTACAAAAATGATGACCGCGATCTTAGGGCTTGAGCTGGGAAAACCCGATGAAATTGTAACGGTCAGCCCTAAGGCTGCAGCCGTGGGGGAATCCACAATCCATCTTGATCCCGGTGAAAAGTCCACACTCTATGAGATGATTACGGGTGCCTTGATCAAATCGGGAAATGATGCGTGTGTAGCCATTGGTGAACAAATTGCGGGGAGTGAGGACCAATTTATCGAGATGATGAATAAAAAGGCCTTTTCACTCGGGGCGAAGGATACCCATTTTGAAAATACGAATGGTTTACCCCATAAAAATCACTATTCTACGGCCTATGATTTAGCCTTGATCGCCCGATATGGATTGAGTCTTCCCGCATTTTCTTCGATTATAAGGCAAAAAGAGACGGAAATACATTTTCTGGAACCTGATTTTTTGATGGATTTACGCAATACCAATAAACTTCTCTGGAATTATCCTTATGCCGATGGGGTTAAAACAGGGACAACAAATGCGGCGGGAAAATGTCTGGTGGCATCGGCAACAAAGGACGGACGCCAATTAATTGCGGTTGTGCTTCATGCGCCTAATCGCTTTGGAGATGCGCAGAAACTTTTCGAATGGGGATTTGAGCAAACGGAAAATGTCTCAGTGGTCAAGGCGGGGGAAAAGGTCGGAGTATTTCCATTGAATCAGTCACAAACGCTTGAAGCTCTGGCCCAATATTCCGTAAACATTAGTGCGTTAAAAATAGAAAAAGATAAAATTGAAACAAAAATTACATGGACGCGTTCGACAGATTTACCGATCTATGCCGGTGAAGAGCTCGGAGTTCTTGAAGTTTGGCTTAAGGGACAGAAAATAACAAGCGTGCCTTTGATTGCAGAACGAGAGATGAGAAACGTTAATCCGTTTCTTCGCTGATATTAAAGATATGCTTTATACTTAGACTGCTGAGGGGATGTGAAAACAGTGTACAAAAAGACTGTTTTGCCAAATGGTGTACGAATTATTACCGAAGAGATTGATTATGTTCGTTCTGTTTCGATCGGATTATGGGTAGGGGCGGGTTCTCGCGATGAGCGTGAGGAGTATGAAGGAATATCACATTTTATTGAACATATGCTTTTTAAAGGCACAAAAAAACGAACCGCACGAGATTTAGCAGAGTCCTTAGAAAGTGTGGGCGGACAGCTTAATGCCTTTACAACCAAAGAATATACGTGTTTTTATGCCAAAGTTTTGGATGAAGATATGGATCTGGCCATTGATGTTTTGAGCGATATGTTTTTCAATTCCTTATTTGATGAAAAAGAAATTGAAAAGGAAAAAAAGGTTGTCATTGAAGAAATTAAGATGTATGAAGATTCCCCGGATGAACTGATTCATGATCTTTTCTCCGAGTATGTTTGGAATGATCATCCCTTAGGTAAACCGATATTAGGCACAGTAGAAAGTATTCATGGTTTAAGCCGGGAAAAAATCATGGACTATCTCGGGCATCATTATGCACCGGAAAATTTAGTCATTGCCGTTGCCGGGAAAATTAACCATGAAGATGTTATTAATAAATTAGCCCCGATCTATGGTGAATTTAAACGAGGCGGAATCCGCATTCTTGAAGGAACACCAAAGGGACAAAGAATTTATCGCTACAACACCAAGGATACCGAGCAAATGCATCTTGTTATGGGAGTACCCGGACTCGGACAGGACGATGAGGATATTTATCCGATGCATATTATCAATAATGTCCTCGGGGGAGGGCTGAGCTCTCGATTGTTCCAAGAGGTAAGAGAACAAAGAGGACTGGCTTACTCTGTTTATTCATACCATTCGACCTATGTTGATGCCGGAATGTTCGCAATCTATGCAGGCACAACCCCTGATAATACGCAGGAGGTTGTTGAATGTATTCTTAACGAGATTCAAAAGATGAAAGCGCATGGCATAACCGCAGACGAATTAGTAAAAACGGTAGCCCAAGTGAAGGGAAGTCTTTACCTCGGACTCGAATCCGTAAGCAGTCGGATGAGCCGTTTAGGTAAAACCGAATTGAGTTATAATCGGGTTATTTCTCCCGAAGAGATGGTTGAAAAACTTGAGAAGGTAACCTTGGAAGATGTTAAAAGGGTCATGAACCGTCTTTGGGTTAAAGACAAACTCAGCATCGTCATGATGGGGCCAAAGGGGCATGACCTTGAATTAGATCAATTATTTGACAAAGCGAATTGGCATTAACCTTAAATGTGGGGGAGAAATATGGATTGTATTCCGGTTAAAATTAAAAACATGAGACCCAAACACGAACTTGTCGTACCGGAATATGCGACTCCGGGTGCGGCAGGAGTGGATTTACATGCAATTTTGGAGCAGGATTTAGAACTTCTTCCGGGCCAGACGGCAAGGATTCCCACGGGGATCGGAATCGAACTGCCTCAGCCTGATATTGTTGCTTTAGTATTTGCGAGAAGCGGATTGGCGTCAAAGTATGGTTTAACTCTGATCAATGGTGTCGGTGTAATTGACTCGGACTATCGCGGTGAAATTCAAGTGGCCATGATTAATCTGGGCCATGATCCTTTTACACTTCATTCCGGCGATCGTATTGCGCAAATGGTTTTTATGCCGGTTTATTTAGTTCAATTCCTTCCTGTGCAGGAACTTGCGGAAAGCGAACGCGGAGAGGACGGATTTGGATCAACGGGAAGGTAATTTAGACAATCGACTCGATTCGTTTTAATAAGTTCTAGGGATGTTTTCCTTGTCATACTATCCCATAGAGGGGTGGTTAAGGATGCAGGCCTTAGGGCTTTTTTGTTTGGGTTTAGGAATCTTAGCCTCGGTTAGGGCGCGGGCCTATCTCCTGATGTGGCGTTCTGAACCGAAGGAAAGCCTGCTTTCAAAGGCGCTTACTCAGCTGGTGGGTACGGCAGGAGGAATTTATCTTTCTTTTGAATTATTGTTTTCCTTCCTAAAGATTCCCGAAACGTGGTGGAGTGAAAACAATTTCATCGTTGAACCGCTTGCCTTAGTTTCTTTAATATTGGCCATTATTCAGCCTTTTGTGATTCAGATCTGGCTTAAAATACGCAAATAAGGGGAGGAAGTAGATATGCTTCTTAGTGATTTGGCAGGAAAAGAAATCATTAATCTATTTGATGGGGCCAAACTTGGTCAAATTGGGGATGCTGATCTGACGATTTCCTCGGGGGGAGCGATTGAAGCGATTATTTTAACATCGCGTTCAGGCTTTGGCGGCTTTTGGGGTAACATAGGGGATAAAGAAAGGGACACTCTCGTTATTCCGTGGCAAGCCGTTAAAAAGATAGGCTCGGAAGTAATTATTGTTGATATAGATAAATAAAACAGAACGAATTAATAAATATTCAATTTGACACGACTTTAACAATTTACTACAATAAAAAGAAACTTAGACGAACCCCGCCTTGCTGTTTTGGCAACGGGGTTTTGCCATATCCTCGTGGATAATAAATGGAGGCGTTATAAATTGAAAAAAATACGCGTATATGTTTCCGGCGCCGGCGGTAAAATGGGCCAAGAAGTAGTCAAAACCATTCTTAAGCAGGAAGATATGCAATTAGTAGGGGCATCGGATACGCGTCAAGCGGGAATGGATGTTGGCTATGCGATTGGTACACCGAGACTCGGAATTGATATGTCCGGTCCGTTGGATGCTGAGATGCTGCGCACAAGTCAGGCGGATATCCTGGTTGATTTTACGAACCCTCAATCCGTTTTAAAAAATGCCAAACTGGCAATCGCTGAGGGTGTTGTACCCGTTATTGGCACAACAGGTCTCGACGAAACCGATCTGGCCGAAATTCGGGAACTTGTGGATCGGGAAAAATCAGGGGCTTTTATCGCACCGAATTTTGCAATTGGCGCTATTCTTATGATGCGGTTTGCGCAAGAAACAGCAAAATACTTTCCTAATGTAGAAATCATTGAGCTTCATCATGACCAGAAATTAGATGCGCCTTCGGGGACCGCACTAAAAACAGCGGAATGGATTTCTGAGGTTCGTAAACCTACGGTCCAAGGACATCCTAATGAATATGAAAAAGTTCAAGGTGCACGCGGTGCGGATGTGGATGGAATGCATATTCATTCGGTTCGCTTACCCGGTCTTATCGCTCATCAGGAAGTCCTTTTCGGAGGGTTAGGACAAACCTTAACGATTCGTCATGATGCTTATTCGCGCGAAACTTATATGCCCGGTGTTATGCTGGCCATACGAAAGGCTCTGGGGCTTACTTCGCTGGTCATTGGACTCGATAATTTCCTTGAATAGGAAATTTCCTCAGGGAACCGCATTCATCTCTCCCTCATATACTGGTTAGTAGTCATGGGACATCAGTCTCAAAGGGGGCATAAAGATGAGTGCGAGTCTGAAAGGAATTCGACTGGCCGTGATCGGAGGGGATGATCGAGAACTTTTTCTAATTCCTGAATTAGAAAAATTAGGGGCCTACATAGTCGGAGTCGGCTTTGAAAAAGCGGCACCGATAAATGGCCTAAATCATGCATCATCCCTGATTGAAGCGGTAAAACAAGCGGATGTTCTGCTTTTCCCAATGTATGGTACCGATGAACGAGGCGTTATCAAAGCGAAGTATGCAAATTATCCAATAGTCCTGGATAGGGAAGTCCTTCAAGCAATCTCCCCACATGTACCGCTGATTATCGGCTGGGCCCGACCGGCTCTAAAGTCTGCAGCAGAAATGATGGGAATTCGGGTTATCGAAACTGCATTTCTTGATGAAGTTGCCATTCTTAACTCAATACCTTCTGCCGAAGGGGCTATTTCAATGGCGATGGATTCCTCCGTGATTACAATTCATGGAAGCCAGAGCTTTGTCTTGGGTCTCGGCCGTAACGGATGGACAATTGCTCGAACATTAAAGGGGATGGGTGCTCAGGTTACAGGGGTAGCTCGCAAACCGGCTGATATAGCTCGGGCAACGGAGATGGGCATCAATGCCCTTCATTTCTCAGACCTTGAAAAGGAAATTGGCCGGGCGGATTTTATATTTAATACGGTTCCTCAACTAATTCTGGATAAGGTCTTGTTAGAGCAAGTTTCCAAAGATGCGGTTATCGTTGATATTGCCTCGATTCCCGGAGGAACGGATTTTGAATACGCGCAGCTGCTCGGAATTAAAGCCATGCTGGCTCCGGGACTGCCGGGAATAGTTGCTCCGAAATCGGCTGCTAAAATTCTGGCTCAAGTCTACCCTCAGCTTATTCTTCGTCACTTAAACACGATAATGAACACTTCTATAAGACTTGAAGTGGAGGTGCGAAGGAATGAGATTTAACGGGTTGAAAGTTGGAATGGCAATCACGGGTTCTCATTGTACATTGCATGAAATTACAGGGGTTTTACAACGTTTAGTCGATGAAGGCGCAGATGTTACCCCGATTATCTCTTACTCTGTCAATAGTATGGATACACGTTTTGGTAAAGCTGAAGATTGGAAAAGAAAGTTTTCCGAAATTACGAAAAAGGATCTGATTTCTACAATCCCGACTGCGGAACCGATTGGACCTCAGAAAAAATTCGATTGTTTAGTGATAGCTCCGTGTACGGGAAACACCCTTGCCAAATTAGCCGCCGGAATTACGGATACACCGGTGCTCATGGCGGCGAAAGCCCATCTGCGCAATCAACGCCCTTTAGTGATTGCTATTTCCACTAATGATGGATTAGGACTTAATGCTCGAAATATTGGAACTTTATTAGCAACAAAAAATATTTATTTTGTTCCATTTGGGCAGGATAGCCCGGTTAATAAATCGAATTCATTAGTAGCGCATATGGATATGGTTCCCGATACCGTTCTGTTAGCGTGCGAGGGAAAACAAATTCAGCCCATATTAGTGGATTATCATTGATTGTTTAAGGCAGGGTCGATTATTTATAGGTGCCATGCTTTTCAATAAGCACGGCACCCTTTTCAATAATTTTGAACATAAATATTCTAAGGAGGGGCTTACATGCCAAATGTTGCTATTGTTGGTGCTACAGGAGCCGTAGGACAAGAGTTTTTAAAAATCTTTGCCGAGAGGAATTTTCCGGTTGACGAATTACGCCTTTTGGCGACAAAACGTTCGGCCGGTAAAAAGATAACGTGGCAAGGACGTGAATTTGAGGTGGAAGAAACGACCCCTCAAAGTTTCAAAAATATAGATATCGCTTTATTTGCGGGTGGATCGGCAAGTACGGTATTTGCCGAAGCGGCTGTTCGTAGTGGCGCCGTCGTTATTGATAACAGTAGCGCATTTCGGCTTGATCCGGAAGTCCCGCTTATCGTGCCGGAAGTGAATCCGGAAGATGTAAAGTGGCATAAAGGAATTATTGCCAACCCGAATTGTTCAACCATCATTGCCAATGTGGCCTTAAAGCCCATTTTCGATCTGGCCGGAATTAAACGTATCGTGGTCTCTACTTATCAAGCGGTTTCGGGCGCCGGACGTGAAGGAATTGAGGAACTTGAAGCCCAAATGAAAGCGATGGCCAATGGTGAAGAGGTTGTAAGCGAAGTTTTCCCTTACCAAATTGCCTCCAACTTGATTCCGAGAATTGACGTTTTCCAGGAAGGTGATTACACTAAGGAAGAATGGAAAATGGTCAAAGAAACACGTAAAATATTCCATGTACCTGATATGGCCATTACAGCCACAACGGTTAGGGTGCCGGTGTTCCGCAGTCATTCTGAGTCAATTAATATTGAAACACAGCGGAAGGTCAGTGCTGCCGAGGTTAAAGAAGCCTTGAGCAAAGCGCCCGGAGTAAAGGTCATTGATGATTCGGCAAAAGATCAGTACCCGATGCCTTTCTATACTTCGGATACGGATGAAGTTTATGTAGGCCGGATTCGAGAAGATTATTCGATCGCCAACGGACTGAACATCTGGGTCGTCGGTGATCAGATCCGTAAAGGGGCAGCTACGAACGCCGTACAGATTGCGGAACTGCTTCTTTAGAAACACCTTATATTGGGGTTGTGTAAGAACAAATATGGAGTGAGTGGGGGAGTTCGGATGCGAGTCTTAGTTCAAAAATTTGGCGGGACTTCTTTAGCAACGGCCGAACGGCGCTCTCAAGTGACGGCTAAGATTTCGGAAGCGATAAGAGAAGGTTTCTCACCGGTTGTAGTTGTATCAGCGATTGGCAGAACGGGAGATCCATACGCGACTGATACATTTATAAACATGGTTAAAGGAATTTCAACTGAATTGCCACAGAGGGAACTCGATCTTTTGATAAGTTGCGGGGAAGTAATATCGGGGACTGTGATGGTGAGCACCCTCAAGAGTTTAGGCTTTGATGCGGTACTTTTGACCGGGGGTCAGGCAGGAATTATTACGAATAACAACTTCGGTGATGCTCGAATCATTCGAGTTGAACCCAAAAAGATTGTCGAGCACTTAAAAGAGGGTAAAGTTGTTGTTGTTACAGGATTTCAAGGGATCACGGAAGATGGACAAGTTACAACCCTTGGACGCGGAGGAAGTGATACGACCGCTTCAGCCCTGGGCGTTGCTTTGAATGCCGAAGCCATTGATATTTATACTGATGTCGAGGGAATTATGACAGCTGATCCTCGTATTGTTGAAGATGCCCGCATTATAGATGTCGTTACTTATAATGAAATTTGCCAATTAGCGCATCAGGGAGCTAAGGTGATTCATCCTAGGGCAGTCGAGATTGCGATGCAGCGCAATATTCCCCTAAGAATAAAATGTGCCTTCTCCGATGCGCCGGGTACTTTAGTGACAAGCCTTCAAGCGGATATGAGCGTTGGCACAGATATTACGGGGGATCGAACGATAACGGGAATAGCACATACTCCTAAGGTCACTCAAATTTGTATACCTACCCTGAACCTACCGGATATCTTACTTGCCAATAAACAAATATTTAGGGGAATGGCACTCGCCGATATTAGTGTGGACTTTATCAGTGTTCAGCCGGAGGCCATATTATACACGGTAAGAGATGATGAGGCTGATAAAGCGGTTAAAATTCTGGAAAATATGGGTTTTAACCCCTCAGTTGTTCCAAGTTGTGCAAAAGTGTCCATAGTCGGAGCGGGAATTCATGGAGTACCGGGAGTAATGGCAGATATGGCAGAGGCTTTATCCGATGCCGGTGTTCGTATTTTGCAGTCGGCAGACTCCCATACCACAATATGGGTTCTTGTCGATCAGGAAAATATGGTTAAAGCAGTTCAAGCCTTGCATAAGAAATTTAAACTGGGGGCTTAATATAAGAGGGAGTTGAGAAAAATGGACTTTGGTAAAATTTTAACGGCTATGGTTACTCCTATGAAAGACAATTCGGATGTGGATTTTGAAGAAGCCGGCCGCTTGGCCAAATATTTAGCCGAACACGGCTCGGACGGCATTGTTGTCGCGGGTACAACCGGAGAATCGCCAACTTTGAGTACAGATGAAAAACTGGAATTATTCCGAGTTGTAAAAGAGGCTGTGGGTAAGGATGTTATTGTGATTGCCGGCATTGGTTCGAACTCGACCGCAAATAGTGTTGCGTTAGCCCAGAAAGCGGCAAAAACGGGTGTCGATGGCTTAATGGCGGTTGTCCCTTATTACAACAAACCATCTCAAGAGGGATTATACCAACATTTTCGGGTGATCGCCGAAGCATCGGAACTTCCTCTGATGCTTTACAATATTCCGGGTAGAACATCAATCAATTTACTCCCCGAAACGGTTCTTCGTTTAAGTAAAGTTCCGAATATCGTGGCTTTAAAAGAAGCCGTCGGCATGATGGATCAAGTAAGTGAACTGAAACGAATACTTCCTGAAGATTTTATGGTCTACAGCGGAGATGATTCGCTCACACTGCCTATGCTTGCCCTCGGCTGCAGCGGGATAATCAGCGTTGCCTCGCATGTCGTGGGGGATGAAATGAAGAAAATGGTTGATGCTTGGTTTGAAGGAGATACGAAAAAAGCGTTGCAATGGCACCTTAAACTTATGCCGATTTTCAAGGGAATTTTTATTACCGCAAATCCGGTGCCTGTTAAATACTTAGTCAATACGCTTGGAATTAAAGCAGGAAAAGTACGTTTACCTCTTGTAGATGCCAATCCCGAAGAAAAAGAGTTTTTAACAAACCTTCTTAAGAGGGTAAAAGAAGGATAAATTTTAACCGATAAAGTAAAATTTATCTTTATGATGGTATATAAAAAAACTGTTGTCATCAGTGACGACAGTTTTTTTATGATTTTTTTGTGAACATTATCTAGTAAATTATTAAAATATTTGCTAAAATGGAAAATGTCATTACCAGTTAAAGGCTATGCATCTAAAGAATGTAATCCTTGACACAACAAAGTAGGAGGTGAAACAGTAGTTTTCACGTGTCAGAAGAAGTTAGGGGGAAAAGAATGTGAAAAGAGTAAAACAGTTTGTCCTTGCTTTAGCATTCACAACATTAGCGGGAGGTGTTCTTGCGGGTTGTGGTAGCCAGCCTGCTACAGCACCGGAACAATCTAAAGAAACGGCTAATATGCAGGAAGCTACATATGTTGGCACAGATACCTGTAAAGTCTGTCATGCCGAAGAAGCCGCATCAGTAGCCAACACGGGTCATGGTCATGCTTTTAAACCACTTTCTGATTTTCCGACTTCACAGCCCTTAGGTGAAATCACAGTTTATGACTCAAGCAATACGGAAAAGGCTGTTTCTACGAAAATTGATATGTCCAAGGCCAAAGTCTACGGTGTAATGATGAATGATTATATTGTTGTTGAAGTTCCCAAAGAAGCGGGATTTAAAGATTCAATATATCGTGTAGCCAAGGTGGAAAAAGACGGGGATAAATATACTATTGCCGCCGCCAGCCAAAAAGATATGGATAAAGACGGAAAAGGGGATTGGATGGCTTCGAATTTCACTTGTGGTTCATGCCATGCACCCGGAATTACAACGAATCCCGATGAACCGGGAATTTCTTGTGAGTCTTGTCATGGTCCCGGAAGTATACACGTTTCTGCCGAGGATAAAAAGGGAACAATGGATGTTTCGGACAAGTCTTGTCTCACCTGTCACCCGCTTGAACCGGCAAAAGATGCAAAAGGCAATTACACGGTTCAAAATCATTATGGTACACGGGACTTCTTCGCAAGTGCCCATGCTGAATCCAATATTAATTGTCTTAAATGCCATTCTACCCACAAAGCCAATGCAAATGGACAACTCCTGAAAAAGGATAATCCTTCTGATGTTTGCACTACCTGCCATGCAGGTGAGAAGTTTGATATAACTCAGATGATGTGGAAGAATAAAACCGATGCCTATGGCCATATTAGTGCGGATCATAGTTTTGGAGCGATAAAATATGAGGATCTGGGTGATGACCCGGCAACTAAACCGATTGAAATTAAGAACCAACGTATAATCGATATTATTAATCAGAAATTTCCGAATCTAAAATAATCCCTAGGATAAGCGGGAATAAATAAATCAAATTGTGGGGCTGTCGCAAAACAGCCCCTTTTTTGCGCGCCCATAATTATGGACTATTGCAATAACCCTTGTTTTATATAATATTTAACAAAGTGGATTTTGTAAGAGAATTCAGTGATCTTGCTAGTTTCGCATAAAAGAGTTATAATGATAATTAGATTAATTGTGCGGCTAGTTTCAAATTGATGCGTCGAAATACTGGCAAACACCAGGGGCGTTGTGTTTGTTGCAGTATTTCTAAATTTCGTTGTCTATGATTGCGTCTTATGAAACGTGACTACCCAAATGGGCACAATATCGCAATTCGAAAGTAAATATATAGTGGAGGTGTAAATAATTGCCAAAGGAACATAAGGTTCAGATTATACCTTTGGGTGGCTTAGGTGAGATCGGTAAAAATATGACTGTGGTTCGTTATGATAATCAAATGGTCCTAATTGATGCCGGCCTTGCATTTCCTGATGACGAAATGCTCGGCATTGACGTTGTTATTCCGGATTATTCATATTTAATCGAGCATAAGGAGATGCTTCAGGGGATATTATTGACGCATGGTCATGAAGACCATATCGGAGCTTTACCCTATCTCCTGAAAGATTTAGATATTCCCATTTTTGCCACACGGTTAACGTTGGGACTCATCCAGTCAAAACTCAAGGAAAGTAATTTGAACTATATCAATGCTACAGTCGTTGAACCTCGAGATATTATCAAACTGGGGATCTTTAGAATTGAATTTATCCGCGTCAGCCATAGTATTCCCGATGCTGTGGGGATAGCTGTTCATACCCCGCTCGGTACGATTGTTCACACAGGCGATTTTAAACTTGATCATACTCCTGTTTCCGGCGAAATTATGGATATTCATAAGTTCTCTGAGCTGGGGGACAAAGGGGTACTTTGTTTAATGTCGGACAGCACCAATGTTGAGCGTACGGGTATAACGATGTCAGAACGAAATGTTGGACATACGTTTGAAGAAGTATTTAGTTGCGCTAAAGAGCGCATTATTATTGCTAGCTTTGCATCTAATGTACATCGGATTCAACAAGCAATTTCTGCGGCTTATAAGACAAACCGTAAAGTGGCCGTGGTTGGACGAAGTATGGTAAATGTTGTAGCTATTGCCTCTGAATTAGGGTACCTGGATATTCCTGAGGGAACTTTAGTGGATGTTGATGAAATTGTAAATCTTCCCGGTAATCAGGCCTGTATTTTGACAACAGGAAGCCAGGGTGAGCCGATGGCAGCTTTATCGCGTATGGCTATGAATGAACATCGCAGTGTCAGTATTCAGCCGGGAGATACGGTCATTATTTCAGCTAGCCCAATTCCCGGAAACGAAAAGTCGGTTGCCCGCACAATTGATCGTCTTTACAAACTCGGGGCAAATGTGATCTATGGTTCAACTAATGGGGTCCACGTGTCTGGCCACGCAAGTCAGGAAGACTTAAAATTGATGCTGAACATGGTTCGCCCGCAGTATTTTATTCCGGTCCACGGAGAGTACCGAATGCTGGTGCAGCACATGTATCTTGCGGAACAATTAGGAATGGCAAGAGAAAATATCTTTTTAGCTGAAAACGGCAGCGTTATCGAGTTTACGCGTCATGGCGCCAGCATGACGGGAAAAGTACAAGCCGGTAAAGTTTTAATTGATGGTTTAGGTGTTGGGGATGTTGGCAATATCGTTCTACGTGACCGTAAACAGTTATCCCAAGACGGAATTCTGATTGTCGTTATGACGATCAGTCGTTCAACTCGTGCTATAGTCGCCGGGCCTGATATTGTAACGCGTGGCTTCGTTTATGTTCGTGAATCTGAATCAATGCTTGTTGACGCAAAAGAAAAAGTTCGTCAAACCATGGATCGTTTAAAGGAAAGTCACGTAACTGAATGGGCTGTATTAAAAGGACAAGTACGGGATACGCTGAGTAAACACTTTTATGAAAAGACGCGTCGCCGTCCAATGATTTTGCCGATTATTCAAGAAGTTGAATGATAATAAGCAATAGAAATAAGTAGATAACAAATCATTTAATATTAGGGAAAGAGAGGTGTTGCCTCTCTTTCTTGTATTATTAGCATACGAAGGCAATGGACGGTCAAGTGCCGCTGAAGCCAAACAAGTGCGAGACTATCGGGACGGCAAGAAGCGGCCGTCTGCGCTAGAAGCTCGGCGCAAGCCAAGCATTCCTTTCAAGCATTTCTTTATAGAAGAAGTTTATATTTTACGGGTTTATATTATATATTTTACAATATAGTAAATATAAAAATAGGTGTTGACATTAAGTCTTAGCCTATGGTATTCTAATTGAGCGCTGAGGGACGGATATCCTAAAGCCGGCTAAGATGCTGGCAAGCGCCCGGAGGATAAAATTAACAGTTGACTCGAGAGAGGAGAAATGTTAATCTAAAACTCCCCGCCGATGAGCTTTGAGGGAAACCGATAAAGTTTTAAACAAAGTTCGGAAGCGAAAAAAGTACTTGACTCGCAAGAGTCGATCTGCTAAAATAAATAACTGTCGCGGGTAGCTGCGGCAAACCAAAAACCAAGTTTAGTCTTATGGTCTTTGAAAACTAAACAACAAGGAACAGCCAATGACTCGTCAATGAGTAAAAGACAATTTGAGCAATCAAATTTTCTTCATAAATTTATGGAGAGTTTGATCCTGGCTCAGGACGAACGCTGGCGGCGTGCCTAACACATGCAAGTCGAACGGAGAACTCGAAAAGCTTGCTTTAAGAGTTTTTAGTGGCGGACGGGTGAGTAACGCGTGGGTAACCTGCCCATTAACCCGGGACAACCCTTGGAAACGAGGGCTAATACCGGATACGCTTAAGGGATGGCATCATCGCTTAAGGAAAGATGGCCTCTGAACATGCTATCGATAATGGATGGACCCGCGTCTGATTAGCTAGTTGGTGGGGTAACGGCTTACCAAGGCGACGATCAGTAGCCGGCCTGAGAGGGTGAACGGCCACACTGGGACTGAGACACGGCCCAGACTCCTACGGGAGGCAGCAGTGGGGAATCTTCCGCAATGGACGAAAGTCTGACGGAGCAACGCCGCGTGTACGACGAAGGCCTTCGGGTTGTAAAGTACTGTCTTCAGGGACGAACGGTAGGTATGAAAATATTGTATGTACATGACGGTACCTGAGGAGGAAGCCCCGGCTAACTACGTGCCAGCAGCCGCGGTAATACGTAGGGGGCAAGCGTTGTCCGGAATCATTGGGCGTAAAGGGCGCGTAGGCGGATCATTAAGTCTGGTGTGAAAACTTGGGGCTCAACCCCAAGCCTGCATCGGAAACTGGTGATCTTGAGGACAGGAGAGGAAAGTGGAATTCCACGTGTAGCGGTGAAATGCGTAGAGATGTGGAGGAACACCAGTGGCGAAGGCGACTTTCTGGACTGTAACTGACGCTGAGGCGCGAAAGCGTGGGGAGCGAACAGGATTAGATACCCTGGTAGTCCACGCCGTAAACGATGAGTGCTAGGTGTAGAGGGTATCGACCCCTTCTGTGCCGCAGTTAACACAATAAGCACTCCGCCTGGGGAGTACGGCCGCAAGGTTGAAACTCAAAGGAATTGACGGGGGCCCGCACAAGCGGTGGAGCATGTGGTTTAATTCGACGCAACGCGAAGAACCTTACCAAGGCTTGACATCCTCAGAA